>DAIUDF010000004.1:0-45192 GCA_036845785.1 Candidatus Moraniibacteriota bacterium | reverse complement strand
CAACATTAAAAAGCGTACCGGCTATCTCCGGACGAAATTTAATGCTATATCCGGCTTTTTCCCATTGAGAAAGTATCTGTTTTAAATATATAGAACCGTAAAGATAAGAGTAAAAATGTGTATTTTCTGTCAGACGATTATATCTTTCGGCGCTTCCATTTTCCTCTTCATAATCTAAAACATTTTCCAAATCAAAACCTAAATAGTAGGGTGAGTTTTGATCTTTTAGGTGATTTTCGATTTGAATTGCCGTTTCTTCTTTAACCCCAATGATTCCCAGTGATATTTTATTAGCATTGCTGAGAATTTTCAGCGGCTCGAAAAATTTCTTAAAAAGTTCCCTGTCTGAATTAAAAAGGCGCACTTGTTCAACAATTGCACAGGAAACAAGAAGTCTTGATTCTATTCCCGCAATGCTGGCTGCTTTTTCTATAAGGTCTTTATCTTTTACGATTGCCTGCTTGATTGTTTCCCACTCTTCATTATCCATCCAAGGAAATAATGTTTTGCCTTGAATTCCTGCATATTTTTGGGTAATTCCGGCATCATCGACTTTTAGAGAAGCTTGATCGCAATCAGCAAATGACGAATTCCCGTTTTTTTCTTCAATCCTGATTCTCGCTGCCAGAATCATTTTGGCAATCAGCGCATCTGAATCAGTCTGCTGGTATATCTGAATTATTCTGGCTGACGTTTGCGGAGAATATTGTCCGATTGCATCAAGCAGACAATAATTTTTTGTTTTTAATTCTTTTTTTTGGGAAAGTTTTTCAATTTGCGAATTTAATTTATCAAGCGAAGTTTCATTTTCCAGATTATTTGAATTTTCTACTCCCAAAACTTTAGCTTGTGTTTCCTGAAAACGGATATTGTTGGCATCGACTGTTCCTTGGACATCAGTCAAATGCCAGCGTACAGCAAAAAAACCAGCCACTAAAACAAATCCGATTATGGCAAAAACATACAAGCCGATTTTATATGCATAATATAAAAATATTTTAGTGCGTTCATTCATGAATAAATTATATCATAAAAAAATCACTATTGATATTTGGAGTGATTTTTAATAGCATCTTTTATTGTTTTTGTTTGGAAATTATAATTATTTAACATTATTGCGCCACAAGTTACTTATGGATGACAACCGGCGTGCCGATTTCCGCCCAGTCATAAAGCTCTTTGGCTGAACCCATTCCCAGCCTTATACATCCGTGCGAAGCCGGCGTGCCTAAATGATTAGCTCCTTCTTTATATCCGCCGGGCCATTCCGGAAGTTCATGGATTCCCATCTCCCCCGACGGCAAAAATGCCATCCAATATGGCATCCACAACCCATAATTTTTTGACCAGGCCCGCGGATGCTTGTTTTCAATCTTAAATGTTCCTATCGGGGTATACAGACCTCTTACGCCGGAAGAAATCAGGAAGGCTTTCAGGGGTTTTCCATTTTCAAAAATAACTATGTTTTGATAAGCCAGACTGACATCGATATATTTACCTGTCAGAATTTGCGGCTGCGCATAAACCATAGCTTCTTGAAGGCGCGTTGCAGGATTTTTGTTGCGTTCGGAAGAAGTTAGTGGCTTAGCTGTCAGTTTTAAAGCAATGTCATTTTCTCCTCCCGTATTTTCTTCTTTTTTTTCTTCTGTTATATTTTCTTCTGCTGTTTCTTCAGTTTGTTTCTTGTCTTCTGTTTCTGCAATTTCAGCTTGTTCAGTTTCGGTTACTGCTAAAACTTCTTCATTTTCAACAATTTGATTTTGAACTTGTCCGCTTGGTATTTCAATTTCCTTTTTTTGCGGATATTTTTCTATAAAATAGGCAAGTCCGCCAGAAACACAAACAACAAGCACCACGAAAAAGGTTTTGCGAAATGTGTGAGGATTATTTTTATGCGGTATGAATGAATGCATTTTATTTTTTAATTAAATCGCCTGGAATTTTATTATGCCGCTAATTATTATTTTGTTTATTATAGTTATTATATCACATTGTATTTATTGAAAGACCGATTCCGACAAAATATTTTTAATTTTTACAAACAGGGCCAGGTTGACTTTGTTATAATTTTATTATACTCTTTTGGCAAAAGTTGTTCTTAAAAATAAATTCGAATACAAAAAGAAAGGAGATATAAATATGCCGACCACATGCGGAGACTGTTTTTATGAAGAAAAAGACGGCATGTATGTCTGCAAAATTTGCGGAGATACGATAAGCAGAAATGCGTTTGAAGAATTTCAAAAAATCAACCAGATGAGCATGGAAAAAAATGAAGAGAAAGAAAGAAAAAACAACCAAACAAACCTCTCCCTCTTTTAATTGTTCTTTTGATTTACAATCCTCGACCTAAGCCCTTTTTAACAGAATTATTAAAAAGGGCTTTTTTTATTTCAAACCTGTGCTATACTGTCTTTAGTAAAACTTATCTTGCAAAACCCAGCGGCCAGTCCCCGGGAGATGAAGATAAACAAAAATATGTTGCGATCAGATGCTCAAATTTTAATAGCTTTTAATTTTAAGCCTTGCTGTTTTGGTAGAGGCTTTTAAATTTTATAATTTTTAAAATAATTTCTAATGCTTAAATGCTTTAAACATTAAAAAATTAAGATTTATTTAAAAATTAAAAATTGGAAATTAAAAATTTCTATGAAGTATACCCATTTACATGTCCATAGTCATTATTCACTATTAGATGGTCTCGGCAAGATCGACGATCTTTTAGATCGCGCCAAGGAACTGAGCATGGACTCGATTGCTCTCACTGATCATGGCGTGATGTACGGCGCAGTGGAGCTTTTCATCAAAGCCAAGGAAAAAGGCATGAAACCCATCATCGGCTGCGAAATGTATGTGACTCCGGGAGATTACAAATCCAAGGAATCAACCGCGGAAAATCGCAAACGCTACCATTTGATATTATTGGTCAAAAATGAGGAAGGTTATCACAATCTAATGAAATTGGTTTCCATCGCTCATCTTGACGGGTTCTATTACAAGCCGCGCATCAATCGTGAATTGCTGCGCCAATATTCTAAAGGTCTTGTCGGCCTTTCCGCTTGCGCTGAAGGCGAAATTCCAGCGCAAATCATCATGAGCAACTATGACAAAGCCAAAGAACTGGCCCTGGAATACAAAGATATTTTTGAACCGAATTCTTTTTTTCTGGAAGTGCAAAGCCATCCGCGTTTTGCCAACCAGAAAATCGCCAATGATGGAATTTTCAAACTGTCGCAAGAATTAAATATTCCGGTGGTTGCCACTTGCGATGTCCACTATGTTAATAAGGCCGACGCGGACGCGCAGGACATTTTGCTCTGCGTGCAAACCAACCGCAAAGTTCAGGAAAAAGACCGCATGAATCTTTTGGATTTTGATCTGTCGCTCCGCTCACCAGAAGAAGTGGCGGCGGCTTTTCCCGATCATCCGGAAGTTGTCACCAACACTCAACTGGTTGTTGATCAATGCGATTTTCAATTGAAACTCGGCGAAACGCAACTCCCTCATTTTGATGTTCCGGAAGGCTACACGGCCATGAGTTATCTCCGCCATCTTTGCGAAGAAGGCTTGAAAAAAAGATTTAATGGCAACATCGAGCAAAAACATCGCGACCGGATGGAATATGAGCTTTCTATCATTGAAAAGACCGGTTATGCTTCTTACTTTTTGATCGTCCAAGATTTCGTCAATTGGGCTAAGGAAAATAATATTGTGGTTGGCCCAGGAAGAGGCAGCGCCGCCGGCAGTTTCGTTTCCTATTTGACTGGCATCACTAATATTGATCCGATTGAATATAATCTTCTGTTTGAAAGATTTCTGAATCCAGATCGTGTTTCCATGCCCGATGTCGACATGGATTTTGCCGATGACAAGCGCGACAAGGTTTTGGAATATGTCCGCCAAAAATATGGCGATGATCATGTCTCACAAATCATCACTTTTGGAACCATGGCTGCCCGCGCCGCCATCCGCGATACCGGAAGAGCTCTGGGTTTTCCCTATGAATTTTGCGACAAAACATCCAAGATGATTCCGATGTTCACTTCCATCAAAAAAGCACTTGAGGAAGTGCCGGAATTTAAAGCCCATTATAATTCCGGCGCTGATGCCAAGAAATTAATTGATAACGCCATGCGTTTGGAAGGCGTGGTCAGGCACGCCGGCATGCATGCTTGCGGCGTTGTGATTACCAAAAAACCGGTTACTGAATATTCTCCGATTCAAAATATCGTAGGTACGCGAGAAGGTACGGTAACCCAATATTCATCTTCAACCAAATCCAGCTACGTGGAAAAAATCGGCCTGCTTAAAATGGACTTTTTGGGACTAAAAAACCTCACCATCATCCAAAACACTTTGCGCATTGTCCGCAAAACCAGAAAAATTGACATTGACATTGATACTATTCCTCTGGATAACAAAGAAACTTTCGAACTTCTGCAACAAGCCCGCACAACCGGAGTATTCCAATTGGAAAGCAGCGGTATGAAAAGATATTTGAAATTATTAAAACCGACTGTTTTTGAAGATATCATTGCCATGGTTGCCCTCTATCGTCCCGGACCGATGGATTGGATTCCTGATTTTATTTCCGGAAAACATGGCCGCAAAGTCAGCTACATCCATCCAAAACTGGAACCTATCCTAAAAAATACTTATGGCGTAGCAGTCTATCAGGAACAAGTGATGCAAATTGCCAGAGACTTGGCCGGGTTTTCAATGGGTGAAGCCGATGTGCTTAGGAAAGCCATGGGCAAAAAAATATTCGAACTCATTAAGGAGCAGAAGATAAAGTTTATTGAAGGTTGTGTGAAAAACAATATCAGTAGCGAAATCGGAGAAAGAGTTTTTTCCTTTATCGAACCTTTTGCCGGATATGGATTCAATCGTTCGCATGCAGCTTGTTATGCTCTCATCGGTTACCAAACCGCTTATCTCAAGGCTCACTTTCCCGCTGAATTCATGGCTGCGCTTTTGACTTCCGATCAGGATAATATCGACCGCATCGCTATCGAAGCCGCCGAATGCCGCGAGATGGGCATTGAAGTTTTGGCCCCCAACGTCAATGAAAGTTTTGAAGATTTTGCTGTGATTGTTGATGAACATGGTGTTGAGAGAATTCGCTTTGGATTCAATGCTATCAAAAATGTCGGGCATGTCGTTGCCCATGAAATCGTGGAGGAACGGAAAAGAAATGGCAAATTCAAATCTCTTGGTGATTTTTTGGAAAGAGTCCAAACGAAAGATCTGAATAAAAAATCCATCGAGGCGTTGGCAAAAGTCGGGGCTCTGGATGAATTGGGAGAGAGAAATCAGATAATCGAAAGCATGGAAAATATTCTGACTTTCACTAAAAACGTTCAAAAAATGAAAAACTCCAATCAGGAAAGCCTTTTCGGTGAAAATATTTTGGAAACTCCTGATGTCCAGCTACTGGATTCCGCCCCGGCTAGCAGAAAACAAAAATTAAATTGGGAAAAAGAGCTCCTGGGCCTTTACGTCAGCGGCCATCCCGCCCTTGAATATCAAAGCTACATTGAAAAAGTCGCTTTGCCGCTGGATAAGCTATCAAAAGAATTGGTCGGACAAAAAATTTCCGTTGGCGGAGTAATTTTAAAAATTCACAAAATACTGACAAAAAATCAGCAGACTATGTATTTTATAGTTCTGGCCGATGTTAAAGGATCCATTGAATTGCTCGTCTTTCCAAAAGTCCTGGAAAGGATTGCCAGCCTTTGGGAAGAAGAAAAAGTCATCCTGGCCACCGGCCGCCTTTCAGACAAAGACGGAGAATATAAACTGATTGTCGATGAAGCTAAAGAAATTAATCAAAGTGAAATGGAAAATCATCTCCGCATCGAAGCAACGAAGTCCAAACATCAAAAAAACGAATCCGCACACGAAGAAAACCACAGCGATAGTTACAAACCAAAAACTACAAATCAAAAACTGATAATTACTCTGCCTGATGATGCTAAACCGGAAATAATCCACAAACTTTCCGAACTTTTCAGATCTTGCCCACGTGGAAAATGTAAAGTTTTTCTCCATCACCAAACCAACAAGCTCGAAACTCCTTTTTCCATTGGAAGCGACCAGTCAATTTTGAAAAACATAAAAACAATAAATCCGGATGGCAAAGTGGAGTTATGTTAAAAGCTGATTGCTTTCAAACAATTTCTTGCTTATACTTAAAAATATGATTGCGTTTTTGTTTTTAATAAATATATGGCTAAAAAATTAGAATTAAAAGATATTCTAAGCGAACTCAAAATCCCTACAACTGAGCGCATTAAGCTTATCACTGAGGCGTATGATTTTGCTACAAAAGCGCATGCCGGACAAAAACGCGACAGTGGCGAAGATTATATCCAGCATCCGATAGCCGTGGCCAGGATACTCGCCCAAATGGGCATGCGTTCGAAAACTATTTCGGCCGGGCTTCTTCATGACGTGGCGGAAGACACGCCAACTTCCCTGGAAGAAATTGAAAAAAAATTCGGCAAAGAAATAGCCTGCATAGTTGATGGAGTGACAAAATTGGGAAGAATAAAGCTGCGCGGATCGCATGAAGAATATTTTTTGGAAAATTTACGCAAAATGTTCATGGCCATGGCAGCTGACATCCGCGTCATCATAATTAAATTGGCCGACCGTTTGCATAATATGCAGACACTTGAATATAAACCGCCGGAAAAACAGATCCGCATAGCGCGCGAAGCTATGGAAATTTTTGCGCCAATCGCCAACCGGCTGGGCATGGGAGAAATAAAAAGCCAGCTCCAAGACATTGCTTTCAAATATTTGGACAGGGTAAATTTTGACAAAGTGAAGGAACTGGAAGAAATAAATTATAAAAATAAGGAAGTCTACGTGAAGCAGGCGATAAAAGAACTGGGCGAAGAAATAAAAAAAGAAGGCATCTCTATAATCAATATTGACGGCCGGGCCAAAAGTCTCTACAGCCTTTTCCTGAAACTCAAGGAATATGACATGAATATCAATAAAATTCATGATTTAGCGGCAGTCCGCATTATTGTTCCCGAGGTGGCTGACTGTTATGAAGTTCTGGGCATTGTGCATAAAAAATACCGACCCATGATCGGCAGAATCAAGGACTATATTTCCCTGCCAAAGCCTAACGGATATCAGTCAATCCATACCACGGTTTTCGGTCCGGATGGAAAAATAATCGAAATTCAGATCCGCACTCAAAAAATGCATAATGAAGCGGAGTTCGGCATTGCTGCTCATTGGATTTATAGTGAAAGTAAAACTAAGAAAAATTGGAAAGATTATATTTTCAGAAAAAAACAGCCCATTCCGGAAAACGACATAGTGTGGGTCAAACAACTGCGCCAATGGCAAAATGAAATAGGCTTGGATGATGAAGAGTTCATGCAAGGGCTGAAGATTGATTTCTTCAAAAATCATATCTTTGCTTTTACGCCCATGGGCGATATTATCGATCTTCCGGAAGATGCCACCCCGATTGATTTCGCCTACGCCATTCACGGAGAAATCGGCAATCATGCTACCGGCGCCAAAGTCGGCGGCAATATGGTGCCTCTAGATTATCGCATTAAAAACGGAGATGTTTTAGAAATTCTGACTTCTAAAGACCGCAAAGGCCCGAATCCGGATTGGCTCAAATTCGTGAAAACCTCCATAGCCAAATCCCATATCCGGCGGGAAACTAAAAAAAATATTTCCATCCAAAATATCAACTAAAATATTTTTCAAATACAAAATCCCGAGTAAGTCGGGATTTTTTGTGGGACAGTTTTCAAAAATTTATTTTTCTTGCGAAAATTTCTTCAAAAGCGATTCCAGGTCTTCTTTAGAATAATATTCAATTATAATTTTTCCACCGTCTCCGGCTTTGGAAATTTTAACTTTAGTGCCCAGTATTTCTATTAAAGCATTTTCCAATTGTTTCATCTGCGGGTCAATATTGACCTTACGTTTGTGAGATTTCACGGAAATTTCCTGCGTTTTGCCTTCAATTTGCCTCACTGTCAAATTGCTTTTTAGGATCAGTTCATAGAGCGCTCTTTGCTTTTCCGGGTTATCCACTGAAAGAATGGCTTTGGCATGACCTTCGGTAATTTTTCCATCAATCAAACCTTTTTGGATTTCCATTGGCAAATTCAGAAGGCGGATTTTATTGGCCACCAGGCTTCGGCTTTTTCCCATTTTTTGGGCAATTTCTTCCTGTCCCATTTGAAATTCGTCAATAAGTTTCTGATATGCTCTGCCTTCTTCAATTGGATTAAGGTCGTGCCGCTGAATATTTTCAACTATAGCGAGCTCCAATTTTTGCATTTCATCGGCTTCCCGCACAATGACCGGAACTTTTTTAAGCCCTAGCCGTTTAGCTGCCTGAAGCCTGCGTTCTCCCGCAATAAGTTCATACTGGCCGCCGTTCTTGCTGACAATCAGGGGCTGGATTATGCCATGCATCTTGATGGATTGTGCTAGATTTTCCAGCCTTTCATCATCGAATTGCTTGCGTGGCTGATGCGGATTAGCAATAATCTGATTAACATCAATTTCAATGACATATTTATCGCCACGAATCGCCTCATCGGCACCACCTATTACGCGTTTAGAAAATTCGTCAGCGCTTTTTTGCGCAGGCTGTTTGTTGGGAATTAATGATGAAAGACCTCTGCCGAGACCAAATTGCTGACTCATAAATTTATTTAAATATAATTAGCAAACTTATACGCTGAATTTTTTCTTTTCGCTTTCATGTTTTTCCAAAATTTCTCTGACCAGATTTTTATATGCCCTGGCACCCTTGGAAAGACTGTCAAAATTTAAAATTGATTTGCCAAAACTCGGCGCTTCCGCCAATCGCACGCTTCTAGGAATTACGCTTTCGAAAACATGCCCCGGAAAATGATTACGCATTTCTCTGACAACTTGGCGTGCTAAACGATTTCTCTTGTCATACATAGTAAGCACGGCTCCCATAATTTTCAGATTTGGCTGCAAATGTTTTTGCACCAATTCGATTGTTTGAAGCAATTGACTAAGCCCTTCCAAAGCGTAATATTCAGTTTGCACCGGAATTAAAACTTCGTCGCTGGCCACCAGTCCGTTGATAGTCAAAAGTCCCAGGCTCGGCGGACTGTCTATAATAATGTAATCGTAATCTGTTCTGATTTGCCTGAGCACGTCATATAGTTTAAATTCCCGATTGTCAAAATGCACCATTTCTATACCGGCACCAGCCAAGTCTTGTGATGAAGGTAGAAGATCATGCCCTGAATCATTGATGCGCATAATAATATTGCGCGGATTTTCTCCGCCAACTAGAGCATGATAGATGCCTTTTTCCAAATTGCGGACATCAATTCCAAGTCCGGAAGAAGCATTGCCCTGCGGATCCAAATCAACCAAAAGCACCAACTTTCCGGCACTTGCCAGATAGGTTGCGATATTGATTGCGGTCGTGGTTTTGCCGACTCCCCCTTTTTGATTTATAAGAGAAATTATTTTAGCCATACGCCATAATAATATCACATTGACAAATGACTTTCAAATGCCTATTATTAAAGAGTTATTATATTTTAAATAAGCCTAAAATTGATAAGCCCGAGTGGTGAAATTGGTATACACGCACGACTCAAAATCGTGTGGCGCAAGCCATGAGAGTTCGAGTCTCTCTTCGGGCACAAAAACAAGAAACTTCCTTTGGGAAGTTTTTTGTTTTTTGTTGATTGAGACTCGAACAAAGAAAGGGGTCGGGAAAACAAGAGTTTTCCCGCGGTGGAAGCATTGAAACCGCAAGGTTTCAAAGAGTTCCGACTTGTCGGAACGAGTGAGATGTCTCTCTTCGGGCACAAAAAAATCCCGCTATTTCTAGCGGGATTTGTTTATTTTTATTTTCTTTTTGCCTTTTTTATTGCCCTAGGTCTATTTTTCACGGCCTGTTTGACTGTCTGAGAAGACGGCTTTTTGTTTCTATTTCGAAAATTTTTAATTGATCTTTTGATAAGAACAAACAAAATAGCCATCATGGTTACAAGAAAAATCGATTTGATCGCTAAAATTAACCAGATATTATCACGCATATTCTGTCCGGCATAATTGCTGTTTACCAAGTTGCTTGCGAATCCGGAAAATATTTTATGTTTTTTTTCAGGCCGGGCATTTCCCGAACTTTCCGCCACTGAGGATTTTTCTAAACCAGCTTGTTGAAAATTTGAAATTTTGCTATATAGATTTGTGTTAGAGTAAACTATCTTCTGCATCTTTTCTATTTTCCTGTGCTCTGCAAAAATTCCGACTGACAATATCGCAATTAAAATAAAAGCTGCGCCCAGTGCAATCGCTATTTTATTTTTTGATATTTTTTCAAACAAATTTATTTTTATTTTTGTCATATTTTTTTAATTTAAATTGTGTTTCTAAAATTATAACATGATTTTGCAAAAAATAAAAATCCGGCAAGCATTCTGTTAAAAAATTCCGGTAAAAATTAAACCAATTTAAATTCAATATTTTTCTTTTCTTCGTCCAGGACAGCATAAACCAAAATAATTTCTTTGTCTGAATATTTGGCTGACAATTTTTCTTTGGCTTTTTGAAGTTCTTCCGTATGAAATTTTTGTTCAGCTTCGTCATCGCCATTGAAATTTGCTGATCCGCCATAAGCACCGCAGTCCTGATGATTTACAATAACAATTTTTTTGGCATGATGCAGGTTGACGGGAACGTCTATGCATCCGAAAACAAATGTTTCATCCTGACTTTCATTGATGGCCTTAGCAGAACCTGGCAGCGATGGAAAATCAAAACTTTTTATCCCTAATTCTTTTTCCACAAATTCCACGGTTTCTTTCCAAAAACGGAAATCAATGCAGCACAAAACCACAGCTTCGCAAGAGTGAACATCCTTATAGCCAAATAATAGTTTCATAAGAATAATTTTAATGTCAAATTTCTAATGACTAATGACAAATAAAATCCTAAATCCAAATGACAAAAAATACTTTAATTATTTATTTGAAATTTGGTTTTTGACATTGAATTGACATTGGAAATTAGTCATTTGTCATTAATTATATTAATCTATTTTTATCCCATGTTTACTGTGATGCTTTTTGGCCACTCTGACCCGCGCCCATTCTTTTTCAATCGCCGCTGCCACTTTGGCATATTCCATTTCACTCATGGTGATTTTTTCTTTTTTGAGTTCTTCCGCTCTTTGCCTAGCGGTTTCTTCGGCTCGCTTAAGATCAATTTCAGAAGCACGTTCTGCTGTGTCAGCCAACACTATAAGCGTATTCTTATTAAATTCAATAAAGCCTCCGGAAGTCGCCAACAGTTTTTCCTTTTCTCCCATTTTCAGCCTGATCTCTCCAGGCTTAAGAGAAGCAATATAGCTTCTGTGGTTCGGCAGAATTGTCACTTCTCCATTGGCTACCGGCAATGTTGCTTGATCAACTTCATTTTCATAAACAACCTTTTCCGGAGTTATTATTTTGAAATTTATTTGTAAACCCATAAAATTAAAAAATTACTTTTTAATTTCGCTTATATCTCCTTTCATATAAAAGTCTTGTTCCGCCACATCATCCAATTCGCCATCCAATATCATTTTAAAACCTTTGACCGTATCTGAAAGTTTCACATATTTGCCAGGCGTTCCTGTAAATTGTTCGGCCACAAAGAAAGGCTGCGACAAAAATTTCTGGATTTTTCTGGCCCGTGTCACTGTAATTTTGTCTTCATCTGAAAGTTCTTCCATGCCCAAAATAGCGATAATGTCCTGCAGATCCTTATATCTTTGCAAAACCCTCTGCACGCCGCGCGCCACTTCATAATGTTCCTGTCCGACAATTTTCGGATCCAAAATTGTTGAACTGGAATCCAATGGATCTACCGCCGGATATATTCCGAGTTCCGATAGTCCTCTTGAAAGCACAACTGTTGAATCCAAATGTCCGAAAGTTGTGGCTGGCGCCGGATCAGTCAGATCGTCCGCTGGCACATACACAGCTTGCACTGAAGTAATCGATCCGTTCTTGGTTGAGGTTATTCTTTCCTGCAATTTTCCCATTTCTTCCGCCAATGTTGGCTGATAGCCCACGGCTGATGGAATGCGTCCCAAAAGCGCTGAAACTTCTGATCCAGCCTGCGTGAAACGGAAAATGTTGTCGATAAACAAAAGCACGTCTTTATTTTCTTGGTCGCGGAAATATTCTGCCATAGTGAGAGCGGAAAGCGCCACGCGCTGGCGGGCTCCCGGCGGTTCATTCATTTGTCCAAACACCATGGTTGTTTTTTCCAGCACGCCTGATTCTTTCATTTCATGATAGAGGTCATTGCCTTCACGTGTTCTTTCGCCGACTCCGGCAAAAACTGAAAAGCCTCCATGCTCCTGTGCAATGTTGCGGATAAGCTCCTGGATCACCACTGTCTTGCCCACGCCAGCACCGCCAAAAAGTCCGACTTTTCCACCCTTAACAAAAGGACAGATTAGATCGATAACTTTTATACCAGTTTCAAAAATTTCAGCTTCAGTTGATTGTTCGGAAAATTTCGGAGCAGCCCTGTGAATCGGTAAAGTTTGTTTAATCTCGACTTTTTCCTTTCCATCAATAGGTTCTCCAAGCAGATTAAACATTCTGCCAAGCGTTTTTTGCCCGACCGGCACGCTGATTGGTGCGCCTGTGTCTTGAGCTTCCATGCCACGACTTAGTCCGTCGGTCGAACCCATAGCCACCGCGCGCACTTTGTTGCCACCAAGATGCTGAGCTACTTCGACAACCAATTTAGATTTTGCATCTAAATTAATTTCCAGCGCGCTGTAAATTTCCGGCAACTTGTCACCGAATTCCACATCAACTACTGGACCAATTATCTGCGAGATTTTTCCTTTATTCATATATTAGCTTCATTAGCTTCACTAGCTTCTTTAGCTTGTTAGCTAATTATCAATTAATTACAAAATTTAAAAGTTTACGAATTTTACTTTATAAACTTTATGAACTTTATAACTTTTTAGGCTTATTTTAGGTAAAATCCACTAATCAGAATCCAAGGCCTTGGCACGTGGTTGCAAAGCAACTTTGCGGGCTTGACTTTTTCGTTATTTTGGAGTATAATTAAAAGTTAGCAAAAAAATACAAAATATTCTTCGGGAGGAATAAAAATGGAAAATGTATTTGGTTTCTTTACATTAATTTTAGCAGTTTCGATGGTCTTGGTTGCGCTACCCAGCCAAATCATAAAAAACCATCGCGAAAGAAAGAGTGGTTTAAGTTTTCTAATGACCGCTCTTCCACTAAGTGTTTATGTGGTCAGAGCATGCTATGCCGTGACAATAAAGTCATGGTGGATACTTGCACCTGACACACTTGGCGTATTTTTTTCGATTATTTTAGTATTTCAATATTTTAAAAAATACGAAGAATAATCAAATATTAAACTAGGGCCTGTCCGAATCTTCCGGATGGGCTACTTTTTTTATTTTTCAAAAGTACTATCAGAATTTAATTTTAATTAAACCCTGAATTGCATTTTTGAATTTGCATTTCTTGCATTTCCCGCACACTATGAATTTCGTCAGCAAATTCAAGCGAATGAGCGTTAAGAAAAATCTCTGTCTGAGTCCCGCCTTGGCGGGACGAGTTAGATTTTTTAGCGAACGAGCTTAGAATTTGCCACAGAAATTCATCCGCGTGCGAAGTTTTCTTTTCTTCCACTTTTCTTTTGCGTAAAAGAAAAGTGGAGAATTAATTTCAAAAAACTTTTTATTCCAGAGCAGCGCGGCCAGCACTGATCTCCGCGATTTCCTGCGTAATTTTTCCCTGCCTGATCTGATTGTAAGCCAACGTCAAATCTTCCGACATTTCTCCCGCCGCATCCGTCGCATTTCTCATCGCCATCATGCGCGCACTTTCTTCCGAAGCTTTCGATTCCAAAATCGCATGGAAAAGCTGCATTTCAATCAGGCGCGGAATAATAAATTCCAAAACTTCCCGCGGACTCGGTTCCACTTTATATTCCACTACTGACTCAGAAAGCCCATATTCTTTGGCAATCACATCCATTTCAGCAATCTGTTTTTCGATATCAATTTTAGAAATCGGCAAAATCTGGCGAATACGGGTTTTCTGCACAATCGTTGAGAGATAGTCGGTATAAATCGCCACTACTTTGTCATATTTTTTATTCAAATAATCATCAATCACAATTTTGGAAAGCGGTTTGATATCATTGGCTGAAACAAATTGACCGCCATCCGCAAAAGAAGCAATAATCTCCTGCTTTACCCTGTTAAATTCCTGCGAAGCAGGACCGCCTTCGGCGGATTTAACAGGGTGAAGTTTGCGCACAATCCCCTCGCCTTTTTTCCCAATTACAATAAAATCAATCCGGAGGTCTTCATCTTTAATTTTCGAATCCAATTTTTTACCGTTAATGCGGTTGATTTTCAATTTTTCCGGATGCAAAATTTCATCTTTTATTTTTTTGGCAATTTGAGTGTTGAATGATCCGCAAAGTCCGCGATTTGATGTCACCACCACAATCAAAACGCTTTTGACTTCCCTGATTTCCAAAAGTCCGCGCCCATGCGATTCATAAGCTCTGGCCAAATTAGTCAGTACGCTCCAAGCGCTGTGAGCATAAGGACGAATCGCAATAACGCTGGCAACAGCTTTTCTCATTTTAGCAGCGCTAACCATCTCCATAGCGCGAGTTATTTTTTTGGTGCTATTTATAGATTTTATTCGACGTCGAATGTCTTTTGAACTTGCCATAACATTTTATTCCATATAAACTTCTTTAAATTCTTTAATTGCTTTTTCCAATCCTGCCACAACTTCATCGTTCAATTCTTTTTTCTCGCCAATTGCTTTGATAACATCCTTGGCTTGCGCGTCCATGAATTTATGGAAATCATTTTCCCATTCCCTGACTTTTTCAACTTCTACATCATCCAGGAATCCATTGGCCAAGGCATAGAGAATAGCTACTTGGTGTTCCACTGTCATTGGTTCATACTGTCCTTGTTTCAAAATTTCTACTGTCCTTCTGCCACGTTCGATTTGTGCCTTGGTTTTTTCATCCAAATCTGATCCGAACTGCGCAAAAGCTTCGAGTTCGCGGAACTGCGCCAAGTCCAATTTAAGTTTGCCGGCTACTTTTTTCATCGCCTTAATCTGCGCGCTAGAACCGACACGCGAAACGGAAATACCAACGTTGAGCGCTGGTCGCACACCTTTATAAAATAAATCTGATTCCAAGAAAATTTGTCCGTCCGTAATGGAAATCACGTTGGTTGGAATGTAGGCGGACACGTCGCCGGCTTGCGTTTCAATGATTGGCAGAGCCGTCATCGAACCGCCGCCAAAATCTTCATTAAGCTTGGCGCTTCTTTCCAGAAGTCTTGAGTGCAGATAGAAAACATCGCCCGGATAAGCTTCGCGTCCTGGTGGGCGTTTCAAAATCAAAGAAATCTGACGATAGGCCCAAGCATGACGAGAAAGATCATCGAAAATTATGAGCACGTCTTCACCTTTGTCCATAAAATATTCGCCCAACGCGCAACCGGAATACGGAGCAATGTAGGAAAGCGCGGCACTGTCCGAAGCACCCGCCACAATCACAGTGGTATATTCCATCGCGCCATTTTTTTCGAGTTCGCCCACGATGCGAGCAATCTTGGATTCCTTTTGTCCGACTGCTACATAAATGCATTTCATGGGTTTCTGCCCCCCGCCTCGCGTCGACGAGCGGTCATCTCCGCGAGTCGAGGCGGGTTTCTGATTGATGATAGTGTCGATAGCAATCGCAGTCTTGCCAGTCTGGCGGTCACCAATAATAAGTTCGCGTTGTCCGCGTCCAATTGGAATCAAAGCATCGATCGCTTTAATGCCGGTTTGCACCGGCTCATGCACGCCTTTTCTGGTAATAACACCTGGCGCAATTTTTTCCACTGGATAATATTTATCCGTTTTGAATTCGCCTTTGCTATCCACTGGACTACCCAAAGGATTAATAACTCTCCCAATCATGGAATCTGACACTGGAATAGACAGAATTTTACCAGTCGCCTTCACTTCGTCGCCTTCCTTGATTTCCGTAAAATTTCCCAAAACCATTGCGCCCACGCGATCTTCTTCCAAGTTAAGCGCCACTCCAATTTCACCATTTGGAAATTCTACCATTTCTGAAGCCATAATGTCGGAGAGTCCCGAAATGCGAGCCACGCCATCGCCCACCTCCACCACTTTGCCGACTTTTTCCGTCGCAACTTCAGTCTTGAAGTTTTCGATTTGTTTTTTAAGTTGTTCTACGATAAAATCTTTGTTCATAATATTATTATATTATTCTTTATTAAAGTGTTAACGGGTTAACGCGTTATTTTAAAAACTCGTGAACTCGTGAACTTATTAATAATTTAACCGCATATATATTTGACATTTTGTTTATTCTAAAATATACTATTAAGTTGATAATTTATCACAATTATTAAACAAAAATTTCTTTAACAAAAGGAGATATTATGAAAATACTTATTAATCCTCAAGGAAAACCTGTTGGAAAACCAAAACTGTTAAATTTTTCCATTGAAGACTGTGAATGGGATAATTCTAACATTAAAGGAGAGTGGGTAGATATAAAGCCTAATCAAGAAATTGTCCAGAAAAAAGCAATTGAAATAATACAAAAAAGACAATTAAGCAAATTCTCTCTTGAAAAAGCTACTGCCGTACTATTTGGTGAATATAACTTAACCAACAAAACAAAATTTCCATCAGGATTTTATACTGACGTATGGATAGCTGTACAGTTTTATAAATCCTAAATCATCCAATTTTTTAATTGACTGCCGTGCTTAACTATCTAAATAAGCCGGCAGTTTTTTCAAAAGTACTATCAGTGCTTAATTTTTAATCAATTAAACCCTGAATTGCATTTTTGAATTTGCATTCCGCATTTCAAGGGCGCCATATGAAGTACGTAGGCCCGTCTCGCTCGAGGCTCGCCGAGGCGGACAAAGCGCGAGTGATGAGCGTTAAAAATTTTCTCTGAGCCCGAAATAGAAAATTTAGCGAAGAACGAAGCGCTTGCCACAGTATCTTCATCCTGGCGCGACTTTCTTTTGTAACTTTTCTTTCTAGAAAGAAAAGTTAGTATACGAATTTCAAAAAACTTTCTGGATTCCCGCTTTCGCGGGAATGACAAATTCTTTTATCTCACCAATTCTTTCCTCAACTTCCTCAGCTGCCCGCTTATCGATCCGTCCAGCACTTCATCCCCGACTCTCACAATCATTCCGCCTTGGATGCTTTCATCCAAAACATTTTTCACCACCACTTCTTTCGCTGCATATTTTTTTCTGATATAATTTTCGACTTCCTTCAATTCTTTGTCATCTATTTTACTTTTTGTAATCACTTCTGCCTCGACAATTCCATGTTTTTCATTATATAAATCAGAAAATTTTTCCGTAATAATCTTGGCATTTTTAAGTTGCCCGTCTCTTTTGATAACCTCGGCAAAACGCAAAACCACCGCGCTGATTTCTTTCTCAGTCTTATTCTCTGTCAGCTCTAATAATGTTCGCGCATATTGCGCTGGAGATACTTTCATATGCCAATTATTTTATTGCTCTTTCAATTAATTCTTTATCTTTTTGACTATCCATTTTTTCACCAATAATTTTTTCTGTTGCCACAGCCACGAGTCCTCCAATTTCTGTCTTAACTTCCAAAAGCATCTTGTTTTTTTCGAGTTCAATTTTCTTTTCCGCATCAACAAGGATTTTTTCTGACTGCTGCTTGGCGGCAACAACAATTTCTTCCTTATTCTTGAGTGCTACTTTTTCCGCATTTGCGACGATTTCTTGCGCTTGTTTTCTGGCCTTGGCCAAAACTTCTTTTTCCTTTTCCGTAATTTCAACCAATTTCTTTTGTGCTTCTTCAGCATCTTTGAGTCCTTTTTCGATTTTTTTAGTACGTTTTTCCAAAAGTTTCAGCACTGGACCATAGGCAAATTTTTTGAGTACAAAAAGTAGCACCAAAAAATTCACGATTTGTGCCAAGAGCAATTTTCCATTAATACCTAGATTTGTAAGTAATTCCATAATGGTTTTGTAATTATCAATTATTAGAGAGAATTTTCGTATTTTCCGCACCCCATGAAGTGCGTAAGAAAATTCAAGCGAGTGAGCGTTAAAAAATTTTGAAACGTAGCGAAGCGAAGTGTAAATTTTAGCGAGTGAGCTTAGAATTTTCCACAGCACTTCATCTGGGTGCGAAGTTTTCTTTTCTTCCACTTTTCTTTTGTGTAAAAGAAAAGTGGAGAAAATTCCAATTCGCAGTTTTTGGTCCGCAGTCTACAAACTACGAACCATGAACTACAAACTGCTTAAACGAATTTGATAATCAATGCGACTACCAATGCGTAGATGGCGATAGCTTCGGTAAAAGCGATGGCCAAGATCATGGCTGTCTGCACTTTTGAGGTAGCTTCCGGATTACGTCCGATCGACTCCATAGCTTTTGAAGCCAAAAGTCCAATTCCGATGCCAGGCCCGATGGCTCCGAGGCCAATGGCGAGAGCTGCGCCCAATGATTTCATTGCTTCTGCATCCATATTTTTTTCATACCTTATTTATTTTTTCTCTCCTGTGGGGAAAATAAATAGAGTATGGGTTAAAAAATTAATCAACACCCGACTAAATTACTAATCTCTTACTAATATACTAATGTGCTTTTAAATTTAATTAGTATATTAGTATAAAATTCGTATTTTAGTAGGTTATTATTTATATTAAGCACTAGTGGCTAGATTCAGTCACGGCCATTTTCAAAAACACCAATGTCAACATAGCAAAAACCAACGCTTGAATAAATCCGACAAACAATTCCAAAAATAAAAATGGGAGTGGCACCAAAAATGGAACCAGATTCAGCATTACAATCAAAAGCACTTCCCCGGCAAAAATATTTCCAAAAAGACGGAAGGAGAAAGAAACAATCTTGGCGCATTCGCTGATGAGTTCCAGAGCTCCCACGAAAGTTCCGATAAAATACGGCTTATGAAATGGACTAACAAAAAATTTTCCGGCATATTTGGAAATTCCGATTGCAGCAATGCCCATAAACTGAATTGTGAAAACGGAAATGAGAGCAATGGCCAAAGTAACATTCAAATCGGCTGAAGCGCTACGGATAAAGGGAACCAGCACTGTTTTGCCGTGCAAATTTTCATTAATTCCGATTGTTCCCAAGCCCGGAATCAATTCAATCCAATTAGACAGGATGACAAAAAGAAAAATCGTAACCACAATCGGAAAGAATTTTTTCGATTGTTCCTTGTTTTGAGTCACACTGTCTATAAGGTCCAGCAAGGCTTCGATCACATACTCAAAAACATTTTGAAACCCCTTGGGAATAAGTTTCAGACGTTTGCGCAAAACCAAAGCAACTACAATAATCAGCAAACTAAGCAAAAAAGTCATTGCCAACGTATTGGTAATCGGAAAACTGCCAATATGAAAAAGTGATTCTGGTGATAAAGAAATTTCCATTTTAGTTATTGGTTATTAGTTCATAGATAAATTCATTTTCTACAAACTTTTGTTGCTTTCTTCGCGTTTATTTTTTAATTCTTCGCTTCTGATTATTTCCATTAACTTCTTATAAACTATGCAGAATGTGACAACTATTGAGATAAATAGTCCGACCAAAAGCAACCACGGTGACGTTTGCAGTTTTTTATCCAGCAATCGCCCACCCAGCGTGAACAGCACAATCGGAATAGCAATTGAATAACCAAGTTCCCATGCAAAACTTAATGCTGACCATGACCTGTCACTCGCTAGTGACGGGTTTTGTTTTTGATCTTTTTTCATAAAAAAAATAACCCGAGACGCCTAATTATTCGAGTTATTTGACAAACATTTGTAGAAAAACTCAAATGTGTGACAAATAGCCCCAAAAGATGCGTTCCCCTATACAAACTTTAATATACATTTTCTCGTAAAATTCCAAAAAAGTCAACACCCTAAAATTTTTTAGATGCCAAAGGTTTTTTTGGCATTTTGAGTTGTTACTTCCGCTACTTCTTCCACCGAAATATTTTTTTGAGCTGCGATCTTTTCGGCCACCAGTTTTACGTAAATTGGCTCGTTGCGCTTCTCTTTTTCCATCGGCCTCGGAGTCAAATATGGGCAGTCGGTTTCAATAACAATGTTTCGAAGATCAATTTCTTTGATCAAACGATCATAACTTTCACCATAGGTGATGATGCCATTAAGTCCGATTTTGTAGCCCAGTTCAATGAATTTGTTGGCTGTTTTATAACTGCCGACAAAACTGTGCAAAATTCCTTTCTTTTCAACTGGATTATTTTGCAGAATTTCCAGAAGATCGTCATAGGCGTCCCAGCAATGGAGCATCACCGGTTTTCCGACTTCATTCGCCAGTTCAATAAATTTCCGGAGAACTTCTTTTTGTTTATTTTTTAAAACCTCAACATCATCATTTTCTTCAAAATGATGATAATCCAGACCAATTTCACCAATCGCCACCACTTTTTCATCTCTGGCTAATTCTAAATATTTTTCATATTCAAATTCCTCGCCTTTGGTTTTAATGTTAACTTCTTCAACTTCATCAGGATCGCTGTATTTAAAACTACCTTCTTTGAGATGAATCGGATGAATGCCGACAATGGCCCAGATTCCATTTTCAAATTTGCGCGCATATTCAACCGCCCGCTGGCTGGTCGAATATTGCGAACCCACGTTCGCAACAAAAACGCCTTCTGCGAGGCATTTTTTGAGGACTTCCTCCCCATCTTCTTTGAAAGCGGAGAAATTCACGTGAGCATGAGAATCGAAAAATTGCATATTGACAGATTTTTGTTTATAAATAATTATTGATATATTGGATTTAATGAAGTCTCCAATGGAGAGCCTTGTAATTAAGGCAGGAATGAAAGGGCAAATCTAATCTTCCCCTCTTAGCAAAGGCGACAATGTCGCGGCCGTCGACAGACTAGAAGATCCTGCACCTGTACAGAGGTGTTTCGAATGGATATTGGATAAGGACGTCTCAACAAAAAGGCCTTCTCAACTACGCTTGTGTCCGTAGAAATATTCAGGTCGAATTCCCAGCCCGCGGGTCTGGCTAAGCATTAAATTCAATTAGAGAGGTTCGTCTGTACGCGAGCCTCTTCTTTATTTTATTCCACTTAACCTACCGTTTAATATTACAGGCTTCATCGCCATAATTTCATCCCTATAAGACAGCTCCGGAATTCCTTGCAACAGAAATATTTTTTTACCCAGCGCGTGCGCAAATCCCATTTCCAGAAAAGAACTGCCGCTGATATAATTTTTCCGGCCCTTTTTCAGGGTATTATTAACCACCAAAAGCGCATCGCATTTTTTCAGTTTATCAAAAAAAGATATCCTGTTTTTTTCTTTTCTTTTTTCGTTCGTTTCTTCCAGCTGATCAAGATATTTAAAAATTGGAATGACCTTATGTTTGCGTTTTTCCAACAATTCCTGAACTTCCATGATGTCCGGCAACATATAAATATTGCCACTGATTGCTATTTTCATACTCCTACAAAATTACAAATTATATACAAATATACAAATAAACCAAAAAAATATTCCCTGCGTTCAAATTTTGCATATCCTCTTATTAGTAATAGATTTGTAAATTCGTTTGTATACCTATTTTATTCTTTGAAAAAGCGGCTCAACTTGCTTTGTTTCCAGCGCTTTTTGAATTTTTTCAGCTGTTTCGGGTAAAAATGGCAGTAGTAGCTGAGAAATCAAGCCCAAGTCATCCAGCAATTTTTGCATCACTTCTCTAAATTTCTTTTCGTCTGATTTTGCCAATTCCCACGGCTTATTATCTTCAATAAATTTATTATCTTCGCTGATTTTTTCCCAAATAAATTCCAATGCTTTGTCTATTTGAAATTTATCTAAAAATTTCTTCAGCTCCGTAGAGGCCTCTATAGAAGCTTCTAAATTAATATTAAGCTTATCACTAAGTTTAATAACCCGTGAAACCAAATTTCCCAGTCCATTAGCGAGGTCGGCATTATATTTCTCCGTCATCCGTTCCATAGTTAAATCAAGGTCTTCCCCGAATGTTCCTCCGCTCATTAGAAGATATCTGGTGCCGTCTGTTCCGAATTTTGAAAGCATTTCGTCGATTGTAATTACATTGCCCAGTGTCTTGCTCATTTTCTTGCCCCCGGAAAGAATGTGCCCATGGGTAAAAAGCATTTTAGGCAGTTTAATTCCGAGATGTAGCAAGATTGCCGGCCAAATTGTCGCATGGACACGCAGAATATCCTTGCCGATCATGTTTATATCGGCTGGCCAAAATTCCGGAAGTTCTTTTTCATTACCCTCCCAGCCCAAACCAGTTAAATAATTCAAGAAAGCGTCTACCCAAACATAAGTCGTGTGTTCAGAATCAAAAGGAAGTTGTATGCCCCAAGAAACATTCTTTCTGGATATGGAAACATCTCTCAAGGTTTGGCTCTTCAAAAAAGATAGAATCTCATTTTTATATTTTTTCGGAGCAATTTCAAATTCATTCGATTCTATTTTTCCAATTAAATCTTCCTGAATAGTAGTCATTTTCATCAGATAACATTCTTCTTTCATTTTTTCAGGAACAGCATTATGATCAGGGCATTTTCCATCAACCAGATCGCTTTCATTTAAAAATTGCTCGCAGCCGGTACAATATAAACCTTCATATTCCCCTTTATATATTGCGCC
This sequence comes from Candidatus Moraniibacteriota bacterium, assembly GCA_036845785.1. Taxonomy (GTDB): domain Bacteria; phylum Patescibacteriota; class Minisyncoccia; order Moranbacterales; family GWC2-37-73; genus JAKLIP01. Next base: position 22,406 of record DAIUDF010000004.1, on the reverse strand, counting down.
TTTATCAAAAAGTGTTTGTAAAACCTTTTGCACTGCTTTCATGTGCGCTTCGTCAGTCGTACGGATAAAATTGTCATATTTTATATTGAGTTTTTCTGCGCTCCAGAGATTTTTAAATTCGCCAACAATTTCATCTACAAATTCTTGCGGCTTCTTGCCAACTTCTTCGGCTTTTTTCTGGATTTTCATTCCATGCTCATCAGTTCCGGTCAAAAAGAAAACTTTTTTATTCTGCAAACGATTCCAGCGTGCCAACACATCGCAAGCAATGGTCGTGTAGGCATGACCAATATGCGGTTTGGCATTTGTATAATAGATTGGAGTTGTAATGTAAAATTTATTTTTCATAATTTAATCAAATAATTTCTTATAATTCTTTGCCCAATATACTATACCATTGTAATAGTTGGCATAGAAGGTTCCCAAATAATTTATGGAAGCTTTTTTGATGGCCGAAGCGCTGTCGGAAGTGGCACCGGCTTTTTTCAATTTGAGCGCCATTGCCATAACGCCATCCGTCAAATCCCATGGATCCGGCGTCTTATGCCCGGTATTGGCAGATATGCTTGATTCATATCCATTCCAAACATCTGACATAAACTGCGGCACACCCATAGCTCCTCCTTGGCCTACATATCCGCTTGGCGAACAAGAAACTTTTTTATTTTTGCTATATCCTAAATCATCCACTAAATCATAAAAAAGGTCTTGTCTTTTATAAAGAAGCGCTATTGAAGCTTTATATTTCGATCCATATTTTTTATATCTCGCCACCGCCACTTTCTCCACCTCTTTGTATGTACACTGTCCCGTGTTAGCACCCAAGTTTGTTTCCATTTTCAAAAATCCATAGAGCACACCTTTAGGAACACCGGTTTTTTCACTGGCATATTCTACTGCTTCCCTGATATCCTTGGCATTAAATGATTTTCCAGTCAGCACGTTCAAGTCGCTTTCCAATTCTGCTAGTTTGGCTTGCAGTTCTTCAACTGTAGCTTCTTTTTCGGCCACAGCGCTGGCAGCTTCCGCTTTGTCTGCCAAAAGACCCTGTTTTTCATCTATTTTTTGCTCCAAAACGTCTTCGTGTTCTTCTTTCATATCAGCCAATTTGACCTTGTCCTGTTCAATTTGAGTTTTTGTTTTCGCTAAATCTGCAGAAATGGCCGCAATTTTTTCCTCCAATGTCATTAGATGGTTAACGTTGGAAAAAATATCTGAAAAATTCTTCTCTTCCAGAACAACATCCAAAATCGGCTTGCTTTTTATATAATATATTTCCTGCAAAAAACTTTTAAGCAATTCTTCTTTTAATTTTATCTGGTTGTCCAAATTAACCAATTCCAATTCTTTGCGCGTTATGGTTTGTTTTACGTCTTCTAATGCTGACTGAGTCTTGCTGATTAAAGATTGAGTGTAATAGAGAGAACCTTGTACCTGAGAAAGTTCCTGCTGCTTTTTTTCCAAAGCTTTCTGTTCTTTTTTAAGCTTGTCTTCAACTTCATCTTTTTCATCTTCAATTTCATCTTTTTTATCTTCAATTTCGGAAATACTTTCCTTAACTTCCCCAGTTTCTTCATCTGCAGCCATGGCTGATTTGTAAAAACTTAGTTGTGACCACGCAAAAACAGGCACAACCAGGGCCCATACAACAAACCATACGAATTTTTTCTTTTTCGCATCCATTAACCCTATTTTATCATGAATAATAATAAAAACAACTGGAAAATTTTTATATTATACGCTAACTCTTTACATTTCCCCGAATTTATATTATAATCATTCAGTTATCTTTATTACCAGCAATATGCTTATTGATGATGTCAAAATTGAAATAACAGCCGGTTGCGGAGGCAAAGGCTCTGTGGCTTTTAACAAAAACCTTATGAGCCTGGGTCCAGCCGGCGGCAACGGCGGACATGGCGGCAATGTCGTTTTTCAGGGCGTTTCCGATCTCAATGCCCTCAATCAATTTCGCTACAAAAAACAAGTTGCAGCTGAAAATGGCCGCGACGGCAAAGGTCAGTTTTGCGATGGTCCGGATGGCCAAGATTTGGTCGTGAAAATCCCAGTTGGCACTGTCATTCACAATTTAGATACTCAGGAAGACTCAGAAATCACCAAGGTCGGTCAGGAAATTGTTGTGGCCAAAGGCGGCAAAGGCGGACGCGGAAATTTCAAATTCCGATCTTCTGTTAACATGACCCCGAAAGAATTCGAGGAAGGTCAAGTGGGTGAACAATTTAATTTACGTTTGGAACTAAAACTTATTGCTGATGTCGGCTTTGTAGGTCTTCCCAATGTTGGCAAATCCAGTCTTCTTAATGAAATAACCAACGCCAGCGCCAAAGTGGCCAACTACCAATTTACTACGCTGGAACCCAACCTGGGCGTTCACTACGGTCTGATTTTGGCTGACATTCCCGGACTTATTGAAGGCGCATCCGCTGGCAAAGGACTCGGCATCAAATTTTTGAAACATGTCGAGCGCACGAAAACTCTTTTTCACTTTCTTTCAGCCGAGTCAGAAGATTTGGTTAGAGATTATAAAACTATCAGGAAAGAACTAGAAAAATATAATCCAATCTTATTAGAAAAACCGGAATATATTTTTATCAGCAAAACCGATATGGTTTCGCCGGAAGAACTTAATGAGAAAATAAAAAAATTGGAAAAAATTTCTTCCAAAGTTTTGCCTATTTCAATACACGACTGGGACAGCGTGCAGAAAGTCAAAGAATTACTGAATAAGATTGAGAAAGAAAAGTAATAAAACACCGCTAACTTATTTTAGGCAGTGTTTTATTAATAAACATACTTTTAGAGTGTAAAACCAGGCCCATTAGGATTCCATTCTTTCAAGCGAGCATTTTCAAGTTCGCGAAATTTTTTTGTAACGCCACTTTCCTTAAGTGATTGATACACTTGATAAGCTTCCTTATTGTTAATATAATTTTTACCGATAGTTTCATTGAAGAACTCTTCGCCCAGCTGTTCTTGTGACTTTTGGTCCAGTTTATCAATCTCATCTTCTATTGCTCCAATTCCTTTGCTTTTTTCTTCCCAAGAATTATAACCAGCAGAGTTAAACAAACTCATTAGAGACGCTTTTATTTCCTGAATTTTTTCTGTGTTTTTTTCTGCTGTTGATGTTTCAGTTTGCGAATTTTCTGTACCGCTACCTTGTATTTTTTCACGAATTGCAGCAAGTTTTTCCGCCTCTTCTTTATCAATTCTAGCCTTTTCTTCAGCAGCTTTTTCTGCCGCTTGACGTTCAGTTTCTGCTGCTTGACGCACATCTTCTTCATCTTGAGCTTCCTCATACATTGTTTTTTTCGGATTTTCACCTGACAATTCTCCTCTTCGGAGTTTTTCTTGAGTTTCTTTAGCTAAAGCAGCAACTTTTTCATAATCTCCTGCCGCAACAGATTCGGCAATCATTTTTTTCATATCTGCTTCACTTTTATTTTTTTGTTCTTGCTTCGGCTGTTCTTCAAAATTTTTCATATATTTTTGTGTTTTTTGTTGATAAATAAAAAGAAGGCTCCACCCGTCTTCTAAAAATCTCTTAAAATAAAGCTTTTTCAGTCTTCCATATGTCAATTATAGCATATTTTTCAGAAACTGTCCACATTAAAACAAAATGTGTTTTGATATTTTATCTTGTCTTCTCCCTAATAAGTCTTTCGATCTCCGGCAGAATCGCTCTGGCCGCTTCTTCTCCGGCTAAAATTACTTTTTCTCCGCGAATAAATTTGTTCCAATACATCCGACCGGTTGGCGGAGCAATTACAACATCTGCATTTTTAATGTTCGAAACTGAAAGATGATGCCTGAGAAGCCAAATGGTCCGTTGCGCGGCTTTGAAAAAAACCACGCCCGCTTTGTGGATATCGCTAGGCTGATAGCCATCCAAATTAACTGCAATTACAATGTCCGCTCCCATTTTTTTGACCACCTCAACCGGCACTGGCATGGAAAGTCCGCCATCACAAAGCGCCCGCGATTCGATTTCCACCGGTTTGAAAAAGGGTGGACAAGCAATGCTGGCTTGAATCGCTTCAGACAGTTTTCCCTTTTTAAGAATAACGGTTTCACCATTTTTGAGATCGGTTGTCACTGAAACAAAAGGAATTTTGCAATCGCTAATATCAATTCCATTCACAAACTGTTCGAAAAATTTTTTAATTTTTTCTCCCCGCACCAATCCGCCCCGGCTGAAAACAGGATCAATAAGAGACAACATCCGCCGCGAATCCGTCTTAATGGCCACTTTTTCAATTTCATCAATTTCTCCCAAAGCCGCATAACAACCGCCAACCATGGCTCCGATGCTGGACCCGGCAATAAAATCAATGGGAATGTTGTTTTCTTTCAAAACTTTAATAATGCCAATATGCGCCAAGCCTTTGGCTCCGCCACTCCCCAACGCTAATCCGATTTTCGGCTTGTTTTTTTGCTGCATAAATTATTGAATATTATGACAATTCTATTTCTTACTGTGATGATGTTTGCTTGGTTCAAAAAGATGCAGAACCGTATTAATTAGCCAAAGAACCAGACTGAAAACCAAAGCCCAAATAAAACCGTTAACATGAAAACCTGGAACAATATTGCTCGCCAGCAAAACCAATCCGGCATTGATGACGAAAGTGAAAAGTCCCAATGTCAAAATTTCAATTGGCAAAGTCAAGACAATCAAAATCGGCCGAATAATACTATTAAGAAAACCCAGAACCACCGCTACCACCAGCGCTACAAAAAAACTTTTAACATAAACTGCGTCAGGTGGCAACAGATAGGCTGTGATGACGACTGCTAAAGCAGACAAAAACCAATGGATGATTATTTTCATAAATTTTTTAATCATTATTAATTAAAGTCTTTTTTCATAAAATGCGGTGTTAAAACACATACTTCAGGAGCTCCCAAACAACCCACAGCAACCTTTATCATATCATCAGGACACGAACCATTCTTGTCAGGCACTGGAACATTATCTTTTGCATTTTCATAAACAACTTCCAGACAACAACTTAATGGAAATAAAGTATTAATAATACCACAATTTTTACGAGCATATTCTTTATATGGCTGCGGAAAATTAAATATTCGTATTTCCCTGAAAATAAAAACTGCTAAATATGCAACTGCGAATATAATCAATGCGATAATGAATATTTTTTTAATTTTTTTATTCACTGTTTTATTTTTTAGAAATTACTTTTTCATTATATTCTTTTAAAAATTTCTCGACAACTCTTTCCGCCTGCTTGGCGTTTTTGGTTTGCATAAGCTCCCCGCGCAGTTCTTTGGCGCCATCAAATCCTCTGGCATAAGTGGCATAATGCTTCTTGATCACGTCATAACCCTTTACCCTGTTAAATTCGCCTTTGGCGACCCCGCTTCGCGGGGATTTAACAGGGTGAACACCCTTCAATTCTTTTTCGAAAATTCGAGCGTGTTCAATCATCGCTTCCAGCCTTTCTTTAAGCGGAATTTTTTCGATTTTTTTCTTGCGATTGAAAAACCAGGGATTGCCCAAAATGGCACGCCCGGCCATAACGCCCTGCACTTTAGCTTTTCTGGCCTTCAAAATTCCGTCTTTTATGCTTTTAACATCACCATTGCCAATAATAACAACGCCTGAGCCCTTGGCAATTTCTGCGGCCCTTTTGATGACATCCCAATCAGCACCCCCAACAAAGGCTTGTTTTTTAGTCCGGCCGTGAATCGTAATCGCTGCCGGTTTTTCGGCTAAAATTTCCGGGAGCCATGTTTCGATTTCATTTTGGCTAAAACCAATGCGCGTTTTGATTGAAACAGGCAAATCGCCAGCACCCTCTTTGGTCGCCTGGATGATTTCTCTGGCTCGTTTCGGGTTTTTGATCAGCGCTGCACCCGCTCCCTGCTCAACAACGCTTTTGTCTGGACAACCCATATTGATGTCAATTCCGTCAAAACCCAGCTCTCTGGCAATTTTAGCACACTCACGAAAGTTCTCCGGTTTGGCTCCGAAAAATTGCGCCACAATCGGATGTTCATTTTCAAAAAAACGCAAAGTTTTCAGGAGAACTTGCCTGCCTTTCTTGTCCATGAGGCCATCTGAGGCCACAAATTCTGTGAACAAAACGTCCGGCTTTCCATATTTAACCAGCATCTGCCGAGTGGCGATGTCAGTGACGTCATGCATTGGTGCCAACGCAAAAAACGGCTTTTTCTTTTTCGATAATTCTTGCCAAAAATTATTATTCATATCTAACATGTTCCGACTAAAATACAAATCTCTTACTAATATACAAATAAACTCTGAAAATTAGTATATTGGTACAGGATTAGTAAATTAGTGGGGACAAAATTATTCTGTCGTTTGCCCTAAATTCGTTTTCTTGAAATTAACTTTCCAAACCGGCTCATAGACATTATCAAATTCATCTTTAGCAACAACAGTTTCCCCTTTCATAAGAGTTGAAATGGCAATGTCATTCAACATTTCTTTTTCAGCATCAACTTGTAACTTCAAATCTTCAAATTTTTCCCAACTGCGACCCAAATCAGCCTGAATCCTGGCTTCAATTTCTTTTTTCTTTTCGCGGAGAACTTTGATTTCTTCCACAATTTCTTCATATTTATCCGCTTGCACCAAGGCATCCTTATACATATCCCGGATGTCCTTTTGCTCCTTCTTCATTTCCCGAATTTTGTTGAAAACATCTTGTACATTTTGCATATTCGCTTATTTAAATTAATTTTTATAAAACAACGCTTTCCATGATACCATAAAAAAATTTTTAGATAAAGAAAATGCCGCAATCTCTTATTTAAAAGATTGCGGCATTTTGACATTCCTTATTGCGCCAGCTTCAACGGCAGTTTTTCACAACAAGGGCAATGGGGAACAAACTCAGTGACCGTCCTTTTCTTCCGGCCAACAGATACATCATGCAAAATCTCTGCCAATTTGGCTTCCGAGTTACAATTTGTACATGTTATTTTCCCCTCTTCGCTCCTGTATACAACTTCACTGTCAGATCTTTTTGTATACCTTTTTCTACATTCTGTACACCGTGCCTCCATAACCTTAAAAGTATGGCATTGCAAACTAACAATTTCCCACTCAAGCACATGCCCACAACAGTTTTTTGTATCCATAACTTACTCCTTTCTTGCGTTATATCTAAAAACGTTTTTGTTCTTATTTCAAATAACTGCAACCAAAATTCATTTTGGTTTAATATTTCGTCCAGAAACTATAGCAAACTGCCAAAAAAATACAAGCCAAACTAAAAAAGGACGCCATGTCCTTTTTTGTTTTTTTGTTTGTTTTTGTTTTATTAACTTTATTAAAAATATTTTTTGTTGCTTCTGCAACAACGTTTACTGAAAAATATTTTCTCGTAAACAAATATATTTTTTTGTTTTATCTATAAATATCTCTCCAATTCATTATAATAATAGCCCACGTCCTTGATCCATTTAAGCTCGCTCTTGTCTTTATTATCATTCTGGCAACCATAGCCGCATTTCCAGACAATCATATCATTAGGCGAATCTATTTTTTCTTCCTCAATAAGTTCGTCCAGCCTTTTGGCTACCATATCCACTGCCTGTTTGGGTGAATCAAAACAGGTATGTCCGTCGCTGCCCATTCTTTCTGTTTTCAAACGGAATCCCCAATAGTTATAGCAATCCTCCCCATTCAAGACTGGCTTTCTTTTTCCCCAATTGCTTTCTTTTTTGGCAATCGCTACCAAAAAAGCAGCGGTTTTAGGATTTTTTTTAGCAATATAAGGAGCCATTTTTTCAATCGGATAACCTTCAACCATCTTTTTTATGCCTCTTTCCAGTTTAATATTCTTTTTAACAGCTTCTGTTGACACCCCCGCTACCTGGCCATTTTGGCTTTCTTTAGGCTCGAAAACACCCATAAAAACCACGCCTGTCGCCATAAAAATCACTGAAATAAATAGGGCTAAAATTCTGGCTTTGGATGGCTGAATCTTTCCTAGACTCAAAGGCACTATGTTTTGTTTTTTAGATTTTTGTTTTTTGCGCCGTTTAAGTTTTTCCCCAACTTTCTTTTTCCGCTTAATTGAAATTTTCTTGTTTTTTTTCTTGCTTTTTAAAACAACACGTTTGTGTTTTTTATTTTTCGCCTTCCTTTTCAAAGTTTTTTTTTCATTTCGGGCGGACTTTTTGGCGCGACTTATTTTTTTGTTTTTCTTTTTGTTTTTTTTCATTTTTTCTGAAGCAAACTTATGCTTGGATAAATTTCGGAATTTGGTGCGGGACAATATTTAACTTTATCAGCATTTCCCCTAAATAAAGCAAAAACGGGTGGTCACCCGTTTCAACTCTATCTATTTCAATATATCCATTATACACCCAAACGAACAAAAAGTCAATTATTTAAGCTCTAGAAGTCCGCGTGCAATTTTTAAATAAATTATAAGCAAAAATTATTTTTTATTTTTTCATTAACCTATAAATATTTTCTACCCTTAAGTTCTTTGGGTAAATATTCTTGACCAGTGCTATCTTCAAGCGGCGTATATTTATAGCCTTTGCCATAACCCAATTTTTCCATGAGTTTCGTCGGCGCGTTTCGGATGTGCATCGGCACCGGCAGGTTGCCAAATTCTTCCACATCTTTCCTGGCTTTGCCGTAGGCAAAATAGGCTTCGACACTTTTCGGCGCTTTGGAAAGATAAATTACTAATTGCGCGAGGTGCACACTGCACTCCGGCATACCCAATTTGTGGCAAGCATCAAAAACATTATTGGCTAAAACCAAAGCAAAATTGTCAGCCAGTCCCACGTCTTCCGAAGCAAATCGGAGAAGTCTCCTGGCCACATATCTTGGTTCTTCCCCGCCCTCGAGCATACGAGCAAGCCAATAGAGCGCCGCATTGGCATCGCCGCCGCGCATTGATTTATGGAGAGCAGAAATAATATTGTAATGTTCTTCACCGGTTTTGTCGTAATAGAGATGTGATTTTTGCAGAACTTTTTTGATGAGTTCGGAAGTAATGTTGTCTGATTGAAAGCTGGCGGTTTCCAAAGTGTTGAGCGCCATGCGCGCATCACCATTGGCGAGCCTCGCAATGTGAGAAATGACTTCTTTGGCAATTTTTATTTTTTTATTTCCGAGTCCCTTTTCTTTGTCCTTGAGCGCATGCTCCAGAATTTTTTCAATGTCCTCAGGTTCCAGTTTGTTCAAAACTAAAACCCGTGAACGCGAAACCAAAGCGGAAATCACTTCAAAGCTTGGATTTTCGGTGGTCGCGCCAATGAGCGTCACAACCCCATGTTCCACGTGTGGCAAAAGCGCGTCTTGCTGCGCTTTGTTCCAGCGATGAATTTCGTCGATGAATAAAATGGTTTTGATTTTCTTTTCTTTATTTTCTTTAGCCTCTTTAATAATTGCCAGAAGATCTTTCTTGCCACTGGCAACACCGCTGAGTTCCACAAAGTTCGCCTCGGTTTCGTGCGCAATAATGGAAGCTAGGGTGGTTTTGCCGCTCCCCGGCGGTCCCCAAAAAATGAGCGACGGCACGTTGTCATTTTGAATCGCCTGGCGCAAAAAAGATTTTTCTCCAATGAGCTCTTCCTGACCGAAAAAATCCGCGAGTTTCTCGGGTCGCATTCGGTCCGCCAAAGGAGCTTCTTTAATTGTTGAAGTTTTCATATTCATAGGAAGTATTTATACATTATAATACTCCCCGTAAAAGTCAAAGTTTCTTATTCATACCTTAGTGCTTCCATTGGACTAAGGTTGGCAGCTCTTCGGGCAGGGTAGAAACCAAACACAATTCCAATAATAGCTGAAACACCGAAGGCTAAAAAGATTGAAGAGATTGAAATTTTGGTTGTGAGAGTTGAAAACTGCGAAACCAAAAGTGAAACAATCCAGCCGAAAACAATCCCAATAAAACCGCCCAAGAAAGTCAACATGATGGCTTCCGCCAAAAACTGCAGATTGATGTATAATTTTTTAATACCAACGGCTTTCCTTAGACCGATTTCTCTGGTTCTTTCCGTGACAGTTGTTAGCATCATATTCATAATCCCGATGCCACCTACCAAAAGCGAGATGCCAGCGATGCAGGCCAAGAGAAGTGTGAGTGTGCCGGTGATGCTAGAAGCTGTTTCCAAAATGTCAGCCTGATTCATGACGCGAAAATCAGCCGAACTGGAATCGGTTATCCCGTGTCGTTTGAGTAGCAGTTCAGTAATTTGTTCCTGAACTGATGTCATTTCATCTTGATTGCTAACTGTAATGTTTATAGAACTAACATAATCATTGCCAGTCAAATAATGTTGCGAGGCGTAGAAAGGAATATAAACCACGTCATCGGAAATGCCCATTCCGCTGCTGCCTTTGGCTTTGGTCACACCAATAATTTTGAATTCAACCCCGTTCACACGAATAGTTTGACCCAGAGGATCTGCGTCTTCGCCAAAGAGATCGTCCCGCGTATCTGGACCCAGAACTGCGACTTTGGCCGCAATTTTAGAATGATATTCGGAAATAAAAGTTCCCAAATTCATTTCTATATTTTTAATGCTGGCATATTCAGGCGTTGTTCCAACTGTCTGCGTGTTTGTATTGGTGCCTTTGGCTGTTATCTGATAGCGTCCGCTATCCACCGGAGCAATCGCAGCAATGTTAGAAACATCTCTTTTGATTGCATCCATATCCTCTTCTGTCAGTGTTTTCATGCTGGAAAAAGTTCGAACTCCACCGCTTCTTTGAGATCCCGGTTGAATCATAATTAAATTAGAACCGATGGATTCGATTTTTTCCGAAATAGAAGCTTGCGATCCTTGGCCAATCGCCACCATGGCAATAACCGATCCAACCCCAATTATAATACCTAAAATTGTGAGTCCTGATCTCACTTTGTTGGCAGAAAGCGACCAAATTGTTTCTTTAAGTAGGTCACGTAGCATAAAATTATAAATTCCACTCAACTTCCAACTAATTACTAATTTTTTACTAATATACTAATCATTTTTTCGTACATTAGTATATTCGTAATTGATTAGTAAATTAGTGGGGATTTAATTTATTTTTTGATTTCGTCTTTTTCAATCATTCCGTCTCGAATATGAATCACGCGCTTGGCATAATTAGCGATATCCATTTCATGCGTAATTAAAATAATAGTGTGCCCCTTACTATTGAGCTCCTGAAAAGCTTGCATAACAACCTGGCTAGTTTTAGTATCCAGGTTTCCAGTCGGTTCATCGGCTAAAATAATTGCCGGATCGTTGATAAGCGACCGGGCAATCGCCACTCTTTGCATTTGCCCGCCCGAAAGCTGATTGGAAAGATTCAAAAATTTACTTTCCTCCATGCCGGCATAAGCCAAACATTCCTTGGCTTTTTTCACTCTTTCTTCTTCGGTTTTATTGGAATATAAAAGCGGCAACATAACATTGCGGAGAACTGTCGTGCGCGGTAGCAAATTGAAAGCTTGAAAAACAAAACCGATTTTATCTCGCCTGAGTTCGGAAAGATCATCATCGCTCAGTTTGGAAACCTCTTTGCCATCCAAAAAATATGTTCCGCTCGTCGGCGTATCCAAAGCGCCCAAAATGTGCATGAGAGTTGACTTGCCTGAGCCAGATGGTCCGATAATGGAAACAAAATCGCCTTTTTCAATATCAAAAGACACATTGTTTAGGGCCACCGTTTCTACGTCACCATTTCTATATATTTTAGTTAGATTTTTACACTCGATCATTAATATTACTTTAGTGCTTAGAATTTTTCTAGAATCCCATCATACCTGGAGGGCCGCCCCGATCATTATTGTTTGATTTGTTGCTGTTGGAGCTGGAAGAACTTGAAGATGATGAATTGCTGGCTGAATTAGCGTTTATGGTTTGGGTAACTACTACGTCACCAGCGCTTAAGCCACTGACAACTTCCGTATTCGTATCATTAGCAATACCGACCTTAATTTTGCGCTTTTCCGGCACGTCATTGTGCATAATTTGCACATAATTTTCGCCGTTTTGGGCTTTAATAGCGCTGTTGGAAACAATCAAAATATCCTCTTTGGAACCGGTGATTATTTCAGCAGAAACACTCATTTGCGGTTTGATTCTGGGGTCCAGTGAATCAAAAGAAATAACCACGTTATAGGAAACTACACCACTGTTAAGAGTTCCCAGCGCATCAATTTTTTCAACTTTGCCTGTAACCTTAAGTTCATCAACAGCATCAAAAGTCATGCTGGCGTTTTGTCCTATTTGCACGCTCACAATATCAACTTCGTTAATTTCCACTTTAGCTTTCATTGTGCCAAGATCGCCAATAATAATCGGTGTTTCATTGCTATTGCTGGATGAAGATTTATTGAGACTATCGCCGTTTTCAATATTAATTTCATTGACTGTGCCGTCAATCGGCGAAACAACTTTTCTTTCTGAAGCATCCGAAAGAGCCTCTTGATAGGAAGACCAGCTGGTCTGCACATTTCTTTCTGCCACTTCCAGTGATATCTTGGCTGCTTCATATTTTTTCTTCATGATAGATTCTTCGCTGGAACTTGCATCGTCATAATTGTTTTTAGCTTCTTTTTTGCCGGCTTTAGCTGTTTCTAGAGAAGCCTTGGATTGAAGATAAGATGAATAGGCCCGATTAGCTTCGATTCCCAAACCATCATTATCAATTTCAAAAAGCAGTTGCCCCTTTTTAACTTTATCGCCAACGCTGACTGACAAGTTATAGACCGTTCCGCTGATTGATGGATCAATATTGGAAAGCTGGTCTACTTCCACATTCCCACTCGCTGAAACAGAAGACGTGATTGATCCTTGTTCCACCTTAGCTGTCCTGTATTGAACAGCCACATCTTTTGATTTTGATCTATTGTACCAATAATATCCTCCGATTATGAGCACAATAATAATAGCCCCGAAGATATATTTCTTCTCTTTGATTGATTGCAGCATCTTGTTTTATGATTACATTTTATATATAAGTTATAGCTTATAACGTTTTCATTATATGCTTAATCCCACTATTGCACTAATACGCATGGATTTATGGATTACTTTCAAAATAGGACTTGCGATTTATAAGTCCTATTTTACTTCCCCATTATTTTATTGATCACATCCTCGTCCTGGCAGGAATATTCATTGCCTGGAGAATAGAATCTCTTTTTTGGCCCATAACAACCATTGTTTTCTTTATATAAAACTCCCATAAAAGGCATGAGAAACCCCATATTTTTGGCAGTAAATTTTTGATATAAATTTTTAATGGTCTCAGATCTTTTTTCTTTGTTCATGCGGGCAAAAATATCCAGGTCGTCATCCGGAATTCCAGACCAGTCCAGATGTAAAAAAACATTTTTAGCTTTGCTGGCAAAATCATTGTGCCACAAAAGCGCCCAGCAACTGCCGCGGCGCGAAAGACAAGGCCCATTTTCCACATTGCCTTCACTGTCAATTCCCACCCCGCCTTCGATATAATCAAAAAGCGCCAAATATTCCGGATCCGTGATGCTGCCGGTTTGCGCGCCTATAACAATGTCCACTCCCTGTTTTTTAGCATATTCACGTATATCTTTAATGATTCTCGGCGCATAATCTTTTTTGGCGCTTTCTTGCATATAAATTTGACCGAAAGTGAAACTTTGCACGCCCAAGTCAATTGCTTTGCGGGTAATGTATTTTATATATTCGCGGTATTCTTCGCTGGCAAAATTCGGCTTGCAGGAATGTTCCCCCCAAACATTTTCACTGCTTTCCCGGCACATTTTTTCAAAATCAAATTTTTCGTGCGTATCCACATTATAATAATCAGCCCGGGTATCAATAGCTTCAGCAATAAACATGCCATAAACAATATCTTTCTTGGTTATCTGTTCCATGACATAATTCATGGTGGCAAAGTCCGGCGGCATCAGCCACGTTTCAGAAGCGCGGTGCAGATAGTAGCAGTTGGATCGATTGATAAGATCAATAAAATTATCATTTTCCGGATTATACTCCGAAAGCAACCCGTCTGCCACACAACCATGAGTTTTCATTTTTTTCATGGAAACCGGTTTCGGTTTCGGCCGCGGAATAATTTTGGGAATTTCCGGTATTTTGTTCTTTTCCGCCAATCTTTTCTGTTCAGCAATCGCTTCTTGTTCTCTTTTTTGCATTTCTATTTTGGCCAGTTCTAAGGCTTTTTTTTCTTTATAAACACGATAAAATAATCCCGCGAAAGTCACCGCCAGGATCAGAAAAACAACTGATATTAAGATATTTTTGGTGTGTTGCTGCAAAATTTTTTTCTAAAACTTATGCTTATTAATACGCCTTGGCAACAAATTATAATTTTAATACTTATTTTTTATCTTTTTATTGCAATTATCCGTTTTTACAGGCATTATTTCAATTTCTACATTTTAATTATACCATAATTTTTATATAAGCCGAATCATGGCAAAAAAATAAAACAGCCATGAATTATTGCATTTCTGCTTATAATCCATGGCTGTTGTTTTGTCCTTTTTATAAGAAAGCTTTTTTAGCTATTGGTTAATTTTTCTGATTTGCGAAAGTATTTCGTTTTTGGTTCTCCCAAAAACAAGTACCGAAGCTCCTCTTCCGCGATGGAAATCCATATCATCGTGCCATTTTTCATCGCATTTGACGATGATAGCTCTCAGATTTTCTTTGGGCGTTTCTTCAATCGTTCCTTCCCGCCAAATTGAATCTTTGGTTTTAACTTTAACCCGGTCGCCGATAGAAAAAATTTCCCAACCTGTCTCAAAATCATTAGCGGCTGGATTTTTCCATAAAAGCTCACTTTTATCTATTTCCTTCGTAAGATAAACAGCCTTTTGGCTACCCTCTAAGCTTCCTGTTTTTTGACAATCGATTTTGTCCATGCCAATCCCCTTTCTTTTTTGATAAATATTAAGAACCATTACTTAAACTTCAAGATTTTATAGCCTATCATAAAATTATATCTTTGTCCAGAGCAGATAGCCTAAGCTAAAGAAATAATTGTTTGTGTTTTTTAATACTTATTTCAATATGTATTAATATTATACAACAAAAAATATGTGTGGCAAAATTATTGAGTAGAATTGCCGATACCACTTTGCTATGCTATATTAAATGTAGTTAGGCACAATAGTTCTTCATATTAATTATGCTAGCCAATAAGAAAGAAGGTAGTCGCCAAAAAAAATAAACCAGGAATACCGAAAAGGAAATTGAAAAAAGAGCAAGAGAAAATTGCAAGGGCCCTGAAACTTGAAGCTGATCTCATGAAAAGGCTCCGGAGACTCAGGGAAACCAAAATATTCAGAAGAAACAAGGCTATTATAGAATTTAGAACTTCTGAAGAAAATCTTCAAAAAACTGCTCTTGTTAAAAAAACCAACCGAAAAAAGAAGTTCCTGGGACAAACAGTGATCACGATTCAACCCGTAGCGACACCCAAAAAACAGAAGCGTTCTTCAATGATTTATAAATCCTTGGAGGATGCATGTGAAAGATTTGAGTGTTGTTGCTGTGATTGTGGTCAAAAAATGACAGTACACGCCCACGGAATAGGCTACCCGGTCAAAATAGAGACTATTTCGGCTGCTTGCTGGAGCGTAACCTGTCCACAAAGAGGAAAAGAAGTAAAGTTTAGCGGTGAACAATTGATTCGACCTGAATCGATTGTCGCCAGCATGAAGGAAGAACGGGGAGTTTTATTAAGAATTCCCCAAATGTAGAATCAAGGGATGGCAGAGTGCATCAGCACTTTCCATCCCTTTTGTTTTTTACTAATTTTCCATCAAAAAACCACTCAAAAAGAGTGGTTTCGGACACTAGCTACCCCTGGTGAACAAACTTTGAACTTTTGAGTGGGAAGAAATTACGAAAAGCTTAGTTGAATTTGAATTGAAATTTACCTAAAAAACAGAAAGCTCGCCGAGACGGAAAGCTTTCCGTGGCAAGCTTTTTCTCTATCTCAGAACATACTGCTTGAAAAATTCCTGGATAAATTTTTTGTCGTTGATGAAATACCATGTGACCCATTTTGCCACATCGACAATAATTACACACACAAAGTAGAACAATGCAAATGCGCCTTCAATTTCTTGCGCCTTTTTCATCCAAATAATGCCGATTCCGATAAAAATGGCTGAAAGAACAATTAGCACTGTTGTTTGAAAAAAATATCCGCATAAAAAACCCACCAAAACGAGTCCTCCAAAAATAAGTATCTGCAGCATGATTTTTCCCTTTCTATAAGTGATATGAACTAATGTTTTTTAACCAACAAAAAAGCATATCGTAATGATACGCTTTTGTCAATATCTAGCTCCAGCGGTAGGATATCACCCAACACTATTTTTTGAAGTAAACTTTGATGCTCCGCTCAATAGATAATGTTAGAGCCATTATAATGCAAGGCGCATCATTTATTGTCTTTCACTCTTTCAATTAAATCATAAATGGGCTTTATGGAAACCTCTGTTCCGTTCTCGCCATTTTTTGAATAATCAAAAGGATTATCCAAATCCTTAATTAAAAAAATCATATAAACCATAAGAAAAGAAACCAACATCGTAAAGAAAAGAGCCTCATAAAAAGGTTCGACTTTTAAAATCAGAAGCCCGGTTATTACGAAAAAGGCCAGTGATTCAACAATAGCATAAGCTGATTGTATAAAAGACAAATCCCTAATATTATCTACCCTAATAATCATTTTTCTTATATTTCCCTGCTCATTTTTCATTCTAGCTAGAAAATTCGGCTGAATTATGCTTTCCAATTCGGAAAAATAATCATCCATTTGATGAAGTTTCACCAGGATGTTTTTAGTTTTTTCTTTTCGGTAAAACCAATCAATTATTGAATTTAAAAAAGCTTTGTAGAAATTCAAATATTTTTTCGTAGATTCGTTACCTTTGTTTTTATCTAATATATAAATTTCATCATGAATAGATTCCAGTCCGGCTGCCATATCGCCGGGAATTTTTTCACTTTCCTTATAATCAGAAATAACGCCGGTTATAAGAAACCCGATCAAAAAAGTTGTTGCCGCGATTAGACTGGTAAACAAAGCATTGAGAGAAATGTATTCAAAGCCAAATTTATGAAATATCAATTTTAAAATAAATATCCCAATTAGAATGGGAACTATTTTTATTGCCAGATTCCATTTTTTAAATAAAGTTATTTTCATATTTCATGCAAAATTATTTTTAGATGTTAATTATATCATAAAATATAAACAAAAAACAAGGCGATTTTAAGCCTTATTTTCTTTGCTCCGGCGGTAGGATTTTCACCCCGCACCAATTTTTGAAGTAAACTCCACCGCTCCGGCGGTAGGAATCTCACGTCGCTTTGCTCCTTGAAACCTTGCGGTTTCAATACATCCACCCCAGGAAAACTCACGTTTTCCCGACCCCTTTCCTGTTCGAATCCTACCCAACTCAAAACAAAATTAAAAAAGCACCCAAAAAGGATGCTTTTTTAATTTGGCTCGCTTGGCAGGACAGGTTTAGAACCTTTGACTGGCTTAAAGATTTGCCTGATCCAGCAATTATTTTAAATCAAATAGGACAACTCCTATCACTTGTCTAATTTAACATCTTTGGGATTTATAACAGTCAATTCGGGGATCTTTTTAAAATCATCTTTACCATCAAATGTAAGTATGTGCTTTATATCGTTATTCTTCATAATAATGCTATGCATAACATCTCCCACTCCTGAATTATAGTTTAGTATTCCATTTCTAATATGATAGAAAAATTCTTTGAAATCATAGTCTTTTATTGGACTTACATCTGCAAAGCGTATCTTTAAATTTAAAAGTCTGGATTCATTGAGAAGCTCCTTTTCAATTTCTGAAACAATTTCTGGATCCATTTTTATATTACGAATTAACACTTTTACCATTTCTGTAATTGTCCACATTGAAGTCCATAATTCCACATCACCTAATTGTTCAAATACTTTGAAAGCCGCTATTACGGCTTCTTTTTGTTTCCTATTGGAATCTTCATCACTATAATAGGAGACGAAAATGTTTGTATCAAGATATATCTTATTCATTTTTTCTTCGCTTGAAATTTAACTCGCTCTTTCACTTTTACTGTTTCAATAGCTTTAAATGACACAGCCTTCCCATCTTTCGTGTGGAATTTAACTGTGGTTGGTTTTTGAACAGTTTTTGTGGCAGTAAATTTAATAGTTTTTTTCTCCATAATAGTCTCATTATAGTACAAATTTGAAGCTTTGCCATAGCGTCAGATTTAGTTTATATACTTTCTTTTCGCTTTGCCCTGTAATTCAAATGTGCGTAGATTAATAACGCCAAAATTGGGAATAGTAAGCCTGCTACAACAGCTATTGTCTCGCTCATTTTTAACTCTTTTGCTTCTCTCTTTGAATAATAGATTGCATAAATGGTTAGAGCAATGTATATAATCCAGAAAAGATAGCCCACTGCTCCTGTTTCGGTTGTTTCCATATTTTTACTGATAAAAAGTTTTTATAAGACTATTATATCTATCTTTTAACTGATTGAATGTCGCAACTTTTGCATTGAAAGCTTTCCTGTCTTTTTCAAATTTAGAGTATTCATCTTTATATTCAGAATAGATATCATCATATTTGCCAATTGAACTAATGTCATCACTTTTTGCCAATTTATTGAGCTTATCTACTAATTTACCAACCTCACCATTTTTAAGATCAAGTTCTACTCTTGAAACCTTTAATTCGCTATCCATTTTATTCAGAGATGCAGCCAAGCCGTCAATCTCCCTTTGGGTTTTAACTGTTTCAATAATTCCAGCATATTCTTTTCCGTCAATTTTATTTAAAATTTCTATTTTTCCAAGCGGTTGGGATTGATTTTCCGATGCATCAACTCCAAAATCTCCGAGTTCTATTTTTGAAGAAGCAATGCGGGTATCTTTCATAATGCTTGGGGTTGATCCGATTTTATTTCCAAGACTTGTTGTTTCAATAAAGCAATAGCCAGAGTCATAGTTTGAATACTCCACAGGACATTTTACGCCTATTGCTATATGCCTATCCTCTGGGAAAAGAAAAAATGAAACACCATATTCCAAATCCTTCAATAACGAATAAGCCAAGTAGCTTTTATCCGAACAAATTCCTTTATTTTTATACAAAACCTCATATGGATAATCAATCTTATGATTGCCAGAGTCTATATTTGCAAGTTCTTCATAGTCATAAGGAATTGTCTGAACAAATGTTGCTATCAACTCAACTATTTGATCTTCATTAAGTTTTTTTTCTTCCCCAAGAGATTTTATAGATTTCGCCAATTTGCTTATAGTGTCATCTTCCTCAACTCCATTGATGAACAATTGGTTTTCTTTTTCTAACCAACCTATTTGAGACTCCCCGTTAAATACATTAGTAGCAGGAAGCGAATTATAAAACTTATAAAATGAACCATACAATTCTTCATTTAGAGAATAGCTCTTGCCCTTATACTTCCAGTCGTATGTAATTGTCTTTGATTCATCTGGAACTGGTAATTTTTCTTTTATATAGTTCTCTTCAAATTCTGATAGGCGTGTATCCGTTATCTGCCAATATCCTCCCTGCATTTGGTTCATATCTATCCAAAAGTTTTCTCCATTTATGTTTTGTAGAGCAATTTTGGCAGAATTTCCGCTTCTTTCTGTTTTTATTATTTTTAAACTATCAAGCATACTATCTTTGCTTGTGTTAATTTTTTCTACCATTTCTTTTGCCTGTTCATATGTAAAACTTCCCGTAATTACCGCCTCTCCATTAGTTATCTCTGTTTCAACTTTTGGTGCACTCGCCATCTGCCCATTTAGAAAAATAGCTATCGTTTTACCTACATTTTTTTGAGTCAATTCAGAAAGCAATTTTATCCCCTCGTCATTAAATTTTAAGGAAATCTCTGGCTCTATTCCATTTTCGCCATTGAAATAAGTTAGTGATGCCATTTTTAAGCTCTTTCCGTTTAGTTTTGTAGGTATGTATTTAATCGCATTTTTTCCTTGATCAGGGTTTTCTTCTTTGATTTCCAAAATTGAAACATCCATACCCATCATAGTTTCTTGGATTCCCGACTCTGTTTCGCCCATTTTTTCAGAGACTTCTTTGGAATTGAAGTATTTATTGAAACTATCCTTATCATTGCTCTTAATTGCTTTTTTTAATTGATACAAAGAATACTCTGGCGATCTTAAAGTGTAGAAAGTCATTCCAAAAATAATAATCAGAATGGCTGCTAAAATGCCTGCGACCACTTTTGTTAATTTTATCTTGTTTTCTTTGGGAACTTTTTGATAATAAATTATAGAATAAATCATCATTGATAGCACAGGCAGAATTATGCCCGCAAAAACAGCAATGCTTTTCTTCATATTAAATTTTGCAGCTATCTTTCTGCAAAAATATATACCGAATATCCAAATAAGAAATAGTGATGATATAGAAAGAGTTATAAAAGTATTCACAAAACCGAGTATGTTAATACTTGTAATGTTAGTGTTTAGCTGTATATTGCCTTTGGAAACAAAATACACAAATGATCCACCCAAAATCCAAAATATAAACAGAAAAATGGGGATTGATAATTCCTCTTTTTTTCTAATGAAGAAATAGGCTGCTGTTGAAACAAACAAGAAGCCAAAGACGAATACAATTCTCCACAAATTTACATTGCCAATCAATGCTTTTTCAGCAGAAGTAAACCCATCTGCACTTAACAAAAAAAGTCCGCAGATATTAAGAAATATCATAGAAACAAATAATGCCTTAAAAAAAGAAATGAAAAGCTTCTTTAATTTATCTTTTATTGATTGATTTTTCATAGTTCTACTAAAATAAGAAAGTTATTGCGGATATTTCATAAAGCACTCTTTTTCTGCTTCCTCAGCTCTTTTTTGTATTTCATTGAATGCTGCCAACTCTTTCAAATATACCCGTTCTTTCTCTGTGCTTCCCTCGTAAATGTTGCCAACTTTTTTAAGAAGTTCTCCATTATCTTGTTTTTTATTTTCTCTTGCTTTATTTAGATATTTATTTGCTTCTTGCAAACAATTCGTCAGCTTTTTTTCATTCACTATTGGTCTAACTACAAAATAATACACGATACTTAATCCTATTAAAATTATTCCAACTATTAGTGTATTTCTCAAAGATTTATCCATAAAACATAGCGTTAATATAAATTAAAAAGCAGCCGAAAAAACGGCTGACAAAATGGGCGATGTTCTTCTTGTATTTTCTATGCTCATATCAATGTTAATTTATTTTAAGATTAACATATCTATGCTTAAAATCAACTTTTGTTATTACTCTTTAGCAATACCTACTCCCGCGAGAAAGCGTCTATATTTAGCATCCCCCATTCTCTTTTTAGAATTATATACACTTCTAATCGTGAGCAGTATCTCAATGGAAAATCCAATCATCGGAGAAATCACAAAAAGCGTTGTAAGTTCTATCTCTTTGCTAATTAATTTAAAGCATAGCGATATCAAAAATCCAATAAAAACAGAAAGAACAAGGGCTGTTTTTATAGCCGCTATTATATGATAAATTTTGCTTCCTGAAGACATCAATTCCCATTCATTGATGTTTCCTGCTTTAATTGGTGCTTTACATTTAGGGCAATTAACAACTGGATTGCCTAACGAAACATATAGATAACCTGAGTTTTCAAGAAGAGCCCCGCATTTTGGGCACCTTCTAAATACATACATACCCATAAAATTAAAAACGACTTAATTTAATAAGTCGCCGAGAAGTTCCTTCAAGTGGACGACCCGACGGAACCCACACTCACAAGATCACCGAGGTGTCCGATTGTGTGCATCAAGGTCGCCCGCTTCAAATCACAATTGGACTTAAAAGCGAGCTTAACCTCGGTGTTTATGTAAATGTGGGTTCAAGTAAATACTACAATCAAAATAGCCAAATAGCAACTATTCCGCTTGATTTTTGCCTTTTAAAGAGTAAAATGAGGTAAATTATGATTATAATGAATATGGAAAAAATAGAAAATTTGGACAATAAAAATCTCCTAATTCTTTTTGACACCGTTAGGGAAATTTCCAGTGAATTAGAATTAGAAACTGAAAATACAATACTGATAAAAGCTGAACAGGAGAAAGTGGAAGCAAACTTGGCAAAACACCTACCCGATTATTCGTATGATATAATTGCCGAATTAAGAAGATTAAGACAAAAAGCTGTAAAATATCTTCAAAACAACCATATAATCACAGCTTATGAGTTTTGCAATGACAAGGAAAATATAAAAATATCCGTAGACAGGAAAGTTCTCTCCAAATTCTATAAAAATATAACAAGAGTATATGAGGAGAGATACAAAACAGCAAACAAGCAAGAAAATAATG
>DAIUDF010000003.1:0-64557 GCA_036845785.1 Candidatus Moraniibacteriota bacterium | reverse complement strand
TGGTTGTTTCATCGCAAAAAGTCATACTGCAATCTTTCTCGCCTTCTTCGCATGTCCATGGGTCGCAAGTTTCATCCTGTTCGGGATCACACATTGGAATTTTGGCTGCATTTCTTCTGGCAATTTGATAGTACCAGCTGTCCATTTCCGGATCGCCGGTGCAAGCTTCACCTTCGACCGTTGATTCGGGATCGCATTCCCAAATGAAACAGGCGTCGATTGTCGGATCGCAATCAATCTGATTTTCAATAATATAATCACGTTTAATCATGATCCGCCAAAAAGTGATCAGAATTGAAATCAATATTAGCATTGTTACAATTGCTATCAGCAATTTTGATTTTTTATCCATACCCTGTAGTATTACTTTAAATTAAAATATTTACTTAACCTTAACTTTAACATTTTTTTACCTTGAGTTGTTTTTAGATAATTCTCTCTTCTTGTCGCATCGTCTTTTTCCAAGCAAGCCTCGTAATAAATTAGCTTCCAAGGAGCATATGGCTTGGTGGAAAAATTTTCTCCAGAATTATGTTCTTCTATTCTTTTCTTTAGATCTTTTGTATAACCAAAATAGAGCTTTTTATTTTTCAAACTTTCTAAAACATATATGTAGAACATAATTCATTTAAAGTATCACTACAGGGCATACCCTGTAGTATTACTTAAAATTAAAATATTTTTATCTCCAATTATTATATCACAATATTGTTTTTTAGAAAAATAAAAAAGACCATGGCCACGAGTTTCTCGCAACCACAGTCTTTTATCTTTACAAGCATCATTCTTATTAGAATGTGCATCCTAGGCCTGCATATAGAATACTTTCTGCAAGGCCACCGTCTTCTACTTCGTATCCGAATCGCTGCTGATAACTAATCTCCGGAACGATTGTGAACAATTTTTCTCTGACTGGTATACTGACTCCATCAAACTTTTCGGGAATTACTATTTTGTCTTTTACAATATCGTATGGGAACGATACTGAAATTTTCCCCGAACTGATCCATTCTTCTCTAGCACCAAATATGGGACCATGCCCACCGAAAGAAATATCAACCTTCAAATGCTCATGTAAAGAAAAAACTGCTCCGAATCGGTAAATAAAACCGTTCTGTTCAGCTTGATCAACTACGTGATCATAAATTACTTTAACGTAGGGATTAACTTTTTCTGTTAAGGCGTACCCGACTTTTACACTGATCGAATGAATGTCGCCAGTTCCCCATTTATTCAATGGGAATAGCTTGTAATAGGCGTAATCAAAGTTGATAGTTGCCTTGCCGATTTCTTTTCCCCACCCTGCCAAAAAATCAACCTCGTTTCCAAAATTATTCCCTTCACCATTATCCGACGTTGGGTTTTTTCCGGGAGCGCCCGATCCCCACATCCCAATATAAAATCCACTAGGATTGTGAGAAATTATAATACTGGGCTGAATGACTAATCCTCTGTAATACACACTCCCGTCATCCCCGACATACGCGCTTCTGACAAAAAGTTCGCCAGAAACGCTAAACATTGGTTCCGGTTTCGTAATTTCTTCCTCGGCCTTAGCAAAACTGGCCGAAAAAATCATCATAACCATTGCAACAACTAAAACTGTCTTTTTCATTCTTCTTACTCTCCTTTTCTGTATGTTATATTCAATTTTGAAATTTACTATTTTAAAAAGTTACCACGATGGTAACTTTCTATTATACTCCTAAAATAGGCATTTGTCAACCCCGCACTAACTTTGCACAAGCGCGAAGCGCTAATTGGCAAAGCCGGTGCAAAGTTAGTGCGGGGTCAAGCCTTGTGTTATATCCTGAGTAAAATGCTGCATAAGAAAAAAGTTTTTGACATATTCTGTTTTTTAATATAAATTGATATTGTATCAATTTAAAATAAGTTATTTTGAAAATTAAGAAAGGAGGTTAGATAAAGTCATTAGTTCAAAAAACTGCTAGAAATAAACAAAACAAAATCAAAAGGAGAAAAATTATGTTAAAGAGAAAAATCAAAGACATGTTTTATGCTATGTTGTTTGTTTTTTTGTTAACTGGATTTTTAACAGTTTTTGCGGGTTGCAGCGGGGGCGGAGGCAGTCCTGCCGGTATTCCACCATCCACTCCTTCTACTACTTCCACCGAAACTCCTATCAGCACCACTGATCCGAATGCTATAAACGAAAACGGCATCCGAAATGACATTCAGCAATACATCAACGCTGCCTATCCAAACTCGGCCAAAAAAAGAGCGGCTTTGACGCAATATGCCAAATCGCTTCAGGACGCTTATACGAAAATAAACACCGAGACTGAGGCTATTAACTTTGAGCCGCAAATCATACGCAGTTTAAGCTGTGTAACATTTTTGGATGAAGAAGAATACAGTTCAAATTCGCCTCTTGAAATAGTAGGGGAAAAGACTGTCAACACGCCCGAACGCTTGGAAGCCGAACTTCGTTATGAAAAATTTCTCGATGGGAAAGTGTTTACTGTTTCCTCTCCTGATGACACTGTTTATAGCGTTTGCGATTTCGATCCGGATTCACTGCCGAATTAAACAACAAAAAAACTACAAGGATAGGAGGTAATCATGCTTAAGCATACGGCTTGTCACAGATTGTTCTTCCCGGTTTTGATTGTTTCTTTTTTTCTCTTTGTTTATTGTAATGCGGAAGCAGCCAATTCATGTTCCCAATCAGGCTATCTCGTTGTTCATATTAATGGCATAAATACGCTGAAAAGGGATGCCCGCATTAGCGCCAAAAAAGTATTAGCCCCGGCCATTGGATCAACTTACAACAACACGGGGGTGAAAGTGATTCTGGCTTATAACCCAACTCATGGAGCTTTGTCTGATTTGGCAGACGTGTTCAAGCAAAAAATCAGTGAATATCCTGGTATAGCCAGCGAACTTATTTTCAGAGCTATTACCAGAAGCATTTTCGGAAACACTATTTCTCAGGCATTCCAGGATTTTATAACTAAATACCACATAAATAAAATAAAAACTTATGGGTATTTAGATTATAGCGACGATGATCTAAATACCCATAAGTTTTTATTTTATTTATGTGGTATTTAGATTATAGCGACGATGATCTCCAGGATATTCTCGGAGCAATCCGAAGCAATATCACAGAAAATCAAAAAATTCTTTTGGTTCCCCACTCACAGGGAAACCTTTATGCCAATGCCGCTTACAAAAAATTGACTACGGGCGAAAATGCTATTCCTACAACAGCTATTAAAATTGTTGGAATTGCTTCGCCTGCCGCCTATGTAGCCGGCAACGGGAAATATCTGACCTCAACAAATGATTTGGTTATCAAAGGGCTTCGTTCTTTGGAATTGTCTGTCTTAGCGGCAAATTTCACAATTAGCCTTTCGACAGATGATGTTTTAGGCCATGGCCTAAGATCTATCTATTTAAATTCTGAACATGAGGGACGGGCCGAGTTGATACAATTGATGCATTCTGCCATGTCATCGCTTTCTTTGCCCGAAGGACAAGGATCGCAAGGTCCAATTACTGTAACACTCACGTGGGGAGCTCAACCAGATGTTGATTTACATGTTCTTGAACCTGATGGCACACATGTTTTTTATAGCAATAAACAAGGACAGGTAGGCTCTTTGGATGTTGATGATGTTGATTCTTATGGGCCAGAGCATTATTTCACCACATGTTCCGGTTTGGAAACTGGAACATACACTATTGGAGTAAATTATTACAGAGGATCTGGACCTGAAATTGCAACGGTTACTATTTCTACGCCATTTGGATCAGTAACTCGCAAGACGAATCTTGCTACCGCAAAGGGTTCAGGTGGTAATAGCAGCCCGATAATTGTAGGTTATGTAAAAGTAACTAAAAGTGCTGACAACAGGTATAAGTACGAAATTTTGTAACTCAAAACCAGCGGCGGTCTCTCAAAGAGAGACCGCCGCATTTATTTTGCACAATTTAAATAATGATTTGAATAAAAGTTTTTAAGCAATTTTTCTGAGTTCCCTAAGAAATTCAGTCAGAAGCTTATTTTCCGGAACAGATTTAATTACTTTCCCTTTCACAAAAATCGCTCCGGCTTTCTTGCCGCCGGCAATGCCAATGTCAGCTTCGCGCGCTTCCCCTGGACCGTTGACCACACAACCCATAACTGCCACAGTGATTGGTTTTTTGATGCCAGCCAAAACTTTTTCCACTTTTTTAGCCAAGCCGATAAGATCGATTTCCGTGCGGCCGCAAGTCGGACAAGAAATAAGTTCCGGACCAAATTTTCTGACGCCCGTCGCGTTCAAAATTGCAAAGCCGGCTTTGATTTCTTCGCATGGATCAGCGGTGAGAGAAACGCGAATAGTCGCACCAATGCCTTCTCCCAAAAGCGTGCCAATGCCAATAGCATTTTTCATTGTTCCCATATAGGCCGTGCCGGCGTGCGTGATTCCAAGATGCAGTGGATAATTTACTTTTTTAGAAAGCAAGCGATAGCCTTCCACCATCTGCGGCACATCGCTGAATTTAATGGAAATCAAAATATCATAGAATTTCAAATCTTCCAGAATTTTGACATGACGCAGAGCCGATTCCACGGCTGCTCTGGGAGTTGGTCCGTATTTTTTCTGTAAATCTTTTTCAATCGAACCGACATTGACCCCGATTCGGATTGGAATTTTTTTAGCCTTGCAGGCCTTGACCACGGCTTCAACTTTTTCTCGTGAGCCGATATTGCCCGGATTAATCCTGATTTTGTCTATGCCTTGTGCCACGCATTCCAACGCCAACTTGTAGTCAAAATGAATGTCAGCCACCAGAGGAATGTGGATTTTCTTTTTAATTTTGCCAATGGCTTTGGCCGCCACTATATCTGGCACCGCTACGCGAATAATTTCGCAGCCGGCTTTTTCCAATTTTAAAATTTGCTTGACTGTTGCCGCCACATTTCTGGTGTCGGTGTCGCACATTGATTGCACTCTGACCGGATTGTCTCCGCCTAACAAATACGGCCCGACCTTAACCACTTTGGATTTATATTTTTGCATAAATTTAATTATTTAATTTTTTAGCAATTATTTTGACGATTCCATGTTTATGAGGCTCAGGCTGGCCAATATGACCACGGTCAATAACAAGTCCCTCGAAATAATAAATAATTTTAAAATCAGAAAATATTTTTTTCATTTCATTTTTTTCAAAACATGACTTTCTTCTTTTGGATGGAGGGTTCTTGTCAGTAAAAGAAATTATAATGACAAATCCGCCTGGAATTATATTTTTCTTTATTTTACGAATCACACTTAGTGAATCTTTTTTGTTTAAAAATTGCAGAGAATTTGCAGAGTTTATTACAAAAAACTTTTTTGGTTTAATGGTAAATTTTTTTATATTTTGACAAATAGCTTTCAGATTTTTATATTTTTTCTTTTTATGTTTTTCTTTTATCTGTTCTATAGCAACTTTAGAACTGTCTATAGCAGTAACATTAAATTTTTTGCTGGACATAAAAAAAGCGTCCTTTCCTTGTCCACAACCTAGATCCAAAAATTCCGCCTTTTTAGGCAGTTTTTTGTATATTTTTAATAGCAACTTGTTTGGTTTTCCTCCACAAAAATTGCTATTTTCCTTATAAATTGTGTCGTAATATTTCATATATTTATTCTAATTTAATAGCATAATAAGTGCAAATTTGAAATTTTCTATCCCTAATTATAGAAAAATGGAAGTGTGGCTTGATTTTGAGCCAAGCCACACTCGGATTTACTACAATTTGATCTTTTCCGCCACGTAGTCCACATCTTTGTCTCCCCGACCAGACAAATTGACTACAATGGCCTTATTTTTTAGTTTCGGCGCAATTTTCATCGCATAGGCCACTGCATGAGCACTTTCTAGCGCTGGAATTATTCCTTCAAGTATTGAGAGTTCTTGAAAAGCTTTTAGTGCTTCCTCATCATTAACTGTTACATATTCCACCCGACCAATATCTTTGAGATGGGCATGATTTGGACCAACTCCCGGATAATCCAGTCCCGATGCAATTGAATGCACAGACGACGGTTCACCTTTTTCGTTTTGCAAAAGATAGGTAAACATTCCATGCAATGTTCCCGGTTTTCCGAGCGTAAGCGTAGCGGCATGCTCTCCTTTTTTAAAACTTTTTCCACCAGGCTCAACACCAATCATCTGAATTTTTTCGTCTCCTAAAAATTCATAGAATAATCCCATTGCATTAGAACCTCCACCAACACACGCGATCAAACAATCCGGCAATTTCTTTTCTTGCTCTAAAATCTGTTTTCTAGTTTCTTTTCCAATAATGGACTGAAAATCACGCACCATCATTGGATACGGATGCGGACCAACCACTGAACCAATGCCAAAAAATGTGGTTTTATAGTCTTTGATATATGCTCCGAATGCACTATCAACTGCATCTTTAAGACATTGGCCGCCACTTTTGACTTCCACAACTTTTGCGCCCAGCATTTTCATGCGAATCACATTGGGTTTTTGTTTGGCCACATCAATTGCGCCCATATGAATTTCGCATTCAATTCCCATAAGTGCTGCGGCTGTTGCTAGAGCAACTCCGTGCTGTCCAGCCCCGGTTTCGGCAATCAATTTTTTCTTGCCCATTCTTTTAGCCAACAACGCCTCGCCTAGACAGTGATTGATTTTATGTGCACCTGTATGATTCAGATCCTCGCGCTTCAGATATATTTTTGCTCCACCTAATTTTTCGCTGAGATTTTTAGCAAAATATAACGGCGAAGGACGGCCAACATAATTTTTCAGCAGATCATTATATTCCGAAATAAATTTCTTATCTTTCTTAGCTTCTTCGTAAGCCACCGCCACTTCTGCTAAAGCATTTTTCAATTCTTCGGGAACAAATTGTCCGCCATATTCCCCAAAGAAACCTTTCTTATTTGGTTGATTTTTTAAATTTTTCATTTACCCTGTTAAATAAGATTGAACCTCTTACTTACAAGAGATGCAATTTATTTATAATTATTTGTTAGTTATTCACCCATTATTGATTTAAATAATTGTTCAAATCTTAATTTTGAGTACAAAATTATTTAACAGGGTGAATTTTAAATTAATAATTTAGAAATAAAAACACAGCAAAGATGCGCCAAGATTCCGTGCAGCGATTATAGAAATAATAATGTTTTAAATAATTTTTCATAAATAAAAAAACCGTCCAAGAGTTGGGCAGTTTTGTGTAAAGCTATATTATTTCAGAAACACTAAAAACTCTGCCCAACATAATGGACAGTCCACCAAGCCATAACTGGTAAATTTCTAGTCTTCATAAACACAGAATAGCACTTTAATCAGAAAAGTCAATTCAAAAATTTTTGGATCATATGAAATATTAAAAAAAGACGCTTTGAATTTCAAAGCGTCAATTTTTGTTTTTCAGAGAAAAGGAAAATTTTGTCTTTTCATTTTTTATTTGTTTCCTATAAAATCACCCTGTCAAAACCAGCTTCTTTGAGAGCTTCCACTTTCGCGTCAACCATAAGCAGCAAACACTTGCCACTCCAATTAGCAAGAATACTGATAATGGCTGGACGATGGCCAGAATTTTCTCCTACTCGCCAGAGACAGCCCCTAATTGGACTATACAAAGTAACAAGCCCCGTTTTCAATGTTTCAGAAAGAGCCGCTTGGCTCATTACTGATTTAACAAGAACAACCATACTGGCTCTGTCCTGCACGATAACATCAACTAATCCAGCATTATTAAATTTGACTTCCGCAACTGTTATTTTTTTCATCTTAGCTCCTTTTGTATTGTTAAGGTTTTTGTCATTAATAACTTCTTCCGATTAACACTGAATGCATCACCTCCTTTATTTTATTTTTAAAAAACTATTCTTTTGAAAAAAGAAAAATCCCTTCTCAAAAGGGATCGACTATGATAAGAAAATTATTTTAAAAAAATATTAACCAGTCATAATTGATCTCTTCCGAGAAGAATTATGATGATGAATATTTAGTTTATTTATCATTGTTTTATATCCGCCTTTGCCATTTTTTAGCCAATCGGAAATACGAGCAATAGTTCTGGTACTAAGCCCTGTTTCTTTTTGGATTTTTGGATAGGATATTTTTTCGGCCAGCATCTTGGCTGCCTTCCAGCGATTTTCCAATTCAAAAATTTCTTTTTCCGTCATGAGATCACGCAGAAAATTTCTAGCCTCTTTTTCTCTATTTAGAGCCAAAATAGCCATAATTAGTTCTTTAGTTTTTTTACTGTTCAGGTTTTTCATATGATTAATATACTTTACTATAGTAAAGTATAGCATGCCTGAAAAACTTGTCAATACCCGGCATAAAAATGGTTTTAATATAAATTTAATAGCAGTTTCTAAAATAGAAACTGCTATTTTTTTAATCACAAGGCTTTATGCTTGCGCATGAAAAACAATGCGATCATTCCGGAAACCATGAATATGGAACCCGAAATTGCCAGCGCCATTTGCAGTGAAATCATATCATTGATCCAACCGACAAACGGCCCAACCATAGAAAACACCAATCTTCCAATCAGATTTTTCACCGAAAGAATCGAGGCTCTGATTTCTGAAGACACCAATCCATTTATGTAGTCTGAAATTACCGGGTTGTTTATGCCTCTTGTCACATAGAAAAGAAGCATAAAAACATTCAGCCAAATAAACAAAGAAGTGCTCAAGACAAAATATCCAACCACTGGAAACACAATCAGCATAATCAGTGATTTTTTCCGGCCCAGATATTTTTCAATGCTGTGCGCGCGCCAGGAAAAGAAGGCGGCTGAAAATTGCAAAGTTGCCCACAAAACACCGAAGAATTTGAGCGGCACATTGGTGGCAACCCAATATGTCTGGATAAACCACACCATTGTCAGCGTTGAAGCGCCTATGATTGCCGAGTAGAATATCAGCCACTTCAGTTCCTTATGATCATTCAAGGAAAACTTGAGAAGTTTCCACGTCTGAACAAAAACACTCTCGGCATTTTCCGCTCTGTGCACTTTCGGTTCAGCCAATGTTAAGGCTAGCGGAACCATCAGAAATGTCAGCCCGGCATCCCAATAGAGCGGAAACCTCAGACTTATCAAAGCCAAAGCCCCGCCAATAATGCTGGTTACTCCTTCGGAAATCATGCCAACACTGTCACTTTTGCCTTGTACTTTTTTGTATTCACTTTCTGCTTCTCTTTCGAGCAAGGTGTCATAGAGCATTGCGCTGTCAGCCCCGGAAACGAAACTGAGACCAACTCCCAAAATTGCTTCCGCGCATAAAAATCCCCAGAAAGTATACGACAATGAATATAATATATATCCAATAGTCGCCATAATTCCCCCGATTAATATTGATATTTTCCTGCTGACCCGATCCGCAAAACGTCCGGTTGGCAGCTCCAAAGAAATTACCACGATCGAAAACAATGATTGCAACAACAAAATTTCTTTCATCGAGAGGCCGTTTTCTTTGAAAAATAACACGATGATCGGAATACTAAACATTCCGCTTTTGACAGCTTTGATCAGATAGAGTTTCCAAACATTCGAATCGACATTTTTCTTTTTCATAATTTTTCTCCTTTTTTAGTTAATTGGTTTAGACAGATTGTTAAACAACAATTTGCCAAACAAAAACCCGGCTTTTGTTTAGCCGGGATTTTCCAAGAAAGAATTTATAAACAAAGTTAATTGGTTTTTATAAAAAATTGCTTCAGATAATCACAGCTAAACGAAATGTTTTCCACAATTGGAGACGCAAAAAAACAATCGTTTTCAACGGTCCAATGTTTTCTATTCAGCTGATAACCTCGCTGTTGCATAAAACTTTATAAATTTATTATCTATTTGATTTCTAACATGGATTGATATTCTTGTCAATACATATTTTCCGCCGGATATCTTGTTCCCCGTTTGATGAAATTAGTTTCCACATCTTTCAATTCAAATTTGTCTTTAAAATAGTTAGTTATGAAATCACAATCCATGCCGTTTTTGCAGGTATAGACATCGGCGCTGACAAATCCCCTTCTGGAAAAAGTGTGGACGGCAATGTGGCTTTCAGCGATGGTTACAACGCCTGTCCAACCGCCCGGATCCTTAATGTCATTGCCTTCGGAAAAATATACCTCGGGCTTGGAAAGCTTGTGCATGCCCAGAAGTTCCGGCAGCTTATCAAGGCATTCCAAAACAGTTTCCTTGTCGTTTAATTTTTCAAAGTTCCCTCCATAGCCATCAAGAGTCAAATGCTCTCCGAAATTGATTGTTTCCATTTTTTCCAGCAAATAAGATTTGATGTTTTTCAAAAACAAATCCTATTCTTAAATTTTTAAAAATTGTAAAACAAATTTATTATAGCAAAAATTGAGAATATGCAAAGAAAAAAGTGGATAAGTTATCCACTGTTTATAATAATAGCGCTTAATATATTTATTTTTTTATGGAACTCTTCGCAGGCGCTAGCAAAGCGTTAAATCAAATATTGATTTTATAGGTTGCCGTTTTGATAAATTAAATAAAAATTTACCGCGCCGAGTAGTGAAATAAAAAAATAAATATATAAGCGCTAAACAAATTATGGTTAAGTTAATTTTCCAATTTTTCCTTGAAAAATTCGGGAAGTTTATCAATAGCAATTCTTTCCTGCTGCATGGTGTCGCGGTCTCTGACTGTCACGTCGCCTTTTTCCAAACTGTCAAAATCAACTGTGATGCAATAGGGCGTGCCGATTTCATCTTGCCGGCGATAGCGCTTCCCCACATTGCCATTATCATCAAATTCACACATAAAATCAGCTTTCAATGTGTCATAAATTTCCCGCGCCTTGGAAACCAGTTCCGGCTTGTTTTTCATCAGCGGAAAAACGGCAACCTTAATCGGCGCTAATTTTTTATTGATTTTCAAAACAGTCCTGATATCTTCACCTGCCTTTTCTTCAATATAACTATCGCAAAGGACAGCCAAGAATGTTCTGGTAACACCCACTGACGATTCTATGATATGCGGCATATATTTTTTGTTGCTCGCAGGATCAATATAGGACAGGTCTTTGCCGGAAAATTTAGAATGTTGAGTCAAATCATAATCACCCCGTGCATGCACGCCTTCGAGCTCTGAAAAACCAAACGGGTAATCATATTCTATGTCATAAGCTTCTTTGGCATAAAAAACCAAATTTTCATGTTTATGCCACTTCAAATTTTTTTTCTTTATTCCCAGGTTTATGTAAAAATTCCAGCGATATTTCCGCAGTTTTTCATATTCCGTCATTTCGTTTTCAGGATTTGTGAAATATTGCATTTCCATCTGTTCGAATTCGCGCGTTCGGAAAATAAATTGCCTAGCCGTGATTTCATTCCTGAATGCTTTTCCGATCTGAGCGATTCCAAAAGGAATCTTGACCCGCGTGGAATCCAGAACATTTTTATAATTTACATAAATTCCTTGGCAAGTTTCTCCGCGAAGATATACCGGTTCTTTGCTCCAATCATCCGTAAAGTTTCCCAAATTTGATTTGACCAAAAGATTAAATTTTTTAATGTCGGAAAATTCATTTTTTCCACAATTAGGACATTTTATTTTATCTTTATTATCAGCAAAAATTTTATTGAGTTCTTCCAAGCCCATTTTTTCATCCGCATTTATACCCAGCTCTGAAAGCAAATGATCAATTCTAACTCTGGAATGGCATTTTTTGCATTCCGCCAAAGGATCAGAAAAACCGCCAACATGTCCGGAAGCTTCCCAGATTTTTGGACTCATAAAAATAGCACTATCAAGTCCGACAATGTCGTCTCGCATCTGCACCATAGCTTTCCACCATTCTCTCTTGATATTATTAGCAAGTTCTACCCCATACGGACCCAGGTCATAAACCGCCGCAAAACCGCCATAAATCTCCGAGGATGGAAACACAAAACCCCGTCTTTTGCAAAGTGAAACGATTTTTTCCATTGAATTGTCAGCCATGTTTGTCTGCGAGGCACGAGCAGCTACAAACATGAGCGTCCCGCACCAATTCTATATTATAATTTATTTTAATTGCTTTTTAAGCCGAAGGCGTTCCCGTGAAAGAAATTATCTCTTGCCACATAACATTCTTTGGAATTTGGTGCTGGGATGCCATAATAAAGCCTTTTTATAATCTATTTATACTACTTTTAAACTAAAAAGTAAATAAGACCCGCAAAGCAGGTCATTATTGAAATTTGTAAATTGTGAATTGAAAATTTGGTTTAGATTTATATCTTCAGATATCTGCGGATGGCAATGAAACCGCTGACGGTTCCCAAAAGAATGCCAAACAGGAGCAACGCCGGCAAAATTATAAAAGAATTTGAAAAGCAAAAAGAAAAGATGTCGCCGCCGTTGATGCTGCCTTCAGTCAGAGGCGCCATAAATTTTGCAGTAATCAAGAGCGCCGCAAAAACAATAATGGCTGAAGCAACCCCGTAAAAAATTCCTTCAAAAATGAACGGCATGCGGATGTATAAATTGGATGCGCCGACTAACCGCATAATTTCAAATTCCTGTTTGTGCGCGTACATCGTGAGACGGATAGCGTTGAAGGTTATGAGAATTCCAATAAAAACAAAGATAATGCCAAGCACCAGCCCTGTTTTTTCCACCATGTTTATAATTGAAGTCAATCGACTAATGGCTTTTTTATTGTCTTCAAAATCAATCCGGCTGATGTTTTCCGCAAAAACAGACCCGCCGATTGATTTGCTGATTATTTCATATTGTTCCGGAAGATTGGCTTTTATAACCAAAGAGGCCAAAAGCGGATTTTCGCCCAATTCTTCCAGAGCTTGGTTGATGGATTGATTATTATCGCCAAGTTTTCTGAAATTGTCCAACGCCTGATCTTTGGAAACATAATCGACTGATTTTATTTCCGGATAGCCGACAATCTTGTCTTTCATTTCCAAAATATAACTTTCTTCAACATCAGAATTAAAATAGACACTGACATTGATTTTGTCTTGTATGTTTTTCAAAACCATGTTGGCAGTAATGCCTAAAATGACAGTGAAGCTGATTATATATAGTGAAATCGCCAACACACTGACAGTTGCAAAACTGAGCCAGCCGTTGCGGCGGAAATTATCCAAGCCTTCCTGAAACGTCCTGATTAATTTTATTTTTTTTATGTTCATTGGTTTATGATTTTTCTCCTTTTTTGTTCCTATACATTATATTTACTCTTGATGTTGTCCCTGACAACTCTTCCATTATTAAGCTCGACTACGCGTCGGTTGATTTTATCTATGATATTTTTATTGTGCGAAGCCAGAAGAACCGTCGTACCCATGCTGTTTATTTTCAGAAGCAGCTGCATAATTTCCAAGGTTGAATTCGGATCAAGATTGCCAGTCGGCTCATCAGCAATAATCACCAAAGGTTTTCTGACCAAGGCCCGTGCCAAACAGACTTTTTGCTGCTCTCCGCCGGAAAGTTGCCGCGGATATTTTTCCATTTTATCGCTCATACCGACCAAATCTAAAATTTCCGGCACAATTTCTTTTATTTCCTCGACCGATCCGTCGGAAACCTCCAAGGCATAGGCTACATTTTCATAGGCAGTTTTTTGCGGCAAAAGTTTAAAATCCTGAAAAACAGTTCCGATGTTTCTTCGAAAATATGGCAAATGCTTTGTTTTTATGGAATCTAAGGGACGATCATTAAAAAAAACCGTGCCGGTTGTCGGCTGTTCTTCAACATAGACAAGCTTGAGCAAAGTTGATTTTCCAGATCCGCTGGGGCCTATAATGGAAACAAAATCTCCCTGCTGAATGTCAAGATTTATGCTTTCCAGCGCAACAAAGTCGCCGGGATATATTTTTGAAACATTTTCAAATCTAATCATAAATTATCACGGAATTACACGGAAGCTAACAGAATGAACACGGAAAATTCTGCTCTTCTGTGTTTTTCTGTTTTGCTCTGTGTTCGTATTTGTTTATATTTCAATTATAACATAGTTCACTTTTTTATACTAGCTTGCCAGCGCAAATAACTTTCCATGAATTCTTGGAGTTCCCCATCTAAAACCTTCTCCGGATCACTGATTTCCTGCTTGGTCCTGTGATCCTTGACCATCTTGTATGGATGCAGAACATATGATCTGATTTGACTTCCCCATTCCGCGCTTTTGTGTTCGCCCCGCAGTTTCATTTTTTCTTCCTGTTGTTTTTCCAAAAACAGTTTATGCAGCCTTGCTTTTAATACGCGCATGGCTTGCTCTTTATTCTGCAGCTGCGATCTTTCGCTTTGACAAGTCACTACAATGCCTGAGGGCGTGTGGGTGATGCGCACTGCACTGTCGGTTGTGTTCACGTGCTGCCCGCCCGCACCGGAAGAACGATAGGTATCAATAACTAAATCC
This sequence comes from Candidatus Moraniibacteriota bacterium, assembly GCA_036845785.1. GTDB lineage: Bacteria > Patescibacteriota > Minisyncoccia > Moranbacterales > GWC2-37-73 > JAKLIP01. The sequence continues at coordinate 50,161 of DAIUDF010000003.1, read as the reverse complement.
TGAGGATTTATGGTCACTTCAGTAATTTCTTCAATAACCGGCAAAATTTCAACCAAAGAAAAAGAAGTCTGGCGCAAATTGTCAGCATTGAACGGCGAAAGTCGCACCAAGCGATGCACGCCGGCTTCGCTTTGGAGATAGCCATAAGCATACGGCCCGGAAATTTCCATAGTAGCGCTTTTTATCCCGGCTTCAGAGCCTTGTGATTTTTCAATAATTTTGGTTTTGAAACCATTTTTTTCCGCCCAGCGCAAATACATCCTGAGAAGCATCTCTGACCAATCCTGTGCGTCCACTCCGCCAGCTCCGCTGCGAATAGCTAGAATCACGTCGTTTTTGTCATATTGACCACCAAGAAGAGTTTTGAACTCTAAAGCTTCAAATTCTTTTTGCAATTCCTCAACTTGTTTTCCAATTTCTGCCTGTTCTTTTTCAGTTGCCGATTCAAACAAAGTCAGCAGTTCTTCAATTTCTTGGGTCTTTTTTTCAATATTTTCAAAACCTTCAACTTCACTTTTCAGAATTTCTATTTCTTTGGATATTTGCGCAGCTTTCTGCGGATCATTCCAAAAATCTTTTTCTACAGTTTTTTGTGTTAATTCTGTGATTTTCTGTTTTTTTTCTGCAACCTCAAAGACAGTCCCGCAATTGCGGGAGTTTAGATTTTATTAAACTAAGTTTGTCTTGCGTTTCTTTTAAAGCCATAAATTTATTCTAAAAATAAGAGAGCTGCCATTACAGCGATTCCCAGCCCCATAAAAATAAGCTGCCAAACTGAATGTCCTATTTTTTCCTTTCCATGCTTGTGCAATTCCGGAATCATATCCGCACTGGCAATATAGATGAACCCTCCGGCCGCAATCGGCACCAAGGCATCGGCAAAACCTTTGACATTCGCGCTTATTGTCAACGCGCCTATTGCACCAAAAAATGCGGTCGAGGCTGATATGAAATTATACGCCAATGCTTTCTTTTTAGTAAAGCCTGCATATATTAGTGATCCAAAATCGCCAATTTCCTGAGGAATTTCATGCATAACCACCGCCAAAGTCGTAGCGATGCCCACTGGGATGCTAACTAAATAGCTGGCCGCAATAATGATTCCGTCAATCAGATTATGGATTGCATCTCCAAACATTATAATATACGAAAATGTTTTATTGTGTTCTTCACATTCTATTTCATGACAATGCCGCCAATGAATTATTTTTTCCAGCGCAAAAAATATCATAAAACCCAGCAAAATAAAAATGGGCACGCTAATCTTGCCATTTTCCATGGCTTCGGGAATAAGATGAATGAACGCGTCGCCCAAAAGCGTGCCGGCGGCAAAACTGACCAAAAAAATGAGCGCTTTGTGCACATTTTCATGCTTCCAGGAAAAAATAAAAATGCCTATCAAAGAGATAAGACTGACAATCAAAACGCTTATAATTGTATAGAGCCAAACTTCCATTTAGTATTTTGTATCTCGTATCTAGTATTTCGTATTTATACAAAATACGATATACCATATACAGAATACTTACTTATTTTGAGCCACCTATCAGGATTGAACCCCGGAAGCAGAAACTTCGTTTCGCTACGGGGCAAGCTGATGACCTTTTTTGCATGAGCCGATGGCCGGGATTGAACCGGCGACCTATGCGTTACGAGTGCATTGCTCTACCAGCTGAGCTACATCGGCATAGGCCTTATCTTAGCTTATTTGAGCCTTTTTTGCAAGCATTATAAATAGTATTATGTATTTTGTATAAAGTATTTGGTATTTTTGCATTAATACTAAATACTAGATACTAGATACTAGATACTAGATACTTTTTTCTGAAGCTTCTCAAAGTTCCCATCCACATCCTGCTGTATTTGTTTAATAACTTCTTTATTTTTATCGCTAAAAAGATGTTTGAAACGTCCTTGAATTTTCAGAAATTCTTCAATCGGTTTTTTTTCTTTAGGTACGTAATTAATTACGTAATTCCCGTCTTCCACTTCATAGAGCGGCCAAAAATTGGTTTCCGTCGCTAACTTTCCGACTTTAACATAATCCGAAGTTGGAAAACGCCAGAGACTGGTGCAAGGCTGAAGCACCAGAAGAAATGATGGTCCCGGAGTTTCCAAAGCTTTTTTGGCTTTCTTTTTAAGATCAGCCAGATAGGCCGCGTTGGCTTGCGCTAAATATTTGATTCCATGCGCTTTGACGATTTCCATCAAATCTTTTCTTTGCTTGTCTTTGCCAAAAGACTGCGTGCCAGCCGGCTGCGTTTCCGTATTGGCACCATAGGGTGTGGCTCCCGATCTTTGGCAACCGGTGTTCATATAGCCTTCATTGTCATAACACACATAGAGAAAATCATGGCCGCGTTCCAGCGCGCCAGAAAGAGCTTGGAGACCAATGTCATAGGTTCCCCCGTCACCACCAAAGGCAATTATTTTTGCTTTTCCGCCTGAGGCGGATCCGCCTTTGGCGGACTTTTTCATTAAAGCCTTTTGCGCTGCATCAATTCCCGACGCTGTTGCTGCCGCATTGCCAAAAGCGCTATGGATATATGGCACCTTCCAAGATGTGTTGGGATAAATCGTAGTCGTCACTTCCAAGCAACCCGTCGCATTGGAAACAATGATTGGTTCGTCAGTCGCGTCAAGCACTGTTCGCACAATCGCCGGTATTCCGCAGCCTGCGCAAGTCGCATGACCAGGAGCTAATTTTTTAGTGAGATCTTTATTCATAATTCATTATATTTTTAAGCTGGTTTTATTGATTCTGAATCTATGTTTTTATTATCCGCTATTTCATCAAAAATTTTTTTGTAAACATTTGGATCTTGTTCAATGATTGATATAAACTCCTTTGCATCTTTCGAGAATAAACCTTGTCTATATGCATCCATTACTTCATGATAGTGTTTTTCTGGAATAAACTCTTCACTATATTTTTTTATGCCTAATTTTTCCATTTCCCTATCCATGGCCTTTTTTCTTTCTAATAATTCCAAGGGATTCCCAAAATATTTATCTGCCTTATTTCCTGACCGCATATATGATCTTTTTAAAATTTCAATTGAACTATTTGACATTTCCCCGTATTCTCCAGTAACAGCATGCGTAATTTCATGTCTTAATATACTTTCCAAAGACATATCGAGTTCATTTTCCGCTATTTTTTTAATTTCATCAGTTATTTTAACACCCTTGATCGTTTTCAGCTGGTTAATTAAGATTTTTGCTTCCTTGATTTTTTTATCAATATCATAAGGCACTCTTACTTTTTCATTATATACGCCCGTTATTAAGAAAATGTCTTTTATTCCATCTGCATTTGTCTTTTCAGATTTTATTTTATCTGCAAATTCTGCATAACTAAGAGATGTATCTATTTCAACTGTTTTTAAATTTTCCACTCTTTCTAACTGCACCTCTTTGGCTCTTTCTTCTTTTCCTCCAAATTCAACTATTAATCTATCCAGGTACTCTTTACTGCTATAATGTTCTATCAATTCCTGCCTTATTTTTTCTGCTATTTCTGATGCATGATTTTCTCTTTTCTCAACTTCTTCTATTTTTACTTTACTTTTTTCAACCGCAATATTTGTATTTATTTCTTCAATTTTAACTCCTTCTTGCTTTTTTCCGGATGGTTTTTCTAATACATTTCCTTCTGCAATCCCAGCTGTTGCTGCCAACATGCCGCCAATAACAACTCCCTTGGCCGCTTCTTTAATTCCTGTTTTTGCCCTATCTGCAATTTCTCTGCTTCGTGCTGCAAATTCGCCGATCAATTTTCTGTATTTTTCAGAAAGACTTGCATTTGGTTGATACATTTCTTGTATTCGTTCAGCTTCTGTCTTACCAGAATTTTCAATTTCATTTTTTCCATCATCAAGATCGGAAATTTTTTCTTCAGCAAACTCTGGCACATCAGGAAGACTCTCAATTTTCCGGCTTTCTTTTTCAGAGGGAAGCGTTTCGATATTTGCTGTATTTTCAATATTATCTGGAAATTTTTCTCCTATTGGCATATTATTCGAGCTTATTTCTTAACTCCTCCATCTTATTTTTTTCGCATTCGGCAATAAATTCACCAATTACGGCATTCTGTTCTTCCTGCAATTTTAATAGATCTTCTTTGCATTTTTGATGTATTTCTTCAATTTTTTGTATTGCTTCTTTTTGAGATTGATCGTCCATTTTTATTTGAGATATTTAATCTTATTGGAAATTTCCCCATCTTCCAGGTCTTTGAAAACTTTTTCAATATCTTTTTGCAAAGTGTCGCGACCACCCAGTCCATAGATATAGCTGGCAATCTCATATTTGTGGCTGCCTGCATGCTGCATACTGACGGTTATGTCTTGATAGAGCGGCGGATAGGCTCCGAAAGAAATCGCTCTGTCCAAAACTGCAATTTTCTTGATATGCGCAAGTTCCCTGCCGACTTCTTTATATGGAAACGGACGATATAAATTTATTTTCAAAAGTCCGACTTTTTCGCCTTTAGCTCGGAGATTATCCACAACGACCTTAGCTGTTTCCGAAGTTGCCCCCATAATCACAATAGCTGAATCCGCATCATCCAGTTTATACTCTTCAAAAAATCCGTGTTTCCTGCCGGATATTTTTTTATATTCCGCGCAGATTTTTTTGTATTCGTTTTTGGCTTTTTGCATCGCTTCCTCCTGATCGATTTTGAATTCAAAATATGAATTTTGAAGAGCCACTGGACCGAAGGTGACAGGATTTTTAAAATCTAGGAGAGACTGCTCGGCTTTCTTTTTTCCCACAAAATTTTTAATATCTTTATCATCGCAAATTTCAATCCTTTCCGTTGTGTGTGAAGTGTGAAATCCGTCCATAATCGGCATGACCGGCAAATCAACAGTTTCCGCCAATTTTGTCGCCATAATGACATTGTCGTAGGCTTCCTGCACATTCTCGGCAAAAATCTGAATCCAGCCCAAATCCCGCACCGCCATCACATCACCGTGTTCACCATGAATATTAATCGGGGCGCTGAGTGCTCTGGAGCTTACGCACATCACAACCGGCAATCGAAGTCCGCTAGCTACCGGCAAAAGTTCGGCCATATAGAGAAGCCCTTGAGAGCTGGTGGCTGTCACAGCTCGGACGCCCGCGGCGGCTGCGCCAATCGTGGCACTCATAGCACTATGTTCCGATTCAACCTGGACAATTTCCGTTGCCACTTTGCCATCGGCTTTCATGCGGGCATAAGTTTCAATGATTGTCGTTTGCGGCGTGATCGGATAGACTGCCATCACATCAGCCTGAATCTGCCGCAACGCTTCCGCCATAGCATAACCACCGTTCATCGCGCGCACGCGCGATAAGTATTTGGTATTTGGTATTTGGTATTTGGTATTTTTTTTCATTGATTTTTAATTCTTTTTAAGCCGCAGAGAAGTTTTGCAACAGTAATTGTTTGCTGTGCTATTTTATTAAAATTTTCCTTCTCTAAATATTCTATATCTCGAACTATAATTAATTGATTTTGTAGTTCGGTTAAAGAACCATGAGCCATTGAATAAAACTGATATTTATCTTTTGATGTGTTTCTGCTAAATCCTTCTGCAATATTTGATGTAATTGAAACAGCAGCTCTTCTCATTTGACTTGTTAAACCAAAGGATTCTTCTTTGGGAAATTTTTGTGTTTCTTTATAAACAGCAAGCACTAACCGATGTCCTTCTTTCCATGCTTCTAAATCAGTAAATGACTTTATCTTTGTTTTTTTATATTCCATACAAAATACTATATACCACATACTAAATACTCACTATGAAGAAATCTATTTCTTCATAGTGATGGCCCGCAAGGGACATACTTGGGCGCAGACTCCACAACCTTTGCAATATTCCTGATCAATTTCGGCCAATTTTTGACGTTTTGACGTTTTGACGTTTTGACGTTCTATGAGTTCAATGACCGCTTCCGGACAATGAGCCACGCATGTGCCACAACCAATACACTTGGAAGCATCAACTTCCGGTTTCATAAATTTCCAATCCCCCGTCTTTGGAGAATTTTTCGGATCATGTTTGATTGTCGCTCCTTTTTCCATATTGCTATCACAGAATAACACAGAAACTTACGGAATGACACAGAAAAATTCTGTGTATCTGTGTTTATTCTGTTTTCTTCCGTGTTAAATCTGTTTTTTACAGTTCATCATATCCTACCTTCATAGCTTGCACAGTTTTTTCCGTCAGTTCTTTTCCGATTTTCGGCGTAAAAACTTCCCTGAAAATACGCATGGCATTTTCCAATTTAATAATTTCGGTCACTTTTATCAATTGTCCCATCAGAACCATATTTGGATTTGGATTGCCGGCAATTCTAAGGGCTATGTCACTGGCATCAATCGTGTGAATCCTTCCCTCAAAATGCGGGATTTTTTTACGGATTTCTTCGGGAGTTCTTTTCGAATTTACGATCAGCGATTCATGGCGATCCAAATTTTTGACAACATCCTGACAGTCTATGACTGTTTCATCCAGCACCACCACCGCATCCGGATCAATAATCGGCTCCTGCGTGCGGATCGGTTCTTCAGAAACTCTCAAAAACATTTTAGTCGGCGCCCCTGATCTTTCCGGCCCGAAAAAGGGGAAAGCTTTGACATATTTCCCTTCCAAAACTGCCGCGTGCGCAATCAGCTCAGAAGCCGTCTTGGCACCCTGCCCGCCACGCGCAAAAAAAATAATTTCAAAAGTTTCTTTGTTGAATTTCATATTATTTAGTATATCATATTTGGAGAAATAAATACATGTTAAAAATAAAAAACAAGATTCATAGACCTTGTTTTTTATTAATTTTCCTAAAAAGATAAGCGATTATTGCTTTTTTATCTTTTATTTCTTGATTTTTATTCTCTCTTATCCCTTTCTTTCACGAAAGTAGTGAAAAGAACCGGCACAACAAAAAGCGTCAGAAAAGAAGAAAGCAAAAGCCCAAAGATGACTACGCTACCGAGAGCGCGCCAAAGCTCGCTGGAAAGCGTGATGGGAATAAGACCCATAATCGTACAAATGGAAGTTATAAAAATCGCTTCCAGCCTGGACTTGCCGGCATCAATGACAGATTCCTGAAAAGGAATGCCTATTTTTATGTTCAGATTTATCTTATCAATCAAAATAATGGCGTTTTTTACCACGATTCCGAAAAGTGCCAGAATTCCAACAAGCCCCGGGAAACTGAGTGAAATTCCAAAAACAGTCATCCCTATGAAAACACCGATAAGCGCCAGTGGCAAAGTCACTAGAACAATCGCGGCTTTTCTAAATGAATTGAATTGCACAACCATAGTTGAAAAGATAAGAATAAATGCAATTATCATCGCGAGCATGATTGATTTGACTGATTCCGTACTTTGTTCGTTTTCTCCTCCGTAAGTGATTTCATATCCATCAGGAAGAGTGTATTTTTCCGCCAGCTTTTTTTGAAACTCAGCGAGGAATTCAGTCGCATTTGTTTTTCCACTCACGTCTGAGGTCAAAAGTACGGTTCTTTTTTGGTTAATTCTGCTGATGGATACGACTGAAGGCAGAAGTTCAATTTTAGCAACATCTTTGATATATACCGGTTTTCCCGCATTGTTCAGAATTTGAAGATTCTGGATTGATTCAAGTGTTGGAATTTTGTCTGCCTTAAAATCAGCGACAACATCAATATCCTTGTTGTTTAAAATTATGGTCGTCACTTCTGTTCCCGAAATTGCCATGCGCAGAGCGCTGCCGACAGATGCCGCAGTCAAATCATAAAATTCCATTTTTACAGGATCAAGTTTGAAAGTATATTCAGCCGGTGCATCTTTAAGTGAGATGTCACTGTTTATAACTCCCGGGATTGAATCGAGAATCGGTTTAAGATCATTGGCAATTTTATCCAACATTTGCAGATCATCACCTGCAACTTGTGCCTGAAAAGCACTGCCTGAAGTGGGTCCGCCTTTCGGAGTGGATATTGTAATTGTCGCCCCTTGTATATCCGCAACATCATCACGAATCTTGTCGGCCAGATCATAGGATGTAATTCTGGATTTATCAGTAGTCGGAGTCAATTTGATCGAAATTGAAGCGGTGTTGGAACTCGTGCCTGAAGTAAAGGATGCTATGGTTCCCGGATTTCCGACCAGCGTTGAAAAGTTTACAATTTCCGGATATTTGAGAAGTTTTTCTTCGACTTTTTTTGTTATAGGATCCATTTCGGAAAGTGTTAGGCCGGAAGGTCCGCGAATGCCGATTGAAATGCTGTCCATATTGGAAGTCGGAAAAAATTCAGATTTTAAGATCCCTGTTGCAGGAAGCAGGCAGGCTAATATAAAAATAGCGAGTATTCCAAAAATAACAGTCAGGCGTCTTTTTTTTGTAGCCAGAATCATTCTTAAATATTTTTCATAAACCGGAAGGATGCGATCGAAATGTATTACTCCGTGCATAATCCTGCTTTTCAGCGTGGCAGATTCCCGATCGCCTTGTGTTCTAAGCTTGTATTTTATCAATTCTTCATCTTCTTGTTCTTCATCAGCAAGCTGCTTGTTTTTTTCCAAAACATTTTTTCCGTTTCTAAAATACCAAAGAAGCATCAACACTATGACTGCGAAAAAAATGGCAGAAAAAATATAACCCCAAACGGCATGCCGCGTTATGCTGAAAACTCCGACCGCCACAAGCGCAACAATGACTGAGACAAAAAATTTCTTAGTCAGTCTTAAACGTTCCAAAACTGACGCCAACGGAATATTTATTACCAAGGCCACCAAAAGAGAAGCGATAAGTGTGACTGAAACGGTGATCGGTATCGATTTGATGAATTCTCCAATAATTCCGCTTGCCAGAAGAAGCGGCAGAAAAGCCCAGACGGTCGCCAGCGTGGTGGTTAGAAGCACTACTTTGAAATCTTTAAGAACCAAGAGCACAGCTTCTTCCGGCGTGTACTTTCCCGTTTTCATATATTGCTTGGTAGCTGAAACAACCACGATGGCATCGTCAACCAGAAGTCCTAAAGAAAGAAGCAGAGAAAAAATAGAGAGAAAATTAAGAGATATGCCGGTTATCTGCATCACTCCGAAAGTAATGAAAAATACCAAAGGAATCGCTAGGCCGGCTATGAAAGCTTCTTTAAGTCCGACAATAAGAATCAAAACTCCTATAACAAGCATCAATGTCAGGATGAAATCGTGAATAAGCTGATTAAAATCCTGATTTATCTGGTCAGCCTGATTCAAGGTTACGGAATAGATTATGCCCGACGGGAAAGTTTTCAGCATATCTTCGGTCACTTTTTTGGACTCGTCGACTATATCCAAAATGGAACTGCCGGTTCTTTTTACAATTTGAATCGTGATTGCGTCTTGTGGCGCAGATCCTTCCGCGGAAAGTCTGGAAATAACGGTTTTTTCAATGGCAGTTTCTTTTACTTCCGCAATATCTTTAAGGTACACCATGCCTCCATTGCCGGTGTGGAGGATCGGAATATTTCTTAATGACTCAATATCAAAAAACTTCGCATCGGCGCGCACGGGATAATTGAATTTAGTGCCTTCAAAATTTCCAGCCGGAATAGTGCTATTGGTTGCAGCAATTTTTTGATTGGCCGCAGTCACTGTCGTGCCATAGAATGTCAGCTTCTGCGGATCATAGGAAACCAAAAATTCTTTTTGGTCTCCACCGGAAACACTGACTTCGCGCACACCGGGAATTTTTTCCAACTCGTCCTGGATATCTTCAGCAAAACCGCGCATGGTAAAACTGTCATACGGTCCGGTAAGTGAAAAATTGGCAATCGGAGAATCATCCAATGAAATTTCAGTCAGTACGGGATCATTGGCATCTTCAGGCAGGTCATTTTTTATGTCCGCCAATTTATCGCGCAAACGCCTGATTGAATCATCAACATCTTGATCGGCATAGAATTGGACTATTGCTGAAGAAAATGAATTCGAAGAATATGAGGTTATCTTGTCTACGCCTGAAATTCCGGAAATATTGGTTTCCACTTTTTTTGTCACCAATTCTTCTACGTCCGCAGGCGATGCCCCGGGATAGGACGTTGTGATAAGTGCAACCGGAATTTTTACTTCAGGTGATGATTCCAAGGGAAGTTGAATGAAGGAAAAAATCCCCCACCCCGCCAGAAGCAAAATCAGCAAGATAACAACACGGAAATTTTTAATGAAAAAATAAAACCAGGATTTTTTGAGTTCCGGATCGAATTTGAGCTTTTCCAAATACGTCAAATCGCCGGATTTTACTTCCGATTTATTCGGATCTTCAGTTTTAGATTTGAAAAATTGCATAAAGTTTGTTTTTAGCGGTGCGGTTTATTAAAAAGAATTGCTGATTATTTATTATCGATTGTTATTGCATCTTCATTTTTAACCAGTTTGCTTCCGTCTATTATTATTTGCGCATCAGATGGAAGCGTTACTTTTATTTCCGCATATTCCCCGATGACTTTCGTGATTTCGATATTTATTTTTTTAGATTTATTGTTTTCGGCAATAAAAATATAGCTCTCATTCTGTCCGATGCTGATTGCCGAAAGTGGAAGAATTATATTTCCGCCCGATATCGGATTTTTTGTTATTTCAATAGACACGTTAATCACGCTGCCTAATACAAGCGGGGTTTTTCCTGTCGGTTTAGCTTCTACCAAAAATCTTCTGGTTGTCGGATCAGCTTGCGGAGAAATACGGCTGATGGTTCCAGAAATTTCATTTCCATCTTCATTTATCACAATCGGCATACCTGCTTTTAAATTCGAGAGTTCTTCCTTGTCAACAAAAAATTTCACTTTGGTAAGTCCGGTTTTTGAAATGGTGGCTAATTTTTGTCCGACAGCCACCGAATCACCCTGAGATACAAAGCGTTCAATAATTGTTCCTGAAATAGGAGAAACAGCCAGACGCGTGTCCAGAGCTCCCGCAAGATTGGCCTCAGCCATTTCTAAACTAATTTTTGCTATACTTTTGCCCTTTTTATTTGCGTAAGAATCATCCTCTTTATATTTATCTTTGGCTATCTTATAGCTTTCTTCAGCTGATTTCACACCCATTTCCAACGCTTGAATAGAACTGTTTTGCAAATTATTTTCTCCGAAACCCCCGAAATTTCCGATGCTGTCAATTTTGGCAAGTTGCATGTTCTGATATACTTTGCTGCCCAAATCAAAATTCAATTTCGTAATTGTTCCTGAAGTTTGCGCAGTCAAATTAACTTCCTGATCACCGGCAGTGACAGCTGGGTATTGGATTTTTTGCACCAAAGATGCGCTGTCAGCAACGCTTTGAACCGTCACGCTGAGCGGTTTAACAGTTTTATCTTCCGCTGAAGCAGATTCTTTTCTGGAAAACCAAAAAGCTGCCGCAAAAATGATTGCCACTGAAATAATTAATAATGTTAAATTGATTTTTTTGGCTTTATTCATAATGATAAGATTTAAATTATTGAATTTTTTAGTTATTGCGCAGAAGAAGATAGTTTTTCCAATATCTTGATCAATGTTTTCTGCTCGCATTTTGTCAGTTTATTAATGACATACTGCATATGTTCCCTTTTTATCTTCAAAACTTTGTTTAACATATCCTTTCCTGTTTTGGTTATAAAAATCAGAATTGCTCTGCGGTCATTTTCCGACAGACCTCTTTTTATTAACTTTTTTTTCTCCAATTCATCAACTATCAGTGTCAGAGAAGGAGCCGCAATCGAAAGATGATTGGCAACATCTTTCATTAGGGGATTTTTTTGCTCACCAATAAATTTTAAAGCTTCAAGTTGAACAAAAGAAAGATGTCTAGCATCGTCGATTTCTCCGTCTTCTTGATACTTTTTCTTTAAATTACGCGCAATCAAGAACATGAGCGATGTAACTTTTTCATCGAAAGAATCGCTTATTGTCATATGGTTAATAAATATAATTGTTAGATAACCTAACTATATTAGCAATGCCTGTCTTATTTGTCAACAGCTGCAAAAAATACAAAAACAGGGTTTTATCCCTGTTTTTGTATTATGACACCCGATAGAGCTATAAGCTATTTCGCCAGTTGTTCATTAATAATTTTTTTGATATCGTCATATTTGATTGCCCCGCTTTGAAAGTCATTTCCAATAAACAAGGCGACTGTTTCGCTGATGCCGAAATCCTGCCCTTCTTTCAGCGATTGATTGACTTTGTCCTGATATTTCTTGTCCTTAAGGCACTTGCTGAAGTCCGCATAATTTAAACCAAGCGAAGAAGCATAGCCATTAAAAATATTGCTTGGGTCTTTGACTTTTGACCAAGTTGTTTGCGCGCTGTATAGTTTCTCGGCGAAAGGCACGAATTTTCCTTGTTCATTGGCACATTCGCTCGCCAAGGCGGCGCTTAGGGCCTGCGTAGAAGTTGAAGCAAAATAGTTTTTGAAAATTACCTGCACATTATCCACATAATCCTTGAGCATAGGAGCAATGACATTTTTGTAGGTTTGCGCGTCAGTTGGGTTGGAAAAATCAGAAAATTCCACAACTTTTATTTTAGCTTCGCTAGAACCGATTTTTATGTCGTTGTCGTTTATACTTGGGATTGCAATATATTTTCCGATTGGAAATCCGGCTTCCGCGCTTTTGATTGCATACTTGTCGCCCTGTTTGTCTAGAAAAGGCTGCGCATTGGCAAAAATAGGCGATTTTTCAAATTCTTTTGAGAAAACAAAGGTTGGAATAGTTTTAACTGAGAATTGAGCCACCAGTTTTTTGCCTTGCTCTGAAGTTGCGTCAACTTTCTTTGTCAACATCGTTGGAATTGCCTGTTTAAGTCCCAAAAGAACTTCATCAGGAGAACAAGCTTCTCCGCAAGACTCATCATTGATAACTTCTACAGTTACGATTGGATCTGAAAAAGCCACCCAGGTCTTGCCGTTTGATGCAAAAACATCCGTCTTGTCCAAAGCGCGCTGGGAAAATCCGCCGCCTTTGACTAATTGGATGACATCAACAAACAAGCTTCCCACAAACAAGCCTGCCAAGAGAATTACGGCGGAAATCAGGTTTTTAATTTTTTTGTCTTTTTCTTTTTCAATATTTTCAGGAGAATTTTCCGCTTCCGCGTCAGGCTGTTTCTCTGTAATCAGAGATTCTATTCTGGCTCTCTCCTCTTCAATTAGAATTTCTTCGGTCTTTTTTTCTTTTGTCATAAGATTAATTTTATTAATTTATTATTGTTGAGTTTGAGCTCCAACTGATTGTTGCATATCTTGCGCGGTTGTTGCTTTTTGTTCCAAAACTTTTTCTATTTCTTCAAGGTTATATCCGTTTTGTCCATCAACTATTTTATAATCATTAAAACCTATGGTTATTCTCTTCACGGCCTCGGTTTTTATGGTAATGCCTAGTAAAATTCCCAGAATCAAGAACAGCGCCAATTCAAAGACAACTTCGCGTTTTTTCTTTTTTTCAATATCTTCCGGACTTTCTACCGGTTCCAAAATCGGTTCTGCAATATTTTTTTCCGGTTCTTCGTTTTTTGTTTCTGCATCCGCTCCGGAAAAAACGGATTTGAACAATTTATTTTGTTTCAAATTCTCCAATGCATTTTTTAATATTTTGTTTGCTTTTTTTATTTTCTCATCCACATATTCTTTTAGCTTGTCGCTCATGCTAAAAAACTTTTTCAGTTTGTCATCCAGGCTAAAAAATTTTTTTATTTCCAACATCGCTTTTTAGAATTTTCCCTGTCCGCCAACACGACAACTGCGGGCATAGGCTTATTTTAAGGGTTAAATTGTATTTTTAAACTAGCACATTAGCAAAAAACCCACAACTTGCGGGGTTTTTCGAATTATTGCATAATTTTTGCTGATTATTCCTTACGTAAAGCCTCCATGGGAGAAAGTTTAGATGCTTTCCAGGCCGGATAATAGCCGAATATTATGCCTGTGGCCATGGAAAATCCGACTCCCAGCAGAACGGAATTCAGCGTCAATGAAAGTTCGAGTGCAAAGCCAAATAGGCTCAGAACATATGAGAATATGAGGTTCGAAATAAATCCCAAGACAATACCAACAATGCCGCCGAGAGATGTCAGAATAACGGCTTCAAAAAGAAACTGATTTTTGATATCTTTTTCCTTGGCGCCAACTGCTTTGCGAAGTCCAATTTCAAAAGTCCTTTCAACCACGGCTACATACATAATATTCATGATTCCCACACCGCCGACAACCAACGAAATTGAAGTCAGAGCTAGAAGTAAAATTGTAATAACATTGAAAACATCATCAATAATTTTCTGCGCTTCCTGCATTGTCATAACCGAAAAATCCTCCTGCTCCGCTTTTGGAGTCCTGTGCAGCTTTTTCAAGAGATCGGTAATATCAGCCGCAGTCACATCAATTTTATTGACATCTTTGACTTTCACTGAAATATATCTGACATAATCAATTCCGAGAATTTTTTTCTCTAAAGTCTTAACCGGCAAATAAATGAGTTCGTCATAATTGAAAAATGAAACCGTCCCTCTTTTGTCTAAAAGACCAATAACCTTAAAATTCATGCCCTTTATTTTTATATTTTTGCCAACGGGATTTTCATTTTTAAAAAGAGTGTCTTTTATGTCCTGGCCTATCACAACAACTTGCGCCAAGCTATTGTCATCGCTTTCAGTATAAAATGTTCCTTCTGAAACTTTTATGCCGGTATCAATCAAGGGATAATCCGCGCCGTTGCCAAAAAGCATAGCTCTCTTATTTTCGCCTTTATAGGAAACGATTTCCTGCCCCATTGTCCCGGCCGCATAGCCGGAGACATTTGGAAGTTTTGCAATTTCCTCTCCATCTGCGACTTTCAGTGTTGTGATTTGGATTCCCTGCGCCTGGCCCATTGCGTTTTCAGATGACGTATGAGATGTTGCCGGAACCTTCGTCTCAATCTGGATTAAATCATTACCATAGCTGTCAAACTGCCCCATTATGTATTTTTTTACTCCTTCCCCGCTTGAGTTAACCACGATAACCGACATAATTCCAATCACAACCCCGACCAATGTTAAAACAGTCCGGCCCTTGTTGTTCCGTAAATTCCTGACAGCTAATTTAATTGAGAGAAATAATAGCCTCATTTTTGTATTTGGTATTTGGTATTTCGTATTTAGTATTTCGTATTTATACGATATACAAGATGCAAGATACTATATACACTATTCATATCTTAATGCCTCCATCGGGCTAATTTGCGAAGCTTTGCGGGCAGGATAAATACCGAAAATAATTCCAATCAAAACCGAAATGGATGTCCCGACAAGGATTGAACTTAATGATACTAAAAATTGCCAAGAATATCCCAAATAATTGATTATAACTGAAGCTAAAAACGAAACTAGAATTCCGACTATTATGCCTATTATTCCTCCGACTAGTGTAATAAAAACAGATTCGGCCAAAAATTGAACTATGATATGTCTAGTCCTGGCGCCGACCGCTTTTCGCAGGCCTACTTCGCGGATTCTCTGGTTAACTGAAATAAGCATAATATTCATAATTCCAATGCCACCAACCAGAAGAGAGATTCCGGCAATGCCGGCCAGAAAATATTTCAAAACATTAGTGATTTTATTTATCATCTCCAAGGCTTGCGCCGTATTTCGGACAGAAAAATCATCATCTGATGAATTTTTAATGTTATGCTTCATCCTGATCGTATATTTTATGTCAGCGGCCGCCCGATCCATATTTTCAAAAGAATCTATTTTTACGCGGGCAAAATTAAGATAATTTATTCCCAGCATTATTTTCTGGGCGGTCTGAAGAGGAACATAGATCATTTCATCAACATTGGAAAATCCCGAAGATCCTTTTTTTTCAAAAATTCCAATCACGACAAAATTAGTGTCCTTCAGGGAAAAAACTTTTCCAATCGGATCCTCGCTGCCAAAAAGATCTGCTGCTTTTTTAGAACCGATAACCGCCACTCGGGAAAGGCCCGCATCTTCTTCGTTGGTAAAAAATCTTCCGCTTTGCAATTTATTGCTTTCAACATCGATAAAGCCGGCCGAAACTCCCTGAAAATTGCTCTGGGAAGAATTACTCTTATATTCAGCCGTAGCCACTCCGCTGACATATCCCGAAGCTGCAATGGCATTCGGCACATTTTTTTTGATCATTATCGCATCCAAATCTGAAGTTTTGAGCGTTGTCGTCACAATCCCCATCACGGATGCCGGCGGGCCTTTTTCATCTGAAGCTCCCGGCAAAATTCCAACCAGATTTGTTCCCATTCCGTTGACTTGGTCGACAATAAGCTGCTGCGCGCTGGCGCCGATCGCCATGACAATAATCACTGAAGCAATGCCGATGATGATTCCAAGGATGGTTAAAAACGAGCGGAATTTCGCCGCCATCAGGTTTTTGTATGAAATTTTAATCGGACTACTTAATTTCATAAAAAAATAAAAAAATTAAAAATCAAAGTTTCAAAACCTCAAAAATTCAAAAAAATCCAAGATACAAAAAATCTAAATTTCAAATTTGCGAAAACGGAAGACAAAGTCATCGTCAGCATTCCACTCGTAGTCAGGCTCCGCCCAAGTGCTGTCCAACCAAGACTCGTCGTCATCATACCGAAGCACATAGAACACGCGCGGGTCGCCGCCAGAGCCGAGAATCTGCTTCATTGCAATTCTCAAATATTCTCCTTTGGGCTGTTCTTTTCCGAATATTTTTTCATAATCCAGTCTTATTGTCGGTCCAGTTTCCGGCGGACAAAGTTCCAATCCGAGCTCCTCGGCTTTATTATAAATTTCTTGAGTGGTTGCTCCGCTAGAAAAACCCAGATCGCCTACCTTGACTTTAATAAATTTTCCCTGCTCATTTTTTTCTGAAGCGAAAAATTCCGGTCTTTTCAGCATGTCTTTAGCATAATTATAAATATATATTTTTTCGTCACCTTGTGCTTTTTCTCTTTTTTCAAGTTCCTTCAGGATTTCTTCTTTTGTTCTGCCGCCTAGCTCCATTTCCCAAGTTTGAATTTTTCCTTCGGGAAATTTGGTATAAATGTGTTCAATATTATATTTCTGAATTAACTGAAAAATATTTGAATCTAATTCCCCGATATAGGCTTTGGTATTTTCATCTATTTCATTAACGCTTTGCGCAATTTCTTCGGGTGTGCATTCCAAAACAATCTGTGCGTCTTCTTTGACATTTCGGGCTTTGCGGATTTCTGCAATGCGTAGGTCTCTTTGATAGCCAAAGCTGTCAATTTGATTGTCTATTTCATAGAGAAAAACAAGTTCATCTTTAGTTAAAGATTCTTGCTTTTTTATCTTTTTGTCTATTTTAGTCAGAAGTTTCATATCAGCGTATTTTTTCTGATAGCTTTCGTAACCATTAAGTTTTTTGGCTTTTTCTTCCGCAATTTCTGCCATATTGCCTTCCAGATTTTGGTCGTTGTCAGCCACGCCTCTGATTTCGCCGATTGATTGCTGATTGTTTCTGCCGTCCATTCTGATAGCAATTCTCGGAATAGTCGGCTTGCCTTGGCTATCTAATGTGTAATAGACAAAAAAATCTCCGCCTTTAAGCTGGGTATCAGCCGTGGCAAAGCCTTTAGTGCACCAAGCTGTGCCTTTGTTTTGCAGTGATGCCCAAAGGGCGGTTGGGTCAGTTCCTTGCTGATATTTTATCCATTTGCCCCTGGTTTCTTTTTTCATTTCGGGAGTGATTTCCCCGGCTTGCTTGATCGCTTCGGCATATTGTTTGGCAAAAGATAGCTTGGCAAAATTATTGGCTTTTTCTTTGGTAATAAGCTGATCCGCTGGAATATTGTTGTTGGCTGCGGCTTGCTGCGCTTTCTGGATTTGTTCCAATATTTTAGGATTCTTGGAAGCTTCAACCATCTGCTCTACATAAGCTAAAGCTCCACGGTCAATGTCTGGAAAAAGACGGGTGCTTCCCTGTGAACGCTTGGTAAATTCACCCTTGTCTTTGTCATAGTCCCCCAGATCAAGAATATTACGAAAAACATAATAGCGGAACCAAGTAGGATACGGTTCATTCATATCAGAAAGATAGGAAATCCATTGATCCAAAGATTTTTCCAGATCCGTGACTGCAATGTCGCCTCTTTGTTCTAAAGCCTCATTGTTATATTCTATTTCCATGCCCATTTCTCTGGCGGCGCGCTCTTCTACTCTGGCCGCGCCTTCGGCCATTTTTTCCTTGTTCTGGCGAACGTATTTGTTCATGACCATTTCACGGAGCATCAAAAGAGCGCGGGGGCGCTGCTCGCCATTCAGTATTTTTCTTTTTTGGGTTTTATCCGGATCCAGAATTAGCTTTTCCAGACGGTCAAGATAATTCTGAATTTGAGCATCCGGATTTTGCAGAATTTTTTTTCCGGTTTTTGTTTCTGCGCGCTCAGCAGATTTTTTTACTTCCGGCGCGTTGTGCAGGTTATATTTTTGTTTGAGAAAATTCGGATTTTCTATAGACATATATTTCTAATTATTAAAAAAGTATTTTTGTAAATTTTTTATTTTCCAATCATTTTAAAATTTCCACCATTTACGATTCTTTTGCCGGTTTTTTGTTCCAATTCTTTTCTAGCATTTTTAGCAATTCGCCCGCCCTTTTTTGCCGGAACTTTATTTTCTTCAAAACCCTTGGTTTCCATTGTTTCCGCAATCTGCCGTGTAGAAAGTTCCGCCAAAGCCGTGAAAACCAATTCCGCGTCAGACATGTGGTCGCGCAGATTTTCTGTTTTCAAATTTTTTAGATTTTTATGCTCCTTTACTGTCAAGTCGCTCCATTCCTGATGGATGATATTGGTCAGAATAGCATACTCATCTTTTTCCTTGACTTCATTATTCTTCCAATAATCTGTCAGCTTGTTGCGTATTTCTTGCCCCATCATTCTTTGCTGGATCCATTCTTTGCTCCTGCCTAATCTTTGCCAATTTTCACGCGCGCGATTCAATCCTTTTTCCGGATCAGAAATTTCCTGAACTCTTTCATAGCCAACACGCGCTAACCATATTTTAAATGGTTCGGCTTTAGAAGATGGGATTGATTGAATAATACGGAATAGCCCCTCCGTATCAGCAGTATCCGTTAAGTATAACTTACCATCAGCAGATCGCATTTTCAGTTGTCGACAAAATGTCGACAACTCAGCTCTCTCTTCTGTTTTTACTCTAATTTTCATTTTAAACCAATAATCTCGCGGATTAACACTATCTGTAAGAGCCGCGATAACGTCAACCACGCTAAAATACCATTTCTCCTTTTCTTCATCCCAAATCCTGCGGATTTTTCTGCCTTCAAAAATGGCTATTTTTTTAGATTTTTTTAGCATAATTTTCCTCGTATTTTATATATAGTATTGTGTATGAAATTTTTCTTATACTTTATACATACTACATGATACATTATACTATTTTAACAGCGCTCCTTCTCCATCAGCGATCAATCTGTCTTTAACCGGTTCATCGGAAACAATGTGGCCGTCTTTCATTTGCAAAATTCTTTTGGCGTGCTTAGCAGTATAAGTTTCATGCGTGACCAAAATAATTGTGTGTCCGTGATTGTTCAGCTCTTGCAAAATTTTCATCACAGCCAAGCCTGATTTTGAATCCAGATTTCCAGTCGGTTCGTCGGCAAAAATAATTTCCGGATCATTGACCAGCGCCCGGGCAATCGCCACGCGCTGTTTTTCCCCGCCGGAAAGCTGGTTGGAAAGATAGGTTGCTCTGTGCTCCATGCCGACAGCTTTCAGCGCTTTGTCAACTTTTTCCTTGTTGTTTATTTCCAAGTGGTCTTCGTCATACAAAAGCGGGAGTTCCGCGTTTTCAAATACTGAAGTTTTGGGAAGCAAATTGAAAGACTGGAAAACAAATCCGATTTTTTTGTTTCGGAGTTTCGCCAGTTCGTCATCAGCATATTTATCGATATTTTTTCCTTCAAAAAGATATTCTCCGCAAGAGGCGCGGTCAAGCATGCCCAAAATCTGCATCAGGGTTGATTTTCCCGATCCTGACGGACCCATGATGGAAACAAATTCGCCTTTTTCTATCTTAAAATTTATTTCATGAAGAACCGGAGTTTCCACTTCGTCATTTATATATGTCTTGCAAAGATTTTTGACTTCAATTAGAGTACTTGACATTTTGGTTATTTTAGAGTATAATGGTAGGTTATAGTTCCAAAAAAATTAATGGCTCAGGTGAGCTAAAAGGAGGATAAATAATCATGTTGTTTAAAAATCTAGATCCTGGTAAGAAGTTTGTACTAAAAAGTTCTGCAAAAGAAATTACACCATTTTTTACTAAACTGGAACGTACTGTGATAAGTTTGCAAACGCTGGCAAATCATTTTGAAGAAACAAAAAATGAAAAAATAACCATGGGGGAACTAAAAAAACTTCGTTTGCTTACAGCTATAGGAACAAACGGAGATCTGATACCTATTTCTGAAGATGAAGAAATCATAGAACTAATATGACTTCATTAATTCACAACAACTCGCGGAAACTAACTTTTATATTTTAGTTAGCAAAAGCGAGTTGTTTTTTTATTTTGTCGTCACAAAGGTCACGACTTTTTCCCCGCCCTTAAGGCCGGATGTTACTTCCACCATACCTTCATCACCTTCCAAATCTGTTTCAATATAAACTTTTTCTGTCGTAATGCCGTCGACTTTCAGAACTTCCACATATTTTTTCTTGCCGTCTTCCTTGATTGCGCGAGCAGGAATCATAAGCACATTTTCTTTTTCCGCCGTGTGCACGTCAATGTTGGCGCTCATGCCATTCTTGAATCTTTCATCATAGGCAGGAAACTTGAGCTTGATTTTATAATAGACTACATCCTGAATGACTGTGGACGATGGTTCAATTTCAACAATTTCAGCTGAAAAAATATCCTCCGCACTGAAAGCATCCAGCGTTACATTGGCTTTTTGCCCTAAAGCTATTTTGACAATATCTGATTCAGGAATATTGGCTTGCACTTCCAGTTCGCCTTCTCTGGCGATTGTCACCACCGAAGTGTTGGCGGTCACAGCATTGGCCACCGTCGTTTCGCCTTCGTCCACATTTTTTGTAATCACTATTCCGCTGATTGGAGAATAGAGAGTGGTTTCGGCAATTTGTTCCTGAATAATATCAACAGCCGCTTCGGCTTTTTTAACCACCGCTCTTTGAGCGTCTTTTTGCGCCCAATTATAGCCGGACTTATTCCTTTTCATCGAATAAAGGGTGTTGCGTTGCGCCTTCAGGTCTTGCTGTGCCTGATAGAGTTGTTCGTCCAGAGAGCCTTTGTCGATTGTGGCAATTTTCTGTCCTTTTTCGACTTTATCGCCGATATCAACATACATTTTTTCAATCCGCCCGCTGATCTTGAAAGACAGATCGGCTTGCTCCTTGGCTACTAATTTTCCGGTTACGGAAACTGTCTGAGCCAAAGTTCCTTTTGTAACATCTGCGGTGGTATAGGTTGTTTTTGGTTCCCGACTTTTCACATACCAAAAAACACCGCCGATTATTGCTGCGACTATTAAAATCCAGATTGTCCATTTCTTTGCTTTCGCCATAAAATTTTTATTTTATATTTATAATAAAGTATTTTGCTTGTTTTGATTGTCCAATGCTTCATTGACCAGCGCATCGGCAATTTTATTTTTTTCACGCAAAATGTGATTGAAAGACACAGATTTAAAATCCAAAATCAAATTCCAGACTTCCAAAAACAACTTTTGAATGCGTTCTTCTTTGACTTTATATTCATGCTTCAGTTGTTTGGTGACAAACTCGCTGTCCAAATAGCATTCGATGGAATAGTCCTTGGCTTTGTCATTGCCAATAAGCTGTTTGATTTTTTTGAGCCCGAAAATCACCGCTTCATATTCGGCTTCGTTATTGGTTTTTTCGCCAATATAATGCCCGTATTGTTTGCGAAGTGTTTCCAGATACACACCAACAGCTGCCGGACCCGGATTATTTCTGGATCCGCCGTCAGTATACATTACGATTTTTTGTTCCATAACCTTGCTCCTATTTTACCAATATTTTCAGCTTTCGGCAACTAAAATAACAGATCATAAAAAAAACAAATGCCAAACAAAAAAACAGCTTGGCATTTGAAAATTTGTAATTTTTACAATAGTCTGGCTGTCAGATAGCCAATACCGGTCGGATATTCATAACTTAAAAGATTGAATTTATATTTTTTGCCATGCAATGCCCCTAAAAGAATCATGATCGGACGCAATCCGCATTCAGCCGATTTAGTTATGTTTCTTTTATCCAAAAGCATGAGTTCGGATATTTCATTGTTTTCCAGATAACGAATGACTTTTTTATCAAATTCCTTGGCCTTTGGATAAAAACCAGCCGGCGAATCCGGAGTCAATCTGTGCGAAAGGTTGCCACTGGCAATAATTGCCACTCTGCGGCCGGAATTTTCAATTATTTTTTGCAAAGTTTCTCCGTAGCGATAGTGGAATTCATAACTCATCATCGAAAAAGCCAGATGCACAACCTTAGGCCTGATATTTTTAGTCAAATGATAGAGAGGAATCAATGCTCCATAATCTAAAAGGCTTGGATGCAGTCTCGCCATCAGCTCTTTTTGCAGGCACAAAAAATTCAGCTCATCGGTAATTTTAGAATCATTGGCATATTTATACTCTTTGTTTGATCCAATTTCTCTCAGGTTTCCCCTGAGTTCGCTGGCAGAATTTATCACGAAAGTATATTCCTCAGAATAGGCATGGGGAGAAATTATGACAATTGTTTCCGGATCAGCTTTTTCAAGGCCAATTCTAAGTTTTTCAAAAGCATCAAGAGTTTTTTTTATAAGACCAAAACTCCCCGGCTTTCCGATGCCCGGAATACTTTCTGGCGGATGAGGCATTATAGCTGCAAAGACAAGCATATTTCTGGTTTAAAATTTATAAATTCAAAGCCAGATAATAGTACAAAAGAAAATAGAAAATATTTTAAGTTGGAAAGCTTACCAGCCGCCACCGCCTCCGCCACCGCCGCCTCCGCCAGCACTACCGCCGCCGCCCGACCCGGAAGGCGCTGAAGTATTGGAAGAAATGTCTGAAGACAAACTATCCATAGCGCTGACAAAACTGTTCGCGTCAAATGAAGCCATGCTTCCCACATACCAAGCCGGGGCATAAGTGTTGTAAAAATCCTTTCCGTATATTTCTTCCATTCTTTTTATCCATTCCTTAGTTATCCCGAAAACAATCGCATAGGGCAGAAATTTTTCAAAAATGTTTTCTTTTTCATAAAACTTCGCCCGATCCTTGTCGACTGTTTCCATAAATAGCTTAAATCCCTTGATTTCCCAATTTAAATTAGCACCGGCTAAAGTTCTTTTGGGCATAATAAAACTGAAAAAGAAAATTATTACCACAGAAAGAGCTAAACCAATACCTAATGTTGTTAATGATTTTCCAAAAAGAACAAAAGCTGCCCATAAGCCCAAAAAGCCAAGAATTTTCAAAAAAATACCAAGATGCAGACCTGTTGGAACAATTAAACCCTTATCTTTTAATATTTTTTCCGTTAATTCTTTTATATCATTAATGTGCGCAAAGAAAGAATCCCTGAGTTCCGAAAGCTTCCTTTTTTGTTTGCTGTCAAATATGCATTTCAAAATCATTTTTTGCGCTTCATTTATTTTTTGTTCTGATTCTGAATTTTGTTTTTTTTCAAGTTCATAATCTTTGCTATTAAAAAAAAGTATTTTTTCTGAAGTTTCTTTTATAGTTATGATTCCGCGCGTCGCAAAATAGATTATTTCAGCCGTGATCAGATTATTGTCAAATCTTCCGTTTTTCATCAGCATTCCAAGTTCGATCGGGCTTAAATTGCCCGGCGCATCATATTCCGGAATTACAGTTTTATCCACTTTCGGATCTTTGCCGTATTTATACCACAAGAAAAAACAGATAATAAAGGTTACCAAAGGAATTGCCAAAAAGGCATATCTAGCAAGCAGTTCTGAAAAACTAAAACGATAGGGCATAAAAATGTTTTTAGGGAAAGTGGCGGAAACCGTCACTCCTTGATGCACATTGAACATTTTTATTGAATCAAACTCCAGAACATTTGAGGCGCCCCATCTGTAGGTTGCCAAATCTTTGCTTTTGCTGCCTAACGCTCCGGTATAATAGTCAACGGTTGTGTTCTGCGAATTTATTTCCTGAGGAAAAATTATGGATGCGTGGAATTTGTCCGTTTGTAAATCCCAAAAATTGCCATTAAGATTCCAATAAAATTCATCAAAATTTTGATTGCCGAAACGGATGGCATTTTTGACAGTGTAATGAATTTTATAAATATTTATCCCTTGCACAATTGTGTTTGCATCACCTATTTTCCAGGTAATTGTTTTGTCGGAAAAATTTTGTGTTTCCTGAAATTTATATGATTTTCCTTTTTCATCCGTGATTTCCAAAAGTTTTATTGGTGTTTCAATGGTTGTTCCGTCTCTTATTTTTATTCTGGTTGGCAAAATTCTAAATATTCCATGCTTATCTAGTGCGTCACCACAATTAGCTTTTATAGTTTCAACAATATCCAAGGTAGAATTTTTATTAACAGTAATAACAGAATTAAATTCCATAATTTCCCAATCATTGAGATTTTGCCCAGCAAAAACCGAGCAAGGAAAAATAAAAATTATTGCCAAGAAAAAAATAATCCGGGTTATAAATTTATTTTTTCGGAAAACATTTTTCATTATTTTTATTTATCCTGTTAAATCTCTTTGCGTAATTTAACAGGGCAAATTTTTTAATTTATCTCCGATTTTCCAAACATCGCCGGCACCCATGGTTATGAGAATATCATATTGGCCCGATTTTTCCCGCAAATATTCCACTGTTTCCTCAATGGTGGGAATATATTCCGCTTTATCGCGATTATAAGTGTTAATGAGTTCAACCAAATCATTCGAAGAAACTCCGCCTTGTTGTTCGCGCGCACTGCCATATATGTCAATAATGATGGCTTTGTCGGTGTCATCAAAACTTTGGGCGAATTCCGAAAGCAGCGCCTTGGTGCGAGTGAAAGTGTGCGGGTGGAAAACTGTCCAAATTCTTTTGTTTTCTCCGAAAATTTGCCGCGCGCCCCGGAGCGTTGCCTGGATTTCATCGGGATGATGCGCATAATCATCAATAAGAATTGCTTCTTTGAACGTCCCGATTTTTTCAAAACGGCGCGTTGCACCCTTAAAATTTTTGAGAGCAATTTTTACTTTCTGGAGATCCAGCTGCATTTGGTGGCAAAGAGCAATCACTGAACCAGCATTGAGAATGTTGTGTTTGCCGACCAGCGACGTTTCAAAAACTCCCAGGCTTTCTTCCTTGTAAAAAATTTCAAATTGCTGGATCTTTTCCTGATCGCCGTCCACAGATTGCTGATTGCTGATTTTGTAGTCGCAATCTTCCGAAAAACCAAAGGTCAATACTTTACAATTTGCACTGGTCGAGACATCCAGTGTGTCGCTGCTGTCTCCCCAGACAATCAAAAATCCGGTTTTGGGAAGTTTGGCCACAAAATCACGAAAGACCTGTTTGTATTCGGAAAAATTCGGAAAAAAATCCGGATGATCCCAGTCGACACTGGTCAGAATGGCCGACCATGGATTGTAATATATCAATTTATTTTGATATTCATCCGCTTCGGCTGCAAAATATTCCCCTTGGCCTGTGAGCACGTTGCTTTCCCAGTCAATCACATTGCTGCCTACCAGCACAGTTGGATCAATTCCGGCCAATTCGAAAGCCTTGCCCAATAAGGCAGTGGTGGTGGTTTTTCCATGGGTTCCACAAACTGCTATTCCCATTTTTTCATTAAACAACTGCCCCAAAGCCTGAGGATAATCCAGCAGCAAGATATTTCTTTTTTTAATTTCTGCTATTTCCAGATTATCGTCCCGAAAAGCAGTAGATCGCACAGCAAAATCAACGTCTGTTGGTATGTTGCTTTTTTTGAATTCATTAAACACTTTTATCCCCTTGCCTTTTAGGACGCGCTGGTAGAAATGATCGCCATTATCACTGCCGGAAACATCATATCCCATTTTTTTATACAGCTGCGCCAAAGCAGACGTGCCTGCGCCTTCAATGCCCACAATATAGACTTTTTTATTCTTAGAATTTCGGCTTTTCATAAAATTAAATTTATATTTTATGAACGCGCAATTTCCACAAGGCTGTTGCTGATTACTTCTGCTGCATTTGGATGATAGAAAGTTTTGATTTTTTTAACCATCATCCTTCTTAATCCATCGTCATTAAAAATTTTATTGATATTATTAATAAGCATATGTTCGCCTAAATTAGTTTCTTCTAAAACTATGGCCGCACCAATGCGCGCCAGCGCATAGGCATTCATCCTTTGGTGGTCATTGGCGCTTTCCGCAATCGGAATCAGAATTGCCGGCTTATTATTGGCTGCAATTTCAGTTATGAAAGCGGCTCCGGCCCGACTGATGACTAAATCGCTTAACATAAAGGCATCTCTAAGTTCATTGGCATTCATAAAAGGAGTCGCAAAATAGCCTTCCCGTCCTATTTTAACTCCCATAAAGGCAGCTTCCTTTTCCACTCTTTCAAAATGTTTTTCTCCTGTCTGATGAATAATCTGGTAATATGGAAGCAATTTCGGCAAAATATGCACTATTGCATCGTTAATTATTTTTGCTCCCTGGCTGCCGCCTAAAACCAAAATGGTTTTTTTAGAAAAAGTAAAACCCAGTTTTTCTCTCAACATTTCCGAATTGCCTTCGGTTACTTCAAAACGGATCGGGTTTCCGATTAAAGCTGTCTTGTTTTTGGGAAAATATGCTTCAGCGGAAGGATACGCGACGGCAATCCGAGTGGCAAATTTGGCTAAAAATTGATTGGCAACTCCGGGCGTACTGTCTGATTCATGAATAAGTATCGGGATCCGATATAGCCAAGCCGCCAAAACAATAGGTACGGCCACATAGCCTCCTTTGGAAAAAACAACATCCGGCATGAACCACAGCAGCATCCATAAAGACTGGAAAAAACCGATTGGCACTTTAAAAAAATCTACAAAATTCATCAGAGAAAAATAGCGGCGCATTTTTCCAGCCAGCACTGATTTGACTTTTATGCCGGCTTCGCTCATCATTTGTTTTTCCATTTCCGCGCCCGAGCCGATGTATAAAAACTCAACTTCATGGCCGAGTTTTGTTTTTAATTTGTCAGCCACTGCTATGAGCGGTGTTAGATGCCCGCCTGTTCCCCCGCCTGTTAATACTATACGCATAGTTAAAATTATTTATATAAATTATTTTAAAAACTCTAAATTATAATTTCGAAATTCTAAACAAATTCTAATTCTTAAAATTATAAATTCAAAACATTTAGAATTTTTGTCATTTGAATTTGGATATTGTTTAGAGATTAGGATTTCATGCTTCGTGTTTTATATGTTTATCATATTAATATTATATAGAAAAATCCAAAATTAGCCTAATTTTTACCCATATTTGCATGCTTTGAAATATTCAGCAAAATTCCAATTCCAGCCATCAAAAAAACCAGTGAAGTTCCGCCATAGCTTATGAAAGGAAGCGGAATGCCGGTCAGCGGAACCAAAGCAATATTGGCGCTGATATTTATAAAGGCCTGAAAAACTATCCACATTATAATGCCGACTGCTAAAAGTTTTCCAAAAACATCCGGTGCGTTCTTGGCAATTTTGATACCGCGCATAGCCAGCAAAACAAACAATATTATCAGGGCTGTTGCTCCAATTAGACCCAGTTCTTCTCCGATTATAGCAAATATTGAATCGCCGACCGGTTCGGGCAAATAATTGAATTTTTGCCGGCTTTGTCCTAAGCCCACTCCGAATATTCCGCCTGTGCCAATCGCCAAAAGCGCTTGATTGATCTGATAGCCAATTCCTTGCGGATCGCTCCGGGGATCAAGAAAAGCCAGGATGCGATTGAAACGATAGGGCTCAATCTTAATTAATATCCAGAGAAACAGCAGGCCTAGTCCGCCAATAGAAGCAATGTGTTTGAAACTGGCGCCAGCCACAAAAAAAATGGCAATGGAAGTCAAAACAATAACACCCAGAGTTCCTGTGTCCGGCTGTTTCATAATCAAAAGTCCCATGAGACCCATGATTCCCAAGAAAGGCAGAAAACCCTCAAAAAAATCTTTGATGCGATGCTTTCCCCGGCTTTCGAGCCATGCCGCCAAATAGATTATTATTGAAAGTTTAGCCATTTCTGAAGGTTGAAAAGAAAAAGGCCCAAGAAATATCCAACGACTGGCGCCATAAACCTTCGTTCCAACCCCTGGCACGAAAACCAGCACTAAAAAAATTATCGAAGCAAAAAAGAATATGACGGAAATTTTTTTCCAAAAATGGTAGTCAATGCGGGAACAGACAAACAAAGCCAAGAGTCCAGGAACAACTCCGTAAATAAGCTGGCGCTGGAAAAAATAATATGCATCGGCAAAACGCGTTTCGGAATAAATCACGCCCGCGCTGGAAATCATGACCAAGCCAAAAATCAGGAGGATCATGACGATTGTGAATAAAGTTTTATCTCCGTTCTTAAAAGGCATAAATTAAAAACAAAATTTATTTTTTTGATTTTGATTTCTTTTCTCTCCACTTTTCAATTTCTGCATGATGGCCGGAAAGAAGTATTTTGGGCACTTTCCATTTATTAAATTCTTCCGGTTTGGTATATTGCGGAAACTCCAGATAACCTTCTTTGGAATGTGATTCGATTTTTGCGCTTTCTTCATTGCCTAAAACACCAGGAAGCAACCGGGCAATCGAATCGACTATGGCCATGGCCGGAATTTCCCCACCAGTCAGAACAAACTCACCAATAGAAATTTCTTCATCTGCAATTTTTTCCGCCACTCTTTCATCCACGCCTTCATAGCGTCCGCAAATGAAAATTAATTGATCATATTTTGAAAGTCTTTTGGCATCTTTTTGGGTATACGTCTTCCCCTTTGCCGAAAAAAGAATTGTCCTGCTGGTTTGTTTCTTGTTTCTTGTTTTTTGTTTCTTTATTGCGTTTATGCATCGATAGATAGGTTCAACTTTAAGCACCATTCCCGCTCCTCCGCCATACGGCGTGTCGTCAACAGTTTTATGTTTGTCAGTCGTGTAGTCGCGCAGGTTGTGAACATTGATTTCAATTGCACCGCTTTTTTGCGCGCGCTTAAGAATAGACTCATTGAAATATGAGGTAAAAATATTGGGAAAAATCGTTACTATGTCAAATTTAATCATAAAGTTATTATTTCACGCCTGCCAAAATAATCTTCAGAATTATTTTAACACACATTAAAAAACAAAAAAAGCCCTTCAGAAAGCGCAAAACCCCCGATAAGCGAGGGTTTTGTTATGTAAAGATTTTGAGAACAAATTATATGTTTCCAAGAACATCATCAATGCTCTTTTTTCCTTCTTCGGCAGCCGGTTTTTCCTGTCTTTCTCCGCGAGTAGAACCTTCTGGTTCATTGATTTTCAAGTTTACACGTGCATTGTTTCTGGCTCCGATAACTCTAAGAATTGTTCTGAGAGCTTTGGCAGTCTGGCCTTCCCGGCCGATTACCATCCCCATATCAGCTGGATTCACATCCAACGAAATGAGAACGCCCATTTCATCAATTTTTCTTTCTACCTTAACATCACCAGGATTGTCGACGAGCGCCTTGACGGCAAACTCCAAAAACTCCTGATCCGTTGCTCTTTTGTCTGTCATAAGTGTGTTTTCTTTAATTACTGATTAATACTAACAATGGGATAAAATATGGAGCGGTCGACCAAAACCGTTTCTGTTTTTTATCCTCACCTATATTATAATTATAGTCTAATTTTGAATTTTTGTCAAATTTGCAGTTATCAACACGCACTAATGTTTCTTTTAATTATTCCTTCTTTTAAACAATACTCCGACTGTTTTGAGGCAAATTTGAATATCAAGCCAAAGTGACCAATTTTCAATGTAGTATACATCCAATTTATATTCGTCTTCAAACTGCAAATCACTGCGTCCGGAAATTTGCGCCATACCCGTAATCCCCGGCTTTATGGTCAGAAGGCGCCGGTGATATTCATTATATTTTTCAATTTCGCGCTTCTGGTGCGGACGCGGTCCCACTAAGCTCATATTGCCTCCCAAAACGTTGAAAAATTGAGGCAGTTCGTCAATGGAGTATTTTTCAATAAAAGCTCCGACTTTTGTTTTACGGGGATCATTTTTTATCTTGTATAATGGCCCTTTTCGTATTGAGTTTTCAGCAATAAGTTTATTTTCGTATTCTAAAGCTTTTTTGCCTTCCTCTGTGTGGGGATCAGTGCAAAGCTCTTTTTTCATATAGCGGAATTTGTAAACAGGAAATAATTTTCCATCGCCGCCCATTCTTTCATTTTTATATATTATAGGTCCTCCGGTTTCAAGCCAGATCGCCAAGGCTGCCAAAAGCATGATCGGCGAAAAAATAATAATCAAAATAACGGACCCCACTACATCGAAAACTCGCTTCAAAATTTTCCCCCATCCATCCAGCGGAGTGTGTTTGATTTCAATTATAGGTTCACCATTAAAAATGCTGGCTTCAAACTTGGCCGTTTGCAAAGTTGTTGGCATAAATTTATAGGCGATGTTATTGATGGCGCAATAGTCAATCAATTTTGTCTGTTCGGAATCAGTTAGGGTTGGATCACAAACTATTATTTCATCCACTCCTGAAATTTCTTTTATTTCTTTGATTGCATGCAAGCTGGCTGTTTCAATGTTTCCCACGATGCGGTATCCCAGATAAGAATTTTTTCTTATAACTTCTTGCATGCGTGCTATTTTTCCATTGTGGCCAATGAGTAAAAGCCGGTGTACGCCTATACCCTTGTTTTCAAGCAAATATCTCTGGATTCTGTGCAATAAATATCTGCCAATTGTCACATACGTAACGGCCAAAATCCAAGCAACCAAAATTATGAAACGTGATGAAAACCACTCCCGTTTTAAAAATATTGCCACGATTATAACAACCAGTCCTATGGATGTTGCAAAAAAAACTTTCAGGCTTTCCTTCCAAAAATTTCGCGTGACTTTCAAATCATATAAGCCCTCCAGCGCATAAGTTAAAACGAAAAAAGGAACCACTATGAAGACAGCAGCTAAATAACTTTTCAAAGGAAAATTGTAAAGCTTGGGCTGAAGAGCGATAAATACCGGAAATTCACGAATGACAAAAGCGCTCAGCGCTGCCAGCACTATCATGGTAATGTCTACTGGAATTTGTACTGAGCTGAACAATAGTTCTGATCGTTTTTTCATAAAGAATAAAAGCTTGAAAAAGATTTTAAGCGTAAAATTTATCAAATCATCCGATAAGCCGGATTCTGTTCAGGAGCCTGCCTTGAAACCCCATATTCTACTGCGAAGCCATAATTTCGGCTGTAAAAATTTCAAATCTCATCGGGTTATCACTGGATAGCCCTCTTCGACTTTCAATTTTTTCGCTCGAAATTCTGGCTTCTCGTTACGAAAGAGGATTTCAAGGCAGGCTCTGCGACAATTATTTATCTAGATCTATTGTTACCAATAGATTCAAGCGGCACTTCCCGATTCGCCAACCGGCAAAATCAGGACACGGCCTTTCACCACGCAGGGTTTACCATCTTTCATTGTCACCAATGAAGAACTTTTGTAGTATTTCGTTTCGCTAATCAGCTGATAAAGCGAAAACTTATACACCAAAAAACTTTTCACCTTTTCCCATCTCTTTTTAAAAAGAACTGGGTAGTATCGTCTCTGTGGCACTTTCCCTGGCTGCATTTTGCAATACAACCGGTGGGTGTTACCCACTACGCATAATCAATGCCAAGCATTGGCTGGTGTCCGGACTTTCCTCCCCGATAAATCGGGGCAATTGTCTGGATGATTTGATAAATTTTAATCTCAAAGAACCCATGAAAACATTATAGCATAACCAGTCTAATATATAAACAAATTGACTTTTTGTCAATAGCCCAACATTAAAAAATTGCTTAATTAAAGCAAAATTTGGCCTGATTCCTTCTTTTTTTGCACTTAGCGGATTCCTAATATTTCCGGAATTGTTTTAGAAAAATTGCAGCCGATGATACGGCATTTTTTTGGACATTTTTTGATTTTTAGCCTTTCTTTTCTGGCTTTTTCTCCAATGAGAATATCCTTCAAATTTTCATTGGCCATATTTCCAATTATTGCGCCTTTATAACACACGGCTAATTTTCCGTCCGGATAGATGACCAAACTGCGTTGGCCGGCAAAACAGCGGCGCTTTAGAGCGCTCGCCTGATCAAGATAATACTGCTTGATCGCAGAAAGGCTTGCCGTGGAGTTTTTTATTTTTTGTGTTTTATTTTTACTAAGCCAAGAAAATAATTCTTCAATTGATTTTTTGTCAGGCCATAGACTTTCAATCGTTGCAATTTTATCTTGGCCACTTGCCGGTTCTACTCCTATTGGTTCATCCAGCGACTGCAAAACAATTGAAATTTTTTCATGCCCCGGACGATTATAATAATTTATAAGATTTGGGATATCTGAAATATTTTTTCTTGTAATCAAAACACCTATGTCGACTTGTATGCCTTGTTTTTGTAGCAAATCAATGGCTTCTTTTGCTTTTTTGGCCGAACCAGGCACGCCGCGCAGATCATCATGGACTGTTTCTTTCAGGCCATAGAGAGAAATTTTTACAAAATCCACGCCTGCCATTTTTAGATCAGAAATGTTTTTTTCATCCAATAAGTAGCCGTTTGAATTTATGCCGACATTTTCAAAAAAATTTTTTAAATGATTAATGAGGAAAAAAACCAAATCTTTGCGTATCATTGACTCACCTCCGCTAATTTCAATTGAAGTTTTTTTGGACAAAGAAAATTTGAGTTGATCAGAAATTTTTTCCCATTCTGCTTGAGACAATTCTGGATACTTTTCTGCTCGCCAAACAGTGCACGCCTGGCATTTAAAATTACAGCGAAAAGTAACAACCAGGCTTACAATTTCCGGAGAAATTAAATATTTTCCAGATGCATAACTTATTTCCTGCAATACTCTTTTTTTAATTTTATTTTTAACCATAAAAATTCTTATCCAAGAAAATCAAAAAAACAAAAAATTATCTGTTAAAATACCAGTCATAAACCTCTTTTGTGACAGGCAAAGCGCTTGAATGTCCTTCGCCGCCGCCTTCCACTAAAACAACCATGGCTATTTGCGGATTCTCATAAGGAGCAAAGGAAGTAAACCATCCATGCGTCTGGTTGCCTGTTCCAAATTGAGCTGTTCCCGTTTTGCCGGCAATTTCAATTGACATATCTTTAAGTGTTTGGGCAGTTCCATCAGTTACGACCTTGCGCATGCCTTCCCTGATAACACTGATGATTTCCGGAGAAACAACGTTTGAATTCATAATTTGGGGCTGGATACTGAGAAGTGAATTGTCATTTTTCTTGATTTTGGAAACAAAATGCGGTTTAAAAATTTTTCCTCCATTAGCAATCGCAGCCGTATAGTTGGCTAATTGTATGGGAGTGGCACTTATAAAACCTTGTCCAATTGCGGCATGATAACTATTGCCAATTGTCCATTTTTCTCCAAATTTGTCCAATTTCCATTGCTCGTCAGGAATAAGCCCCTTTTTTTCACCGCCGATATCAACTCCAGTAAGTTGTCCAAGCCCGTACAGATTGTACCATTTTTTCATTTTATCCATACCTAAACCCCGGATAGCGCTATAACCTCCGCCTATTGTATAAAAAAATATGTCATTACTTTCAGCTATAGCCGTACGCACATCACTGGGACCATGGGCTTTCCAGTCACCAAAAGAATAATTGCCAATGTAAAGCCGGCCGCCTAAACCATCAATAATCGTTTCTGGAGTAATGGTACCTTCGGATAAAGCTGCTGAGGCAATTATAGGCTTAATTGTGGAACCGGGCGGATATTCGCCTGCTATAGCCCGATTAAACAAAGGCTTATTTGAATCATTGATTAAATTAGCATAATCAGCACTTGATATTTTCTGAGCAAACAGATTGTTATCGTAGCTAGGAATGCTGACCATAGCCATGATTTCCCCATTTTGCGGATTTATAGCCACAGCTGCAGAAGTTTTTGTCTGAGTTTTAAGCATAACATCGTTCAGACTGTCATATATTTTTTTCTGCAAATCGCTGTCTATTCCCAAAATCAAATCATTGCCGGTTTTCGGATTAATAATGCCGATTTCACGTTTTATATTTCCCATTGAATCAACTTCCACTTGGGTAGCGCCATGCACTCCGCGCAGATATTGTTCATATGATTTTTCAATGCCTTCCTTGCCGATATAGTCAGTTAGCAGATAGCCCTTATTGCTTTCCAATTCTTCTTTTGTGATTTTGCCTTCATAGCCGAGAATGTGGGAAAAAATAAGGCCGTCAGAATAGGAACGTATGGCTGTTTTTTCTATATCAATTCCCTGCAAATAATTATTCTTTTCTAAAAGTATTAATGATTCATCTTGTGAAATGTTTTCTTTTAGCAAAACTGAATTCAAGGAGCTGGAAATGCTTTTTTCAATTTTTTCCTGAATTTCTTCTTTGTTCATTTTTAAAATGTTGGCAATTTCAGCCGACATTTCTTTTATTTTTTGCTCATCCCTGGGCAAATACGCCGGAATAATAACCGCATCCATGCTGGGGATATTGTTGACCAAAACTTTTCCAGTGCGGTCAAAAATGCGGCCACGCGGAGCGTTGATGACAATAGAACGGATGCTATTGCCTTTAGAAATATCTTGATAATAAGGTCCTTTGATAACAGTCAAAAAAAACACTCTGGCCGCCAAAACCAGCATGCCGGCAATTATTATCCACCACAAAAAATCAAACCACTTCTTTTTAAGAGGCCGCTCCATTTTTGCGGCTTCTTTTTCAGTTGCCGTCAAAACATAATCTTCAATTTCCATGCCGGAATATGCTTTGGATTTATTGCGATTGAACATAAAATAATTTTATTGATTGTGATTTGTAAATATTTTTTGAACCAGCGAATGAAAATTTGCAATTTCCCGTTTTTCACTTTTTTATCAGTTATATTGTTTCCAGCTTGAAAAATTTTTTTATTTTTTTCAATAAAATAAACCAGCCGAAAAACAAAATTTCATTACAAATTATTTTTAACATTATTTCGCCTACGCCGCCAAACTTTCTCCAATATTCATACATTGCCTGGTTTTCATAAACAGCAAAAATGGCCAGAACAATTTCTGAAAAAACAGTCACTGCAATAACAAAAATAAAAAAAAGGAAAAGTCCGGTACCTCGAAAATTCAGTGACAATCGTTTGGAAAAAAAACTCACAAAATAGACGACGACCAGAAAAATCAGCACATGTTCGCCTATGGGCGAATAGGCGGCAAGATCGTAAAAAATTCCAGCAACAATTGCCCAGCCGATAAAAGCCTGAAATCCATCCAACATTGCCCACGCCAAAACAGCCATCAGAACTGCATCGCCTAAAACTTGATTGCTAAAAAAAACTGGCAATATGCTGGTTTGGGCAATAACAGCAAATAATAAAACAAAGGAATATACAATTTTTTTTCTCATATCTTTACTTGCTGCCCTTGATTATAAAAACCATTTGCAATTTTGAAATCTGAATTGGAGCTGTCAACGTGCCCTGCTGGAAAAGATGGTCTTTGGAAGGATGGACTTCCTGAATGGTTCCGACAAAAAGCCCGCGCGGAATTTCACCTCCAATGCCGGAAGTTACAACTTTATCTCCTGCATTGATCGAGTCAGCTTGCAAAACCATATCCAAAACAATTCCCAATCCATATTCTCCTTTCACAATCCCCTTGGCTTCATTTTCTACTGTTATAACATTGAGAGTGCTTTTTGGATTTGTTAGCAGCATAACTTTGGAAGTTTTAGCGCTGACTTCATGAATTTTTCCTACAAGAACGCTTCTGGAAATAATAACTGGCATGTTAGGAGCGATTCCGTCTTCACTGCCTTTGTCAATTTCAATCCAATTTTCAGTTCCGCTTGGATCCTGACTTACCAAAAAAGCCGGCACTAAATCATATTTTTCTCGGGGCAAAATGCTTATTTGTTCGCGCAAATTATCGTTCTCCTTTTTTATATCAGCATACATGGCGCTGGCAGCTAAAAGTTCCTGATTTTCTTTCCGCAAATTTTCATTTTCACGCTTAAGCTGGCCGATTTCTCCTGCAAATTCCTTGACATTATTAATGCCTACTGAAAATGAGTAAAAAAATTTTTGAAACGGCGCCAAGACAGAAACAAAAACTGATCTCACTGGATTAAAAATCGTAACCGGATTTAAAAAAACAAGGCCGATAAAAATAGCGGCAATAATAAGAACTTTAAAAAATCTGGTAGCAATAAATTTTTGCATACTCTAGAATTATTTGAAGGCTTTTTCCCTTTGATCTTCAACTAAAATTTCTTTCAATGTTTCCATGTCTTCCATAACAATTCCCACTCCGCGCACGACCGCCGTCAGAGGATCTTCCATCATTCGAACCGGCATTTCCGTCTGATTCGCCACCAGTTTATCTAATCCGCGAATTAGGCCGCCGCCGCCAGCCAAAATAATGCCTCTTTGCATGATATCGGAAAGAAGTTCCGGCGGAGTTTCTTCAATAACTGTTTTTATATTATTAACAATAATTCTGATCGAGCGTGAAATCGCTTCACGAATTTGTTCGTCATTAACAATAACTTCTTTTGGAAGTCCACTAACCAGGTCACGGCCACGCACCGAAATTTTCAACTGATCTTTTAATGGATAAGCACTGCCAACCGCAATTTTTATGTCTTCAGCTGTTTTTTCGCCAACCATCAGATTAAATTCATCGCGGCAATATCTCACGATATCTTCATTCATTTCATCACCAGCCACGCGCAAACTTCTGGCACTAACAACGCCACCCAGAGAAATAACAGCTATCTCGGATGTGCCGCCGCCAATGTCCACGACCATATTCCCCTTGGCATCAGTTACCGGAAGCCGAGCGCCGATAGCCGCTGCCATTGGTTCTTCAATCAAAAATGCTTCGCGCGCTCCGGCATTCAAGGCTGCATCAACCACAGCCTTTTTTTCAACTTCCGTTATGCGAGACGGTATTCCAATTAAAATGCGTGGGCGAGGCGCGAAAAAAAATGAGTCTTTATTAATTTTATCAATAAAAAATTTCAACATTTGGGTTGTCACTTCAAAATCACTGACTACTCCGTCAACCAACGGTCTGGTGGCTACAATATGGCCAGGGGTTTTCCCTACCATTCTTTTGGCATCACGCCCAATAGCTAAAACCTGCCCAGTGCGTTTATTGATAGCAACAACTGACGGTTCATTAATAACAATGCCTTTGTCTTTGACATAAACCAGCGTATTGGCTGTCCCCAGGTCAATGCCAATATCTTTCGACATATTGCCGAGAAATTTGCCAAAAATTCTTTGAAATAATCCTTTTATTTTTTCCACCATTATAATAATTTAAATAAACACAAAAAGACATTCCCTTGGGAATTCTGTTTTTTGCCTGTTGTATGTTTATATTTAATACCTATTTTATGATACTTAAAATAGGCCCTTATGTCAAAAATAAAAAACAGAGAATCAATTTCTCTGTTTTCAAAAATTATTCCTTTAAAAGCTATTTTTAAGGTATTATTATAATCCGTATTTTGCTTTGTTTCGGTTGTGTTCTTCTAAAGTTTTGGAGTAAACCGTGTTTTTAGGGTCCTGCGGATCAGTCAAGAAATAGAGATAGTCGGTTTTTTCAGGATAGAGTGCCGCTTGAATTGTTTCAATTCCCGGATTGGAAACCGGACCTGGAGGCAAACCTTTGTATTTGTAAGTATTGTAAGGCGATTCGATTTGTGTGTCAGCATAAGAATATTGGCTTTTGTTGACACCTAGAATATAAGCTAACGTTGCACAACTTTGCAGGGCTTGCCCGATAGCAATTCGTTTCCAAAAAATTCCAGAAACTATTTTAAAATCCTCTGGTGTTTTCACTTCTTTTTCCAAAAGACTGGCCATTGTTAAAATTTCAAAAACTGATTTTTTCTGATTTTCTATTTCTGTTCTCATTCCATCAGTTATTTTGATTTCTGTGTTATTGAGGATTTTTTTTAAAATTCCTTCTGGAGTAGCTTCTTTGGCAAATTTATATGTGTCCGGAAAGAGATAACCTTCCAGAGTTGCTTTAGCCGGCTTTTTGTTCAAAACCGGGAATAATGAAACTATTTCTTGCGGAGGATTATTGACTAGTTTCAAAAAATTTTCACCGTCAAAACCCTTAGAACTTAGGCGCTCGGACATCTGTTTGGCTGTCCAGCCTTCGGGAAAAGTTATTGTTATGTATCCGGGAAGCATATTTTCCTGATCAGTCAGGAATTTGACTATTTCCGGAATAGTCAAATTGCCGCTAATTTCGTATTTTCCCGGTAAAAATTTTCCTGAAGATTTTTGTTTCCAAACATACAGGAAAAAGTAAAAATCATTGGAAATCAAATTTTCCTTTTCCAAATTATTTCCAATTTTAGTGCTGCCATCTCCCTTTACAATTTCAAAAGTCTTATTTTCTCGATATTCTCCTTGCGAAAAGTAAATCTGATAATAAACATAAAAAAACCCTCCTATTAGCAGGAATAAAATGACAGCCAAAATACTGATTTTTCTTCTAATACTCATAAAAAATATTTAATCATTTTTGAGAAATGGCACAAAAGCAAAACCAGAAAATTTTTCTATATGAAAATCATCTTCGCTCTTTTTTTCAACATACCAAATCGAATTATTGACAGGAATAACCATTTTTCCTCCCAAAACCAGCTGCTGTTTGAGTGCTGGCGGAATTTCATCAACTGAAGCACTGACCAAAATTCTGTCATAAGGAGAATTCTGCAAAAATCCGTTTTTTGCGGAATCAGAATAAAATTCAGCAATCCCCTTTTTAACAAAACCGAATTTTTCTACATTTTTTTCTCCTATTTTGCACAACTCTTCTATTATTTCCATCGCTGTTACCTTACCTTTATCCCCGACAATATAGGATAAAAGACCCGTGGTCCAGCCAGATCCACTACCAACGTCTAGAATATTTTGTCCAGGTTTTGGATCTAAAAGCTCCAGCATAAAAGCCACGGTCATTGGCTGCGAAATTGTTTGTCCATATCCGATAGGCAGCGGAATATCAGCTTCGGCTTGGGCAGCCAAGTCATCAGGAATGAACTCAATCCTATGCACTTTATAAAAAGCATCTATAATAACTTCGCTGCTTAAATATCCTTTGGAAATCAAGTCATTTACAAGGCGACTCATAAAAATAGCTTTATTGAAATTAGTTTCATTATTTTTCCAGAAATCCAAGATCCGGCAGCTGAAAGCTGTTTTATATCCCCATAACATTAACTAAAATATCGCGCTTGCGAGCTCCATCAAATTCTATTGCAAAAATACTCTGTTTGGATCCGAGCATGAGTTTGCCTTTTTCAATCGGAACATATTGGCTGACTCCGATCATCAAAGATTTGCAATGAGAATGGCCATTGCTGCGCCCGTCAGATTTAGAAGATTTGCGAAGTTCAAACAAATCATGCGAATATCTGTCGTCTGTCGGCGCGAATTTATATAACACTCGCATAAAATCCTGAATAAGCATTGCTTCGTTGTGATTGATGGCAACGCCCATAGTGGTATGCGGCACAAAAACAACTACGTTGCCTTCGCGCACGCCAGAATCATCAACTATTTTTTGGACTCTGTCGGTTATGTCAAAAAATTCTATCTGATTTTTGCTCTCAAAATCTATTTTTTGTCTATGTGTTTTTATATTTAACATTTTTTATTCACGAATTATGAATTCATAGAAAATATGGATTCAAATTCGTTTTTATGTTTATTTGATAACAAATCAATAGTAATAACAATTGTTAAGTTATTATACCACGTTTCATTTCTTTTACAAAATCACCTACTAATTGACTTGACTTTTTTATAAACGCTCTCTGCGGCAATGGCTCCTTCTGCGGCCGCTGTAATGATTTGGCGTAATTTGTTTGAAGCTGTTGTAATATCACCAGCCGCAAAAACACCGTCAACATTCGTACTATGGTTCGGTTTGACTATTATAAAACCTTGTTCGTCGGTTTCCACTCCTAAATTTTCGGCAATTGCGGCTCCCGGAGTCGAACCTATTTCAATGAATACTCCCTGCGCTTTCAATTCTTTTTTTTCTCCGCCCGGAGTTTCATAAACAATCCCTTCAATTTTATTTTCACCAATAAGACCGACAACATTTTCAAACGATTCAAGGGTGATTTTTCCCTGTTCTTTCATTTTTTCCTCCCAGGCCGGTTCAAAAATTTTCGTCCCTTCTTTGTATAAAAGTTGCACTGAATTGGCAAATTCAGATAAATGCAAAGCGGCTGTGGCGGCACTGTCGCCTCCGCCAATGACAACCACGTCCTTGTTTTTGAAAAACATAGCATCGCAAGTTGCACAATAGGAAATGCCCTTGCCGATAAAATCATCTTCTTTCGGCAAATTCATTTTTCTCGGTTTCATGCCTAAGGCAAAAATAACCGTTTTTGCTTCAAAAACTTTTTCGTCATCAGTAACAATCCTGAAGCCGTTTGCGATTTTTTCAACTGCATTTGCTCCGGCATTTATTATTTCTACGCCCAGTTTTTCCGCCTGTTTTCTGATTTTTTCCGTTAAATCCACTCCGCTAATGGATTCTTCTCCTGGCCAATTTTCAATGCGCGAAGCCTTCATAATCTGGCCGCCGATTTCTTTGCCAAGAATAATGTGCTTCAATTTGTAACGCGAAGCATAAACTGAAGCTGTCAATCCGGCCGGACCCGAACCAATAATAATTAAGTCGTGCATAATAAAAAATTATAAATAATGCTTTGTGTTTTCCCTATTTTTTATGTTTTATCAATATTGCCTTATAAAGCTGCTCCAATCGCTTCTTTGATGATTTCTTTGTTTTGAGCGCCTGCAAATTCTTTGATTATTTTTCCGTATTTAAATATTTTAATGGTCGGAATAGACATGACATCATATTTTGTGGCAGTTTCTTCATTTTTTTCAACGCCGCATTTGCCAATTTTGGCTTTGTTCTCAAATTCTTCAGCCAGTTCATCAATGATCGGACCCATCATCTGGCAAGGCCCGCACCAGCTAGCCCAAAAATACACCAGCACAACTCCCTTGCCTTGCAAAACTTCTTGATCAAAATTTTGATCAGTAAATTCCATTGCCATAAAATTAGATAAAAAAAATTATATTTTAAAAGTTTAATTAAATATAATTATTTGCCCAATCTCCGATTCCTGCGCGAAAAATCTTCGATTGCTTCTTCAAATTCATCAGCTCCGAAATCAGGAAAATATTTTTCGGAAAAATAGAGCTGCGAATTGGCAGTATCCCACATCATAAAACCGGCGCTCAAATGCGGTTCACCGCCTGTGCGTATCATAAAATCCACAGCCGGCAATTTTTTTGTCATTAAATTATTTTTGATTATTTCCTTGGAAACAGTTTCAGCGGAAATTCCTTTTTTTATGATCTGTTTTACCGTATCCACCATTTCCTCATCCCCACTGTAAGCCAGAAAAAAATTCAGTGTGTGCTTGGAATAATTTTTTGTTGCCTCAACGCAACTGTATAATATTTTTTTTAACGAATCCGGAAATTGCTCTTCCCAATTGCCGATAAAATTTATTCTTACCTGATGATCATGGATAGCGTCGCTTTTGAGTAATTTGGAAAAATGATCCTCATAAATACGCAACAATGCACGGCTTTCCTCTATTGGTCTTTTTTTGAGGTTTTCCAGAGACGAGCCCCACATGGAAAGGCATTCTATGCCAATTTTCAACGCCTTTTGAAGAAGTGTTTCCGTATTATCCGCTCCGGCAACATGCCCTTCCCACGGTTTAAGCCCGCGTTCTTTTGCCCAACGGCGATTGCCATCCGGAATTATTGCCACATGTTTTGGAATTATGTTTTTTTCGTCGTTTGACATCTAAGTTAGAAGAATGATTAATCTTAATTGTATCATAAAAATTTTCTGCTTTCAACAATAATCTTTGCCTTGCTAATCCAAAAATTTACATTTTTTACTACTTTTCCCTATCTTCCAAATATTCAGCCAGACCTAAAAGAAATTTTTTTGTATCAGAGGAAAAAGGCATTTTTTTAATTTCTTTTTTCCCTCTGACAAGATAGTCTGCTGACATTTTTTTCGAATATTCCAAAGCTCCCGTAGATTTTAGAATATTTTGAAAATTTTTGATTTCTTTTTGTGTCAAATTTTTCCTGCCTAGAATTGAATTGAGTTGTTTTTTTTGCAAAAAATTTGCTTTTTCCTTGGCTTTCATAACCAAAAGCGTTTGCTTTCCTTCTTCAATGTCGGAAGCGGATGATTTTCCCATTTTTTTCTCATCGCCGAAAATTCCTAAAATATCGTCTTGGATCTGAAAAGCAATTCCTGTTGAAAGCGCATAATTGCTGAGAATTTTCATCATTTTTTTATTATTACAGCCAGCCAATATGGCGCCCATTTGTAAGGGTCCTTCAAAAGTATATTTAGCAGTTTTATTTTTCAATACATCCATAATTTCTTTTTTTGTTATTTTATTCTTATATGTAATAAGCCAATCCTGAGATTGGCCAATAGCAGTAGTTTCGGCTATAGACTGCAATTTTGTAAGCATTTCAATAGATATTTTCGGCTTAAATCCTGCTTTAATAATAATTTTATTAGCAATTACATACAACATATCTCCCACAATAATAGCTTCTGAGTTTCCAAAATGTTCTCTGTCATTTTCATTTTTTAAATTATATTTTTTATTTTCCAGAGAAAACATTCGATGCAAAGTTATTTTGCCATGTCTTAATTCTCCTCTGTCCATAATATCATCATGAACAAGAAAAAACATGTGCATCAATTCAACAGCAGCCGCTACTTTCAAAATTTTCTTTTTTTCCTTGCCGCCCAATCCAAAATAGGCCTGACAGAGAAGCGCTCCGCGGATTCTCTTGCCTCCGGCCAGTATTATTTTTTTTACATGCCTGAAAGCTTCAGTCATTAGAACATCTTTTTTTTGGATATCCCTGATAATAATATCCAATTGAAGCTCCAATTCTTTGTCTATTTCTTTTTTTAATCCTGCTAAGGTTTTCTTAAAATCCATAAAATTTGTTTTATTCTTAACTTCTCCCATTATTTCAGCTATTGAAAATCAAGTCAATAAACAAAATAAAGTCCGCTTTGGACTTATTTATAACTGAACCACGCATTTACTTTTGTACCGAATACGGGAGTCGAACCCGTGTTGCCAGAATGAGAATCTGGAGTCCTAACCACTAGACGAATTCGGCATATTATAAAACAAACTATATAATAGCAACTATTGCAAATTAATCAACACAAACAAATTATTCTCTAATTCTCGAGAATTAGAGAATAGTTTTTAAAAAAATTTTAAGGCATTGCGAATGGTTTCCTTTTCCATTCCCTATTCTGCCGACAAAGAAGTTTTTTAGCCTGCAATTTATCCGCCATGATTTCTTCCACTATTTTTTCCATCCGCATGCCTTGCGAACCTTTGACCAAAATTAGATCATCCTCCTGAATCATTCCGGCAATTTTTTTGGCTGCCTCAATAGGATTTTCAAAATACAAAATATTGGATTTGGAAAAACCCATTTCCCGCAATTGTTGGATAGCATATTGCATTTGTTTTCCGACCGCTACAAACAAATTAATTCTGGCAGAAAATATTTTTTTTCCCACTTCCCTGTGCCCAATTTCAGTTTTTTCTCCCAGTTCCAGCATATCACCAAGCACCGCAATTTTTCTTCTTGCATTCATATGCTCCAGCACATTCAAAGCAGAGAGAGTGGAAAGCGGAGATGCATTATACGTGTCATCAATAATATGACTTCCCTGCTCGCCATCAATAAGATTCAGGCGTCCTATTGGAGCACACATGCTTTCAAGCGCCTGAGCAATGTCTATGATATTTATTTTAAAAATTATTCCGGCGCTGATTCCAGCTAGCG
Source organism: Candidatus Moraniibacteriota bacterium (assembly GCA_036845785.1). Taxonomy (GTDB): domain Bacteria; phylum Patescibacteriota; class Minisyncoccia; order Moranbacterales; family GWC2-37-73; genus JAKLIP01. Next base: position 5,989 of record DAIUDF010000003.1, on the reverse strand, counting down.
CAGCATAAACATAATGCGATGCTAAAAGATTTTTTAAACGGATGGGAATATTCTTTCCTTCATAATTAAGTTTGAAACTTATGCCGTCCGGCTGACTGTCTTGATAATTATATAAAAGATTTGAAGCATTGACGGTCACATCCTCATTTTGTCCATAGGTTATAACTTCTGCTTTGGTGTGCTCTCCCATCTTTAATGTCAATTCATCATCTCCATTTAAAATTGCAAAACCGTCTGCCGGCAAAGATTCAACAAGCACGCGCTTTTCTCTGGCAATGTTTTCAACTGTTTTAAAAAATTCAATATGACTCAAAGAAACATTAGTTACGATACCAATATCTGGTTTAATGAAAGACATGAAGTATTTCATATCGCCCGGACGATCGACGGCCAATTCGAAAATCAATATTTCCGGATAAAAAGGGAAAATCAAAGCATAGATCCATTTAAGAAAGATCCAAAACCATTTGAAAATATTTTTATTTCCGCTTTCTGCGCCGATAATCGTCAAAGGGATCCCGATTTCATTATTATAATTCTTGAGATTCTGCCGCACTTTATATTTGGAAGACAGCACGACAAAAACTGCTTCCCGCGCGGAAGTTTTACCAACTGAACCGGTTATGGCGACAATTTTCGGCTTATGTCTTTTCAAAATTGCTACGGCCATAAACCGCAAAATTTTTTCGAGAAATATTATTTTTTTCGATTTCATGAACCTAAAAATTACGAATTGATTACTAATATACTAATCAGGTTTTTGCAAATAAACTATAAATAAAAAAATAATTAATCCTCTGACGTTATTACTTTATCTCCATCTTTTTTCTTCTTTTCATCATCTTTCTTGTCATTGGAAATAACGGCTGTTGGCGTAGTAGTTTGACCTGGCGGCCATTTTAAGGGCGCCATTTTAGCCAAAGGGCTAGTCGAAGGATCTTCTGTCGGCTGCACCTTATAGTATTCCAGCAGAAATTTCATAATTTGTCCAAACGTCGGAGCAGCTGAAGATTCCGCCCATTGCAGACCCTTCGGATTGACTATTTTGATCAAAACAACGAAACGCGGATCATTGGTTGGAGCATAACCCGCAAAAGAACCTATATTCATGCCTTCTTCATAGCCCTTGGCCCCGGTTTTAGCCACTTGGGCTGTTCCGGTTTTTCCGCCAACCAAATAGCCAGGCACATCTGCCCTCTTTCCGTGGCCATTAACAACAACTGATCTCAGCATTTCGGAAATTTGTTGGGCTGAATTTTCTGAAATGACTTGTCGGACTTCTTCCGGATTTATTTTTTCGCTGCTGCCGTCGCTCCGGCGAATTTCTTCAATAATTTGCGGCTTCATAAGAATTCCCTTGTTGGCCAAAGCCGCATAAGCTGAAATAAGCTGAACAGGTGTAACTGAAATTCCCTGCCCGAAAGCTGCGGTGAAAAAATTGATAGTTATTCTGGGATTATCCAGATTTTTAGTATTGCCCGGAACTTCTCCCGGGATTTCAATATTGCTTTTTTCTCCAAAACCGAAGCGATGGATATAATCAGAAAAAACTTTATTGCCAACCAATTTTTCAACATAAATAACTCCGGTATTCAGAGAGTTTTCCAAAACCTGCGTCATTGTCTGTATTCCATTGGCTTTTAAATCGGAGTTGCGGATTTCATAACCGGCTTCTATGACTGCTCCCGTATCATTATAAGTAGTATTCGGATTTATTTTCCCGCTATCTAAACCAGCCGCTAAAGTAAAAGCCTTAAAAACCGAACCGCATTCATATGGCTGACTCACAGCTGGATTGCTAAAAACCGAAATATCTTCAACTTTTGAAAATTCATTGGGATTAAAACTCGGCCGATTGGCTAAAGCTAGAATTTTTCCGGTTTTCGCTTCCATAACTATGGCCGTACCGCTGTCAGCACTGAATCCCTCAACCGCTTCTTTCAGAATTTTTTCCACTTCAAATTGCACCGTGTGATTGATCGTCAAAACCAAATCATAGCCTTCTTTCATTTCAGTAATATTGCGTTCCCCAGCCGGAATCCAGCGTCCGCGCGAGTCGCTTTCTTGTTCAATTTTCCCCGGCTGTCCGCTAAGTTCTTCATCCCAATAGGCTTCCAGGCCATACATGCCTTTCTGTTTTTCGCCATCCGAACCAACAAAGCCGGCAATTTGAGCTGCCAGTTCTCCAGCCGGATAATACCTAAAATTCTCTGGCGATAGATATACGCCGGGAATTTTCGCTTCTTTGATTTTCAGCACTTCTTCGTCTGACAGCTTGTGTTTGAGTATTTCAAACACATCTTCCTTGTCGCTTAATTTATTTGCAAGAAAATCTTTTTCCAAACCCAGAATTTCTGAAAGTTTTCCCGCTGCGTCGTAAAAATCTTTCATTTCCCGCGGCACCGCATAAGCCATCTGCAATGCCCTGTTGATCGCTAAAGGATATAATTCATTGTTGTCATCTTGCAGAAATATTTCACCCCGATTGGCTGAAATTGTCATTGTCTTCTCATGCTGGTTTTGCGCTATTTCCTGATAAAGCGGATGTTTGACAATCTGCAAAAAATATAACTTGGCCAAAATGCATGTTGCCACGATAAAAATGAAAAAAACAAGAAAATATATTCTAAAACTACCGCCTGCAGATAATAAATACGGCGTTTTCTGTTTTATTGGTTTCATTGCCATAAAATCTTACGTTCAAATAATTGCGGCGATTATTTATTTTTTTTCAAATTCGGATTGCTGTTCAAAGCCACGGACGAATTATCTTCAAGATATTTGACCTGGGATACATTGATCATTTCCATTTGTTTCGATTGTTCTTCGATTTTATACAGTGACTTGAGTTCAGCTTCTTTTATTTTTAAAATCTCATTATTTTTCATCTGTTCTTCGATTTCCTTTTCGGCATTGCGGATAGCAATTCCTTTTATCGCCGTTTGATTGACCAAGTAGACGTAAAATAATCCGCAAAAAATAGCTGAGACAAAAACGACAAAAACCGGGCTGATAAATCCAGCCGTGTGTGATTTGATTTCCAATATGGGTTGTATTTTTCTTTTTGTTTTTCGTTGCCAAACAGAAGATTGTTTCCTGATGACAACTGTTCTATTAGTCATTTCTCATGGATCCCCCCAGAGAAATTAGATTTATTACTATTCGAATCAACAAATGATATCCCAATCTACAAATAAGCTATCGCTAATCGGTATTAATTCGCTCGCCTCGCGTCGACGAGCGATCATCTCCGTGAGTCGAAGCGGGCAGATTTGAATCTTACATCTTTTCTGTTACTCTCAATTTTGCGCTGCGAGCACGAGGATTTTTTTTAACCTCATCTTCGCTTGGCACAATTGGTTTATGAGTAATCAATTTGATCACGGACTTCCTGCCACATTGGCAAACTGGAAATTCCGGCGGGCAAATACATCCCCTTGCATTTTCCCTGAATTTATTTTTTACCAGCGCATCTTCACCTGAGTGAAAAGTGATGACTGCCAGCCTTGATCCCGGCTTTAGCAGTTCAATTGCCTGGGAAAGAAACGAATCGAGAGATTTGAGCTCCTGATTCACTTCCATCCTGAGCGCTTGAAATGTTTTGGTGGCAAAATGGATTTTTTTCCGCCTATATTCTCCCGGCACAGATTTTTCAATAATTTCAACTAGTTGCTGCGTTCTAGCAATTTCATTTTTTTCTCTTTCCTGAACAATGCTGCGGACAATTGATTTGGCATATTGTTCATCGGAGAATTCTTTCAAAATTCTGACGAGTTCCTGCTCGCTGTATGTTTTCAGAATATCTGCAGCTGTTCTGCCTTTAGTATTATCCATGCGCATATCAAGAGGCGCATCGTTTTGAAAACTTATTCCGCGATTTTCATCTGCCAGTTGGTCGGAAGAAATTCCTAAGTCCGCCAGAATGGCATCAACTTTCTCAATTTTTAAATCAGCTAGAATATTCTTTAAATTCGCAAAATTATCGTGGATAAAATAAATATTTTCTATCTTTTGTATTTTGTCATTTATAATTTGGGATTTGTTTGGAAATTGGAAATTTGAAATTGGAAATTTGATAAATTTTTCTATAGCTTCTGAATCTTGATCAAATGCAATTAAGGTACCTTTTCTGCCAATGTTATCTAAAATGACTTTACTGTGTCCTCCGCCTCCAAGCGTCGCGTCAACCACAACATCTCCCGACTTAAGATTCAGATTTTCAATCGTTTCTTCAAGCAGCACAGATTTATGAATAGTCATAACAGTTTAAAATCCTAAATACGAATATCGAAACTCGAAACAAATTCTAATTTTCAAAATTATAAATTTAAAATGTTTTGAATTTCTGTCATTTAAATTTTGAGATTGTTTAGGATTTCGGATTTAGTATTTCGAATTTTTTTCTAGTATATTCCTAATTTCCCCAATTGTTCCGCGATTTCGTCTGTATTCTTTTCCGCTCCTGTTTTATAGGTATTCCATTTCTTTTCGTCCCAGATTTCCAACCGATTGAAAAGTCCGGCCACCACCACATTGCGGCTAAGCCCAGCGTATGTTTTCAAATATTCTGGAAGAAGAACCCTGCCTTGTGCATCAACATCGCTATCTACAGCACCAGCCAGCATCAAACGCACAAAACTTCTGGTTGTTGATTCTCCCATGGGAAGTGTTCCCAATTTTTCCGCTAATTCTTTCCAAACCTTTGCCGGATAGACAAACAAGCACTTATCCAATCCTCTAGTCACAACAACATTTTTCCCCAATTCTTTGCGGAACTTTGAAGGAAGCGCCAGGCGCTTTTTCAGATCAATGCTGTGTTGGTATTCTCCGATAAACATGTGATAACTTTGTTAGTTTATTAGAAACAATGGGTGTCTTTTTTTGAGAACGTAAAAACATTAACTACCCCTTATAGCAATTAAAAATATATCGATGATGTGAGTGCGAGTTCCATAGATACAATATTCGTTTGCGTACCTACGGATTTACGTCGCAATTCATATTACATCTAATTCCCCACTTTATTCCACTTTTTGGTATTACAATGTAATTTTACTCCACCAAGTAACACTCGTCAACACTTTTTAGACATTAAAAAAATGGCTTCAAATAGCCATTTTTTTGAGTTATCCACACCCCGCACTAACTTTCGTTTAAAGACTTTTTGATTCTTCTTCGAAGTTGCGCCCAGGCTTGTCCAAATTGTTTTATTTGTCTTTCTCTCTCTTTCGCGTCTTCTTGAGAAAAATAAGCTTCATAATAAATTAGTTTCCAAACATGTTTTTTTGTAGAAAAATTAATATCTTTATTGTGTTCAAAAAGTCTTTTTCTTAAATTACTTGAATATCCATAGTATAGTTTATCAGATTCATTTTTGATTACGTAAAAATAATACATAATAATATAACGAAAGTTAGTGCGGGGCACAACTCCATTTTTTCAAAATAATTCTAGAAGCTAGTATCTATTCCTCTATTTTTTCCATTTCTTGTCCGCAGCAAACAAGTGTGCCACCACCTACTTTGATGACTTCAACTTCATTGCCACAAACATTGCAGCGATATACTTCGCCGATTGTTTCTACTGCCATAAAATTTATTTTTTAGAGGCCTCTATAGAAGCTTCTATTTTTTAATTTTAACTTTCAACTAACCGCAAGTCCTGTCGGACTAGCAGGTGCTGTTGTGTCACTGTTTGTTATATTATATCCCCCTGTTCCCGCTGTGCCTTCATCACAAGAACCAGTTCCAGCCAGTGGGTGTGGACAATCATAAGGCGCATAAGTCCAACCTTGATTATATCCAAAGCCAGGAATATCAATTAAATCATTTTTTGTTTTACAATCGGCAGCGCTATCACAATTAAAATAAGTCTGATTTTCTTTTACGTGATAACTGCTTTGGCGAGTGGAACCAGAAGATAATGTAAGATGACCGGCAGTAGCGCCATTGAAAACATTACCCCAAGCATAAATAGCTTTTGGCACATA
>DAIUDF010000002.1:0-74147 GCA_036845785.1 Candidatus Moraniibacteriota bacterium | reverse complement strand
AAACGCTCTTGAAAAAAAGCATACTGATTTGGTCATTGCCCACAACAAGACTGTCAAAAGTGTCGATAAGGCCAATACAAAAATTGGTGCTCTAGAAAAAAGAGCTGATGGCATCGAAAAAGTGGTGAATGAATTAGCCGGACTTGTCGGGAATATCGTGAAAGCAGGCGCAGCATTTGCTTTATTTGTTTTAATCCTTTTTGGAGTAGTCTATTTTATAGATATAAGAAGGAAAACAAAAAGGCTAGAAGAAAGAAAAGAAAAGATTAAAAGAGGCATCAATCCTGATGCCGAAGGAGCAGCGACAGCATAAAAGCAGTCGCAAATAAAAAAGCGGTACATCTAGAAACTTAGATAGTACCGCTTTTTTCGTTTGACAGGAAAATTATTGTTTGCTAGACTTTTGAGTCACGTATTTTATGGAAAATTGTAATATATTTACCCTATTAAATAATTTTGCTTAGCAAAATTAATATTTGAATCAGAAATATTTAATAGGGCAAAATGATTGTTTTAATTTTTATAATAAATAAGCCGAATTTTATTAAAAATTCAAATCTTATTTAACAGGGTGAATGAGCAGATTTGAGCAAATTAAGCAAAAAATGAATGAATTTAAGGAACAATTTTCCTGGCAAGTTTTTTTGGCTGGGCTGGTTTTGACGGTTATGTTTTTCCTGATTTTCATCAATTCTTTCAAAACCCACACAGCCAAGATTGAAATACTTTTTACTGCCAAGTCGGAAACAGCCGCTTTGCAATCTAGACAGATTCTGAACAATCTAATGGAACTGCCGAAAACTTTAAACTTTTACGAAAACTTGCTGGACAATAATTCTGATGTGCGTGATATTGCCCAGGGCAAAAGCAATCTTCAGAGAAAAGAAATCTGGAACAGCCTGGTTTCAACCAGAAAAGTTGAAAAAAATTCTTCACTGTTTGAAATCTCTATCACGACCAAAAGAGAAAATGACGCTAAAATTTTGGCGCAAAAAACAGTTCGCAATCTTTTTGACACGGCCAGCGCCTATTATAATGTTAAGAACGATGTAGATCTTAGGGTTGTTGACGGACCGATCTTGGAAACCAACCTTCTTTCAGGATCTTTTTGGGCTTTGGTTTTTGCTGTAATTTTTGGATTTTTATTGGCAATCTTGCTGCGATATCTTATTAGCAGCAGCCAGAAAATTTTTGCCGGCAGCCGCCAGATTTTTGCCGAAAAAAATTGGTTTGATTTTTCAAAAAAAGAGCCGGAATCTTCCGAAGAAGAAAAGAAATATCTAGAAAGCCTTTATTCTTCCGAACAAATAGAAGTGCCTTTTGAAAAACCGGAAATTTCTGAAAAGGAAGATGTGAAATTTGAAGAAATAAAAGAGCTGACTAAAATGATAGAACCTGACAAGTATCCTAATTTTCGAGAGATGCCTAAAGTTTCTGCCGGAATCAAATCATCTGCACCAGCCAATTTGCCGATCGCTGAAGGCTATGTTTTTGGCCAACAATCTGAAGAAAAAAAAGTGGTAGAAAAAAAAGAATATTCGGAACCGGATCAAGAAAAACTAAAGGAAAGGCTAAACAGGCTTTTGAGAGGAGAAATGTAAAAAATATTACCCAAACAACCGTCATAAATTAGACGGTTGTTTTTTTGCCAAAAAGCCTTATTTGTAGTACCATAAATTAGCCAATAGCTAAACACTTTTAGCTTATATTAAAGCAAAAAAATTAAAACCAAAATTTTATATGATCAAAGACGTAGTAATTAAAAATCTCAATAAATATGAAGATGAACGCGGGTGGCTGAGTGAAATCTGGCGAGTTGACGAAAGCAATTTTCGTCCGGAAATGGGTTATGTCAGCGTGACCAAGCCGGGAATTGTTCGCGGTCCGCACGAACACAAGTTTCAAGCTGACGGTTTTGTTTTTCTGGGGCCGGGAAGTTTCAAGCTCTATCTCTGGGACAACAGGGAACAAAGCGAAACCTTTCGGAAAAAAATGGAAATTGAAGTCGGCGAGAACAATCCGGTTTTCGTGATTGTGCCGCCGGGAGTGGTGCATGGCTACCAATGCATTTCAGATGTTAATGCTTTTTGCATTAACTTGCCGGATAAATTATACAAAGGACAAAACAAGCAGGAGGAAGTAGATGAAATACGCCACGAACAAGATCCTAATTCGATTTTTAAAATAGCTTAAAAAATCAATTCAATGTTTTTTGACAAGAAACATTCTTTAAAGAATATTTCTTGTTAGAAATAATAAAAATATGAGCGATTGTATTTTTTGCAAAATCGTAGCCGGAGAAATTCCCGCGGAAAAAATTTATGAGGATAATGAAACTTTGGCTTTTTTGGATATCGCTCCTGTTAATAAAGGTCATGTTTTAGTGATTACCAAAAAACATTTCGCCAATATGGAAGAAATTGACGAACAAACATTATGTTCTATGGTCAAAAATGTGAAAAAAATAGGATTAGCGTTAAAAAAAGGATTAGGTATTGCCGGATATAACATTCAAGTCAATAATGATCCGATTGCCGGACAGATAATACCTCATGTTCATTTCCATATCATACCTAGAGTTGAGGGAGACGGACTAAAACTTTGGCCTCAAGGAAAATATATAGAAGGCGAAGTTGAAAAAGTAGCTGACAAAATTAAAAATAATTTATAAAAAATGTCTGATCCAACCGAGTGTTAAAAATTTAACAATTATAAAAATATGAAACTGCTTGTTACTGGCGGTGCTGGTTTTATAGGGAGCAATTTTATTCACTATTGGCTCAAAAAATATCCAGATGATCAGATTGTTAATTTGGATGTTTTGACATATGCCGGCAACTTGGAAAATCTCAAAGAACTGGAAAATGATTCGCGCTATAAATTCGTAAAAGGCGACATTTGTGACAAAGAGCTGGTCAATGATTTGGTCAAAGACGTGGACGCAATTGTTAATTTTGCCGCTGAGTCACATGTTGACCGTTCAATTCTGGATGCGGAAAATTTCGTCAGGACTAATGTTTTGGGAACCTACAATCTTTTGGAAGCAGCCAGGCAGAATGGCAACAAGCGTTTTCATCATATTTCAACAGACGAGGTTTTCGGACACCTGAAGCCTACTGATCCCGCTTTTAATGAACTCACGCCTTATGGCCCCAGAAGCCCCTACAGCGCTTCCAAGGCCGCCTCAGACCACTTGGTCAGGGCCTATTTTCAGACCTATGGCCTGCCCGTGACAATTTCTAATTGTTCCAATAATTATGGACCCTATCAGTTTCCGGAAAAAATATTTCCACTCTTCATCACTAATTTAATAGAGAATAAAAAAGTTCCGGTTTATGGTGACGGAATGAACGTGCGCGACTGGCTTTTCGTTGAAGACCATTGCCGGGCCATTGATTTGATTTTGCAAAAAGGAAAAATAGGGGAGACTTATTGTGTTGGCGGAAATGCCGAAAAAAATAATTTGGAAATCACCCAGAAAATTATAGGGTTTATGGGCAAAGATGAAAGCTCGATTGAATATGTGAAGGATCGGCCAGGGCATGACAAACGCTATGCGATTGATTTTTCCAAAATCAAAAATGAATTGGGCTGGGAACCGCAAGTTTCATTTGAAGATGGACTCAAAGAAACAATTGAATGGCTCAAGAAAAACGAAAATTGGTGGAAAAATATTAAATCAGGAGACTATCAGGAATATTACAAAAAACAATATGGGAAATAGTAAAATTTTGCTTGGATTGACAACTTCTCCTCGTTCGAATTGGAGAGAAAAAGTTGAAGAATGCAAAAAATTTGGCATAAGCGAAATCGCTCTTTTTCTGACATTTATTGATTTGCCTGAACGCCAGGAGCTCTATAAATTATTGGAAAAAAGCCAAGTAAAAAGCATTCCTCACATTCATTTGCGCAATGACATGGAAACAAATGAGATTGATTTTTTGATTGAAAAATATAAAACGCAAGTTTTTAATATTCATTGCCTTAAATCAAAAGATGTTTATGATTATGAAAAATTAGCCAAATACAAAAACATGATTTATTTGGAAAATCAGGGACGTGTTCCAAAAGAAAGCGAGGTTGAAATGTTTGCCGGTTTTTGCATAGATTTTGCCCATTGGGCTTCAGATTTTGAGGGCAGCCATATGAGAAAAAAATCTTATCGAAATTTTGAAGAAAAAATCAGAAAATTTGGAGTCGGAGTTGGTCATGTTTCTGCCATTAGAAGCTTTCTTGGATTTGTAAACTGCGATAGTCATATGATGCGCGAACTTAAAGATCTGGATTATATGAAAAGCTATTTGGATTTTCTGCCGCCGATTCTCAGTATAGAACTTGAAAACACTTTTGAAGAACAATTAAAGGCAAAGGCTTATCTAGAAGAAATGATAAATAATAAAAAATAAATTTATGCAAAAAGTTTTAATAATAGGCGCAAAAGGAATGCTAGGGCAAGAGCTTGTTTTGGCTTTTAGAAAAGATGAAGATTGCAAAGTGATTGCTTGGGATCAAAAAGAAATTGACATTACCGACCAGAAACAGGTTCAGGAAAAAATTATAAAGCTGGCACCCAATGTAATTTTGAATGCAGCAGCATACAACGCCGTCGATTTGTGCGAGAAAGATAAAAAAGAATTTGAAAAAGCTAAGAATTTGAATGGTAAAGCACCAGGCTATTTAGCAAGAGTCGCCAAAAAAATCGGAGCGACTTTGGTGCACTATTCCACCGATTATGTTTTCAATGGTTTTCCGGAAATTGAAGAACCAACAGGCTGCACGCATCACTGCGCTTCATGCGGACTGCACGCGGGCTTTGCTCCGCAAATCGGTTTCAAAGAAGAGTCTATTCCGGATCCAGTGCAAAAATATGGCCAAACAAAACTCATGGGTGAAGAAGCTGTTCAGAAAAACGGAGAAAAATATTATATTATTCGACTTTCAAAATTATTTGGAAAACCCGGAAAAGGAGAAAATGTTAAAAAAAGTTTTTTTGATGTAATGTTAGAACTTGGAAAAAAACAAAAAGAAATCCGTGTTGTTGACGAAGAAACAAGTTGTTTCACCTATGCTCCGGATCTAGCCAGAAAAACCAAAGAAATCATTGAATCCAAGAAACCTTTCGGTATCTATCATGTGACCAATAGCGGCGCTTGCACTTGGTACGACGCGGTTGTAGAATTGTATAAGTTAGCAAAAATAAAGGCCAAAGTAACTCCTGTTGGCGGCTCAGAATTTCCGCGTCCAGCGCAAAGGCCGTATGTTTCCACGCTTCTGAACACAAAATTGAATCCGCTTAGAGATTATAAGTTAGCATTGAGAGAATATTTAAAAAACAAAAAATAGTTTATGATTATTCCTATAGTTGGATATCTTGCTGGAGCAACTACTGCGATTGCTATTTTACCTCAAGTGATAAAATCCTGGAAAACTAAATCAACAAAAGATATTTCTTTATTATGGACATTAATTTATTTGTTTAGTATGCTTTTATGGGTTACTTACGGATTTTTACTAAAAGAAATTCCAATGATTGTAACACTCTCAATTGAAACATTTCTTTATATCATACTTTTGGTTTTAAAGATCAGGCATGGATAATTCTTTACTAATTACTAATAAGCATCCACTATGAAAAATATTCTCAAAAAACAAGATTCGAAGGTTTATAAGGCTACGCTTGGCGAGCTTAAGCGCCAGCAGGAAGGCATGGAACTCATTGCTAGCGAAAATTATGTTTCTGAGGCAGTTCTCGAAGCACTGGGATCAGTTTTTACTAATAAATATTCTGAAGGATATCCGGGACACCGATATTATGGCGGACAAACATACACTGATGTTGTTGAGAATCTGGCCATTGAAAGAGCTAAAAAACTTTTTGGCGCTGAGCATGTGAATGTGCAACCGCTTTCTGGTGCACCAGCCAATATGATTGCTTATAGCGCAGTTCTCAAACCTGGCGACACAGTTCTCGGCATGGATCTTTCGCATGGCGGACATCTGACGCACGGACATCCGGTCACGCTTTCAGCTCAAGTTTACAATTTCGTCAGATATAAAACAGACAAGTCTGGAAAAATTGATTACAAAGAATTGGAAAAAATGGCATTGAAACATAAGCCAAAAATAATTTTAGCAGGATTTTCAGCCTACACCAGGCAGCTGGATTATAAAAAATTCCAACAAATTGCCAAAAAAGTCGGAGCGATTTCCATGTTTGATGTAGCGCACATCGCCGGACTGATTGCCGGCAAAGCTTTGCCAAATCCGGTTCCATATTTTGACATTGTGACGACAACTACGCACAAAACTCTCAGGGGCCCCAGAGGCGGCATGATTATGTGCAAGAAAGAATTTGCCAAAGCGATCGACAAAGCGGCTTTCCCGGGATTTCAGGGAGGTCCGCATGAAAATAATATTGCCGCTAAAGCCGTGGCTTTCGGCGAAGCTTTGAAACCCTCTTTCAAAAAATACGCTAGGCAAATAATAAAAAATGCTAAAGTTTTAGAAACAGAATTAAAAAAGCACGGGTTTAAACTTATGTTCGGCGGCACAGACAACCATATGGTTTTGGTGGATGTTTTCGGTTCCAAGGGCGTGACCGGCAAAGAAGCCGAAGAAGCTTTGGATAAAATCGGCATCACTCTAAATAAAAATATGATTCCGGATGATCCAAGAAGCCCGTTTGATCCAAGCGGAGTCCGCATCGGTGTTCCAGCGGTGACTACGCGCGGAATGAAAGAAAAAGAAATAAAAATAATTTCCAAATGGATCAAAGAAGCGATTGAAAATCATAAGAATGAGAAATTATTAAAAAAATTACACCAGGAAGTAATTAAATTATGTAAGAAGTTTCCAATATACACAAAATAGTAGAATGTATAATGAATCCTGTATAATGTATAAATGCATTGTATACATGATACATGCTACATAATACTTGATACAAAATTATGAAGGGGATAATTTTATCAGGGGGAACAGCCACAAGACTTTTTCCGCTGACCGCGACAACATCAAAACAACTTTTGCCGATATATGACCGGCAGATGATTTTCTATCCGCTCAACACTTTGGTTAAAGCCGGAATTAAGGATATTTTAATAATAGTAGCGCCGGAACACAGCGGCCAATTTCTGAATCTTTTAGGCTCTATTTTCAAGAATCACGGCATTAATATCTTTTTTGAGGTGCAAAAAACGCCCAGAGGGCTAGCGGACGCTTTCATTGTGGGCGAAAAATTTATAAATAATGAAGATGTGGCTATGGTTTTGGGAGACAATATATTCGAAGATGATCTTAGCGAAAAAATTAGAAATTTCAAATCCGGTGCAGTGGTTTTTGCCAAAAAAGTTTCTGATCCGGAAAGATTCGGGGTCGTAAAATTTGATGAAAATGGCAAAGCCGTACAGGTTGTAGAAAAACCTAAAGAATTTGTCAGTGATTATGCTATAACTGGGCTATATGTTTATGACAGAATGGTTATTGAGATTGCTAAAAATTTAGCCCCGTCAGACAGGGGCGAAATCGAAATAACCGACATCAATAAAAAATATCTTGAAGCGGGAGAATTGTCTGTTAAAAAAATAGAAGGGGAATGGTTGGATGCCGGAACATTCGATTCTCTTTTGGAAGCCGGGAATATTGTCAAAAATAAAGAAATATACAAAAAATTCGATCCCATTATCAACCAGGCTATTGAAGAATTCAACGAAGAACTCAAAGTTATAGCTAAGAAAAAATTATTATAAATAAATAATTAATTAAAACAATTATGACGAAAATAAAAAAAGCTGTGGTTGCTGTGGCTGGCAGCGGAACCAGATTGCTTCCGGCGACCAAATCCATGCCTAAAGAAATGCTGCCGATTGTCGATAAACCCATTATTCAATTAGTGGTAGAAGAACTTGTGGAGGCTGGGATAGAAGATATTATTTTTGTAACAAGATGGGACAAAAAACCGCTTGAAGACCATTTTGATCATAGCCAAGCCCTAGAAGACGACCTTAGAAAAAATGGGAAAAATGAACTGGCTGAAAAAATAAGCAACATTGCTGAAATGGCAAATTTTATATACGTACGACAAAAGGGGCCTTACGGCAATGGTACTCCGATTTTGTCAGCAGCCAGTCTTGTTGACGACGAACCGTTTGTTTTTGTTTGGGGTGATGATCTTGTAAAATCAAAAGTTTCTTTTACAAAACAAATGGTGGAAGACTTTGAAAAAAACGGGAATCTTATGATCGGGGTGCAGGAAATGCCAAAAGAAGTTTTAAATCGTTATGGAATAGTCAAATTGAAAGAAGGCACAATGGAAATTGAAGACATTGTTGAAAAACCTTCCATAGAAGAAGCTCCCTCATGCATGGCTGACTTCGGAAGAATGATTCTCAATCAAGATTTTATAAATATTCTCAAAAAAACCGCTTTAGGAAAAGGCAATGAACTTTGGGTTGTTGATGCTATAAAAACATATGTAAAAAACGGTGGGAAATTTATGGCTAAAAAAATAGAAGATGGCGAATGGCTGACCACGGGCGATCCGTTAAATTATCTTAAAGCAACATTTGCATACGCTTCGGAAAGGAATGATCTGAAAGAAGATTTAAATGATTATATAAAAAAGCTACATTGCAAATAAATTTAAATCCCGCTCAAAAGGCGGGATTTTTATAGGTATGGGTTGACCCCGCACTAACTTTTTATAAGCGCAAAACGCCAATTAGCAAAGCCAAAAAAAAGTCAGTGCAGGGTTGACAAATCTCAAATTCCGTGAAACAATAGAAGCCCTTTTTAAAAATAGCCTATGTATTGGTTATATTTGGTAATCTTCACTTTAATAGTTTTTGTCCCCACCGCAATCCATCACGGCTTCTATATCTTTGACAAAGCCCAAACCCAAGAATTTACCATTCTCATTCTGGGTTCTTTGGGTTTTATGGCTTTTCTTTTTCAGGAAAAAAAATTGAAAAAAAACATAGCGGAGAAAACCGATATTCAGCGCAAAGTGAACACAATAAGCAAGGATTTGACCCATTCGTATTCATACATAGGCGAAGTCAACCGGAAACTGGATATTCTGGAAAAAATAACTCTCAGCTATCCGGAAAGCCTGCACGTAACCACTAAGGAACAAAAAGAAATATACAATTCAGCTATGCAAGCCATTGGTGTTATAGCCAAGTCTGATAATTTTGTTTTGCGTTTTACCAATTTCAGAACCAAAGAAGTTTTGAAAGAAATTAAAAGTATTCCCAGCGAAGCATTCAGTTTTTCCTACAAAAAAATCGAGCGAAGCGCTCAATTCATGGAATCAGATGATTTTTTTGTCATAACTTCTCCAAAATATATAGATGATATAGAAGCTTGCATAATAATAAAAAAGAAGACCCCGGGACAAAAAATAGAAGATCTGGAAATGCTCAGGATTTTGGCTTCTCAGGCGCTTTTCATATTCATGTTTATCAACGGACGAAAAAAAAGCCTTCTTGATGCTTGATTTTATTGCCGGCAGCTGTTAAACTGGAAAACGGTAATAAAAAATGATGGAAATAATACTTCTCCAAGACGTAAAAAATGTCGGAAAAAAGGGACAGATAAAAAACGTTCCGGACGGATATGCCCGCAATTTTTTGCTGGCCAAAAAATTAGCCGCTGCGGCAACACCGGAAATTGTAGCCCAGGTTAAAAAAGACGAGGAAATAAAATCCGAGCAATTGAAAAACGAAAAACAAAAAATACAAAAGATGGCTAAGGATCTTCGCGGCAAAAAATTTATCATAAAAACCCGCGCCAAAGACGGAAAGCTTTTCGGATCAATCACAGCCAAAGAAATTGCAGCTGAAATTAAAAAGGGCGGATATGATGTTACGGAAAAATCAATCCACGCAGAACACCTGAAAGAGTTGGGCGAAAAACGCATTGAAATAAACTTTGATTTCGGCATTAAAACCGAGATAATAATAGCACTTGAAGAGATTTAGAAAATACTTTATAATGATTGTAAAGGAGAAGTTTCTTCTGATTTAAAAGGGGTCGCAACAAAGCGGCTTTTTGCATATAAAAATATAACCAACTAATTTTCAGGGGACAAAAAATATGGCAGATAAAAAATACATTTTCGTCATGGGAGGAGTTATGAGCGGAGTAGGCAAAGGAATCACAACAGCTTCCATCGGAGCCATTCTTAAGGGATACGGCTTCAATGTCACTGCCATTAAAATTGATCCTTATGTTAATGTTGATGCCGGCACCATGAACCCGACAGAACACGGCGAAGTGTTTGTTTTGGATGATGGAGATGAAACCGATCAGGACATGGGTAATTATGAACGCTTCATAGGGATCACGCTTTCCCGCGATAACTATATGACTACCGGCCGGGTCTATGAATCTGTGATTCACCGGGAACGCAATTTGGAATATGAAGGCAAGTGTGTCCAAGTTGTGCCACACATTCCACTGGAAGTCATTGATCGCATCAAGCGGGCGGCCACCAAAAATAAAGCTGACATAACGATTGTGGAAATCGGCGGTACAGTTGGAGAATATGAAAACATTTTGTTCTTGGAAGCTATTCGTCTTATGAAAATTAAGCATCCGCACGATGTGCTTTCAGTTATGGTCAGCTATTTGCCGGTTCCGCATGCTTCCGGAGAAATGAAAACCAAGCCAACCCAGCATGCTGTGCGCACAGTTAACAGCGCCGGCGTCCAGCCAGACATAATTATTGCCCGCAGCGAATCGCCAATTGATCAAAAACGCAAAGAGAAAATCTCACTTTTCTGCAATGTAGCTGAAGAATGCATCATCAGCGCGCCAGATGTCGATTCATTATATAAAGTACCGCATAATTTTGAGCGCGGAAATATTGGAAAAATTATTCTGGAAAAATTAGGATTAAAATCCGAAAAATCAGATTTGAAAGAATGGGAAAATCTTCTGGAAAATATTGAATTATCCAAAGAAAAAGTTAAAATTGGAATTGTCGGAAAGTATTTTGGTACTGGAGATTTTGTTTTGAGCGATGCTTACATCAGTGTGATTGAAGCTATCAAGCATGCCGGATTCAAGAATCATGTCAAAACAGAACTGGATTGGATAAACAGTGAAATTTTTGAAAAAGAACCGGAAAAAATCAAAACTCTTGCTGAATATGACGGCATTTTGGTGCCAGGCGGTTTTGGCAGTCGGGGAGTGGAAGGTAAAATCAAAGCTGTTGAATTTTGCCGGGAAAATAAAATTCCATATTTCGGATTATGCTACGGCATGCAAATTTTAACTATCGAATTCGCCAGAAATGTTTTGGGACTCAAAGATGCCAACACTACGGAAATTGATCGCGAAACCAAAAATCCGGTCATTGACATCATGCCAGAACAGAAGAAAAACCTGGAAGATAAAAATTACGGCGCTACAATGAGATTGGGAGCTTATCCGGCAATTCTCAAAAAGGGAACAATAGCCCATGAAGCTTACGGCGGAGATAAAATTTCCGAACGGCACCGCCATCGCTGGGAAGTAAATCCTGAATATATTGAAAAATTGGAAAAAGCCGGGTTGGTATTTTCCGGTGAATCGCCAGACAGAAAACTTATGGAAATTGCGGAACTGCCAAAATCCGTTCATCCTTTCTTTTTGGGCACACAATTCCACCCAGAATTCAAATCCACACCGCTCAAATCACACCCGCTTTTCTTTGAATTTATAAAAGCGGCGAAAAATAGGTCTCAAGCTTCTTAGTTTATGGAAGAATATTTAGACATTGTCGATGAAAATGGCAATCCGACCGGAGAAAAAGAACTGCGGAGTGTTGTGCATGAAAAAGGATTGTGGCACAGAACTGTGCATATATATTTTTATAGAGTAAAAAATAATGCCATTGAAATTCTTGTGCATTTAAGATCAGCATTTAAAGATCTTGATCCTAATAAGTGGGATACGCGCTTTGGAGGACATGTTGATGCCGGAAAAAATATAGAAGAAGCAACAGCTCGTGAAATAAAAGAAGAAGTAGGAATAGAACTAAAATCAGAATGCTTAATAAAAGGAGAAATAAAAAAATATGATGGTGGCAATAACCGAGAGTTCTGCCATGTTTTTTATTATAATTTTCTAGAAAATAATAACATATTAAAATTCAATGACGGGGAAGTACAGGAGATAAAATGGATGACTGAAAATGAGATTGCAAATTCAATGCAAAAAAATTCATCGTCTTGGGCTCAGAAAAAAGCAGGGTTTATAGAAACTATTACATATTTAAAAAACAGGATATAAAAAAAGAAACCTCACGAAAGGTTTCTTTTTTACAAATTAATTTTTACATGATTCATAAAAATATTTCACATATAAACAAAATACGTAGTATTATTGTTTTTTACTAAAAAGAAAAGGCCCCGTGATATTCACGAAGCCTGTCTAGATGATGTTTCAGCACTGAGATTTGTCAACTTTCTTCCTTCAGTATAATCCATTTAGAAAGATAGTAGGCAGCCGCAACACATACAACAGCAACAACTCCGTCTTTTGCGATATATGCAATAATTCCGGCACCAATCCATGAAAGAGCAATTCCTGCCACATCTGCTAAGTTCAAATTTTTCATCATTTTTCTCCTTTCTTTTTTGATTGTCAAATTTCTAAAATAACGTAATATAATAGCATTAAAGTTATTTTTTGTCAAATGTAATGTATGGTAATTAAATATAAAAAAGAAACCTTTCGCGAGGTTTCTTTTTTATGTCATTTAAGAAGCTAATAAAGCTAATTAAGCTAAAAGCTATTTTACCTAATTACTCCTTTGCCAGCCATGAGATGTTTTCTGGTCTTGCGGTTAATGATAACTTTGCCACCGACTTTTCTTGGTCCTTTTTTCTTGCCGGCTTTTCTGGTCTTAAGATTAACTCTGAGCTTCTTACCGGCTTTTTTGGCTCCGGTTTTCTTGAATTTGATTTCTACCGGTTTTTCAGATTTAATCACGCTTACGAATTGGCGAACAACCAATTGGCCAGTGTAGTTTCTGACTTTTTTGGTCAAAAATTTAACTGTGCCGTCAACCATTGCCATTAAAGTGTCATCATTGCAGCGTTTGACATTGGCACCGGCATGGAATTTAGTGCCGCGTTGGCGGACAATAATATTGCCGGTTTTGACTTTCTGATTTCCAAAAATTTTAACTCCTAACCTTTGGGCGCGGGAATCGCGACCCAGTTGAGTAGATCCACCTGCTTTACGATGTGCCATAAAAAATGAAAAGTTAAAAGTGAAAAGTTAAAAGTGAAAAATACTTAATAACTCAATTCAAATTTTTCCTTATTTGTATTATAATTTAAAAAATAGTCCTTGATATATAAGCTTATAAATACAAATGTCCAATGGCGTGATCAGCGCAAATCTGATCGGGATATAAATATTTTTGTCAGCTTATACAGAATTTATTATATAAAATTTATAGAATATGTCAATCCCGCACTAACTTTAAACAAGCGCGAAGCGCTAATTAGTAAGTAAGTTTAAAGTTAGTGCGGGATCAACCGCAATATGCTAACTAAAATCAAAGATTTTTTCCTCAAAAATGAGCAGAAAATGGTGCTAATTGTCGCTTTTTGCCTTATTTCAGCCATTTCTTTCGGGTTTGGGGTTCTCCAAGGCCAAAAATGGCGGCAGGAACCGCTTATTATCGAGAAGCCTGCAAACATACCACTAGAAGCCAAAACGGCCGAAATTGAGGCTCAGGAAACGCTTCAGACGCAAAAACAGGTCTTGGGCAGCAATATTTCAGTTTCGACTAATATGGCAAGTTGTGCTTTTGTTGGCAGCAAAAATTCCAATAAATTCTATCCGCCGACCTGCTCCTATGCCAAACGCATCAAGCCAGAAAATGTAGTCTGTTTCAAAACTGCCGAAGAAGCGATTGGGCAGGGAAGAACAGAAAGCAAATGCACGAACTAGTATTTTGTATAAATTCTATTAATAAAAATAAAAGCGGGAGCGCATCGGATTTCGACGGCTCCCTTAGGGTAACAAAAAGCTTGCAGAGACAAATTTCCTAACTTGTTCCGAGGCGAAAGGACGATTTAGGAAACTCCCCGGTGAGAAGTGTTCATCTCCTCTGCAAAACTAGTTGTTTATATGTCCCAATACTAACAGAACAAACAAAAAAATCAACAAATTCTGTTGCCATAGCTTTTCGAAAATAGTATAATAGATAAAACTGGTAAAAAATATAACATGATGAATAAAAAAATGATCGTGATTTCACTGGGCGGTTCTCTGATTGTGCCGGAAGAAATTGACTGGAAATTTCTTAAACAATTTAAAAAAATAATTGAAACGGAAATCAAAAAAGGCTGTCGTTTTATTATTGTGACCGGCGGCGGAAAAACATGCAGAAAATATCAGGCAGCTGCTAAGAAAGTTACCAAACTTGAAAGCGATGATGTGGATTGGATCGGCATACATTCCTCCAGGTTAAATGCTCATCTTATCAGGACCGTTTTTAGAGATTACGCGCATCCTATAATCAATACAAACCCGTACGATTTGGAAAGTTTTCTAAAAACCAAAGAATCCATACTAGTGGCGGCCGGCTATCGTCCCGGAAATTCAACTGACTATATTTCAATTCTTTTAGCTAAACATTTTGAAGTGAAAAAAGTAGCCAATCTTTCCAATATCGATTATGTCTACAGCAAAGATCCCAGAAAATTCAAAGATGCCAAAAAAATCAAAGAAATTTCCTGGCCGGAATTCCAGAAAATTGTCGGCGACAAATGGGATCCGGGTTCCAATGTGCCATTTGATCCGGTCGCTTCCAAAGTAGCTGCCAAAGAAGAAATTGAAGTGGCAATTTTGAATGGCAAAAAACTGGCGAATTTTCAAAAATATCTGGATGGAAAAAAGTTTATTGGAACAACCATTAAGTAGTAGCAAGTATTTAGTATAATGTATTATGTATAAAAACAACCATTTTTGGTTGTTTTTACATAAAAAGAAAAGTTAAGAAAGTTTTTTATATTTCAACAAAAGATAGAAAAAAAGATAAGAAAGAAAAGCAATGATTCCGCCGATAATAATAAAACCGACATAGAGAGGCAGGGCTAAGTCGAAGAAAACAATCTCACTGAAAAAATACTTGATGCCCAAATCAAAAGTACTGTTAAATTCTCGCATTAGATAGGTAGGGGTTGCGTTAAAAAGAAAACCACCAATAGTCGCGGCCATTGGCAAAATAAGCAAAGTGGTCCACAAATTGCTGGCCAGAACGCCGATAGTTGCCGAAGCCCGGTTCCAATTAAAAAAAGTCGCAATCACTAAGGTCGTCAAAGGACCTCCGCCCGGAATAATGCCCAAAAAAATCCCCAGAGCAAAACCAGC
Source organism: Candidatus Moraniibacteriota bacterium (assembly GCA_036845785.1). GTDB lineage: Bacteria > Patescibacteriota > Minisyncoccia > Moranbacterales > GWC2-37-73 > JAKLIP01. The sequence goes on along the minus strand of DAIUDF010000002.1, from coordinate 58,772 downwards.
CGCAATATTATGCGGCGTATCTTCAAGAGTAAAAAAATGCTTTAAAGTTTTTTTGATCTTCTGCCAAGTTATTGTCATAGGTATAGGATAACTTTTTATTGGAAAATAGGCAACCCAAATAGACAATATTGTTGAATCAATTATAATAATGGTATATAAACAAACTATAAAAAATTTATGTTTGAAAAACCAGGCAATAACTCAGATCAAAAACCTGAAATTAGTGAATACCAAAAGAGACATAATAATGATGAATATCATAAGTTATTATCTCATGCTTCTGGTAAGGCAGACAATTTATCATTTCAAGAACGAGAGCGTCTTGCAGAACTTGGTTATTATTTTTTAGAAATTGAAAAAAATAAAACTAGAGCATTGGATATTTCTGAAGTATTACAAGATTTTAATATGATGCGAAAAATAGCAGATCAGCTTCTTCTTGAGCAACCAGTAACAAGTGCTTATAATTTACCGGTAGCACTTCTTAATCTTGAAGATCATGAGAGTATTCGTAATTTACTAAATAATAACGAGACACTATTTAAAAATAATGGCTATGCAAAGCCGATGGAACCTTTAATATATCCTTTATTTGATTATGTAAAAAAATTTTTAAATAAAAATGGAACACCAATAGCAACAGGCATGATTAATGAAGGAGTTGATATTATAGCTATTCATAATCTGGCAAAACAATATGATATTGCTGTTCCTATTGCACGAGGTGGATTATATCAAGGCGCTATTGCAAATTTATGGGACATGCCAACTAAGACCGTAGATATTTCTGCACATAACAGAAAAATATCAAGAGGAAAATGGGTAGACAATGTTTCAAAAAAAGATTTTGAAGGCAAGCGAGTGTTGCTTTTTGACAAAGATGCTTTAACAGGTGCTTCTGTACGAAAAACTATTAAAATGCTTTCGAAATTTAAACCGGCTAGTGTCGGCATATATTTTACACACAATACTATTGAATCGGGCGGTGTATATACGCACACAGAGAATTTACCAAAAGAACTTAAAATTTTTTGTCCCAATAATGCACCAATGCAAAAAGCAGGGGATGTTTATATTGAAGCTCATGAAAAATTAGATACATTGTATGGACGTCGTCGAAAAGTTGAACAGTTATTTATGAATGAGGCTCAAAGAATAAAAGAGCGATACCCAGATCTTTCTAAAGCATTAGAAAAATTCATATCGGAGCAACTTAAGATGTTTGATTCGCTTAATCCGTATTTACCGGGTGTTTCACGGATTCGTGAGCATATTCTATTAAGAACAAACTCAATATTTAAAGAACACAGCAATTATTCAAAGGTAAACCCCCAGGATGACTCAAACCTTCCTGAAAGTAATTTATATGATTTTCCAAGAGTAATGGATAATTTTAAAAAAATGCTTTCTAATACACGGCCACTACCCAATAATTTCGAAAGGGAGTTGATTGAAGCGCGTTATGAAAAACAGGCCCAAGAAGAATCCGAAAAAAGAGGCGTAGAAAATATCCACATTCCAAGTTATCCATTGACTGCTTTTGAAGCCGCTCGTGAGGCAGTAAAAAAAGAATTTGATGTAGCTCTTATAGTTGGTCCAGAAGGCTTCGCATATGAGCCGTATTTTATTGATTTAGGATTACCAACATTAGCAATTAATATCCCTGAAAGCAAAGAAAATGAAACTCGTACCCTTACTTCATTTGATGATTTATCTGTATTGAAAAATAAAAAAGTTTTGGTAGTAGAAGACGATGTACGTACTGGCGCAACATTGCAAAAAATTATTGAACACATAAAGCCTTATGCGCCCGCACAACTTGGATTATATCTTGGACAACCTGCAGTTTTTCAGAAAACGGAAAGTATCCCATCTGATTTTTCAGAAATTTATATGGCAAAATCATACGATGATTCAGAAAATGCAGCAAAGAATTTTTTAGAGTATTTAGAGTCAAAGGGCTTAAAGCTTTTCAAGACAACCTCTAAAGATAACCAGTAAAAATGATTTTAAACTATGGCATTAGTTTTTGACATTGAAACAATCGGCGAAGATTTTGACGCCTTAGACAAAACGACCAAGGCAGTGCTGACGCGTTGGATCAAAAAAGAAGCGGATACCAAGGAGGAATATGAAAAATCTTTGGCTGACCTAAAAAACGGTTTGGGTTTTTCTCCGCTAACCGGACAAATTGTGGCCATCGGAGTTTATGACACGGAAAAAGACAAAGGCGCGGTCTATTTTGAATCGCAAGACGAAAAAATTGGAGATTCTGAAGAAGACAATATGAAATTCAGGGTTTTAAGAGAAAAAGAAATGTTACAACAGTTCTGGAATCTGGCGCAAAAATATGACGAATTTGTCAGTTTTAATGGGCGCGCCTTTGACGTGCCATTCCTTATGGTGAGAAGCGCCATCCACAAAATCAAGCCCTCCAAAAACCTAATGGCCAACCGCTACCTTTCCAGCCAGCCGAAAAATGCCAGACATATTGATCTTTTGGACCAGTTTACTTTCTATGGATCAGTCCGAAGAAAAGGCAATTTGCATCTTTGGTCACGCGCTTTTGGCATTGAAAGTCCCAAAGCTGGCGGTGTCACAGGCGATGACGTCGGCGGGCTTTTCAAAGAAAAGAAATTTATGGAAATTGCCAAATATAACGCCGGGGATTTGATCGCCACAAAAGAATTGTACGACCGCTGGAAAAAATTTGTGAAATTTTAAAAGCCGAACATTAAATAATGTCCGACTTTTTTAATTTTCAAAGTATCCTAATCATTTTGCAAGAAGTGTATTTTTTAAAAGATGTTCCACTTTTTCAATAACTGCTTTACGTGATTTTAGTACTATTTTTCCATCACGATCTTTCTCATAGGCTTCAATATTTTCTTTTCCTTCATATATTGTGGTCCTGCTTGTAAACTCAACTTCTTCGCTAACTGTCGCTCCTTTTCCATCTATATCTATAATGATTCGCATAGTAAACCTCCTCTTAAAATATTTTGTTTTTAAAGAATTTTGTATATTAATTTATTTTTTCTTGACTGTCAAACTTTTGGTTTCTTTGTCTAAAACTTTAGCGTTTTCAATTTCTTTCTTAGCAGGCGAGGGAAGAACAGCCAAAATACTTTTGAGAGCAATGCCATCCACTTTCAAAACTGCTTCCCATTTATCCAGAGGCTCCAAAATTTTACGGAGCTTTTTTTCGTCGTATTTAAAAGTTTTCCTGACTGATTGCGCCACAATTCCTCCATCACTGAAAACCCGCTCCACGCCTTCTTGCTCCATATAGTCCATAATTTTTTCCTGGAGTTCCATGATTCTAGTTTTGGTTGAATTAACTGCTGATTTCAGATTGATATATTCTTCAATGGCGCCGCTGACTTCTTCTGTGTCAATTTTTCTTTGTTCCTTGAATTTATGCTTCCACATCGGACAAAATTTCTGATAGCCGCACCAGTCGCAAAGCGGCGTCACGTTCGGTTCGAATTTTTCTGCTTCAATTGCTGCAACCACATCTAAAAATATCTTTTTGGCGTTTTCCAGTTGTTTCTTGGTGCGGGTAGAACTTAGTTTGACACCATGTTTGAGATAATAGAGGCTGACCGTAATTTTATCCAAATTTGCCGCTTCTTTCGGATAGCGCGAGAGGAAAGCGTTAAGATAGACCGAAAGCTGCAAATCATTGTCCACTTTTTCCTGGGACGGCATTTTTTTGGTTGTTTTATAATCAATAATTTCATAGCCGTCTTCGGTTTTGTCGATGCGGTCAATTATCCCGGAAATAATATGGGTGGCTGATTCTTGCGGATCGGCAATTTCAATTGCAAAACGGCTTTCCAAATCAACAATACTAGCAGCCACAGGATCGTTTTTTTTGTAATAATTTTGGATTATTTGCACACCTTGGGAAAAAGCCGCACGTTCTTCCATTTCATTTTCAAAAACATCTGCGTTCCAATTTTTGGAAAAATAGTCCAAAGCTTCTTCCAATTTGGGCTGGAGCAGGGAAGGAGTGTGGATAAATTTAAGCGTGCTGTGAATCAGCGTGCCAAAAACCGCCTCCTTGGATTTGGGCTCTTTGATTTTGTCGATATTTTGAAATTTATATTTCAGCGAGCAATTCTGGTATGTATCCAGTGCTGAGTAGGAAATACGCATATACAAATAGTATAATGTATCGGGTATTTTGTATCAAGTATGCATATATATAATAAATTAATATGGAAAAGACAAGCAAAAAGAGGCTGCGTCAATGCAACAGCCCCTTTTATAAATTAAAGTAATTTTTTTGCTTAACCTTGGCTTTTACTAATGTCAACTTTAACAAATTCTTGCAAAAGAATAGCAACTTCTTCCACAATATCTTGAGCCAAGTATTCAATTCTGCCATCTATCATTTCTCTTTTAGAAACGAGAAACTTGTGGCAATTATGCCAAACAATTTCGCGTTTTTCGCAAACATTTTTTATATTTTTTGCGAAAACAAACTTCACCCGAAACAGCCTGGGATCAGCGATAAAGTGAATCGTTGCGCCCCGCGTCGCATCCGTTGGGCCAACTACGCCTCTCAATATACGTGCATCTTCCTTTGTTTGTATAGAGAGTGTTAATGAAAGTTTCTCTGACATTTTACGATTTACTGCTCTTAACAATCTTTCCTCTGCTGAATTTTCCAAAAAACTATCTGCCATAACGAAACTCCTTTCTCGTTGAATTAAAACGTTGATTTATTTTTATAAACCTCTTAGGAACCTCAAAACAGTCTACAATGTTTTAGAAAAAAGTCAATCACTTTGAAAACCTTGACACTTTTTGGCAAAGGCATTAATATGAAAGCATACTAAATTGGTAGGTATTAATCCGGTAGTGAAAATTCGAATGTATGGGCATATTTTATTATCTATCATGCAATAAAATTTATCTAGTTAATCATCAATTATTATAAAATTCTTTTGGGCAAAGCCCTTTCGAATTTCTACTACCGGATGCGATTTTCAACCAAAGCTGAATATGGACTTAAAGCAGCGATTAATTTGGCGAGAGTTTTTCCAAAACAAAAAACTGCCAAAAAAATTGCAGCCGAAGAAGATGTTTCTCAAAAATATCTGGAGCGTCTATTGGGCACACTGAAAGATCAGGGCATATTGGACAGCGCCAAGGGGAAAACGGGCGGCTATATCCTTGCCCGCGATCCGAAAAAAATTCCTGTGGGTGAAATCATTGAAATTCTGGAAGGTGACATTTCGCCGATGCGTTGCGTGGGAAAATTCTGCGCCGCTGAACATAGTTGCCCGTCCAGCATAGTGTGGAATAAATTGGGAATGCAGATCAAAAAAACCTTATATTCAATAAAATTAAGTGATTTAATAAAATAATTTTTATGAGTAAAATTTATTTAGATCATGCCGCTACAACTCCGCTTGAACCAAAAGTTTTGAAAACTATGCTTCCATATTTTTCAGAAAAGTTTGGCAATCCGATGTCAGTGCACAGTTTTGGCCAAGAAGCTGTGGAAGCAGTGGACAATGCCCGCGCCAGAATTGCGGACTTTTTCGGCGCATCCCCATCAGAAATAATTTTTACTTCTGGCGCTACAGAAAGCAATAATCTGACTATCAACGGAATCATTCGCGCCTATTATTCGGTTGCTCACAAAAACAATGAGAGACCACATATAATTACCACTAAATTGGAACATCACTGCGTGCTAAATGCCTGTAAAACAGTCGAGAAGGACCGTTGGGCACAGGTTTCCTACATAGCTCCCGACAAAGAAGGCATAATTTCAATCCAGGATATTGAAAAAAATATTCAACCGAACACAATCCTTGTTTCTGTCATGTATGTTAATAATGAAATTGGAACCGTGCAGCCGATTGAAGAAATCGGAAAAATGCTTAAAAAAATAAATGCGGAAAGGGCTAAAAAGAATCTGACCCGCATATTTTTTCATACTGATGCCACTCAAGCAGTCAATTATTTCGATTGCAATGTCAACAAATTAGCTGTTGACCTATTGTCCATGTCGGGACATAAAATTTACGGGCCAAAAGGCGTCGGACTTTTATATATCCGCAAAGGAACACCCATAAAACGCATTCAGGAAGGCGGGGAACAGGAATTTAGTTTGCGTGCCGGCACTCACAACGTGCCAGGAATCGTCGGCTTGGCTGAAGCAATTTCAGCAATCAACAATGACCAGCAGCCGAAAATCAGCAAAAAAATACAAGCACTCAGGGATTATTTAATCAAAAAAGTGTTGGAAGAAATTCCCAATTCATATTTGAATGGATCAGCTGAAAAACGTTCACCCAACAACGCTAATTTTCGTTTTGATAATGTGGAAGGGGAGGGTCTTGTTCTTTCTTTGGATATGGAAGGCATTGCTGCTTCAACTGGCAGCGCTTGTTCTTCCGGAACACTGGAACCTTCGCATGTTCTCTTGTCTTTAGGCTTGAAGCACGAACAAGCCCATGGCAGCCTTAGAATTACACTGGGAAAAAATACAACTAAAGGAGAAATCAACGTTCTTATAAAAAAACTCAAAGAAATAGTCGAACGCCTTAGAAAAATTTCAGGTAATGTGCTTTCAGAATTCAAATAAATTCTATACCAATAAATAATAAATATTCAAAAAATCTAATCACATTTATGCAATACAATAAAAAAGTTATCGAACATTTTACTAAACCCCACAACCAAGGCGAAATCAAAAATCCCGACGGTGTTGGTTTGGTTGGCAATCCAAGATGCGGCGACATCATGCGCATGTATATCAAGGTTGGCCAAAATAATCAAAAAGAAGAAATCATTGAGGATATCAAGTTTGAGACCTTGGGCTGCGGCGCCGCTATCGCCACATCATCAATAGCGACTGATATGGCCAAAGGCAGAACTTTGGACGAAGCCTTGAAAATCACCAACAAAATGGTCGCTGATGAACTCGGCGGACTGCCAAGCATCAAAATGCACTGCAGCAATCTGGCCGCTGACGCCTTGCGTAAAGCTATTGAAAATTATAAAAAAGAAAAAAATAATTTATTAAAATAAAAAAATGGCAAAATTAAGAAAATTAAAACATCAGGACAAGAAAAAAGTTGAAGATCTTTTGTCTCAGCTTACCGGAAAAGAAACTAGGATTAATATAAAAACACTTATCAAAGATGCTGGCTGCAATTGCATTGTTCTTGAAGAAAAAAGGCAGGTGATCGGATTTGGATCATTAATAATCCATCAAGTCCCTTGCGAAGGATGCGTGGCAAGAATAGAAGATGTAATTGTTGATTCTACCCGGAGAGGGGAGGGACATGGCAGAAAAATAACAGAAAAATTAATAGCCATAGCCAAAAATAAAAAAGCCCGCAGAATAAATCTTACCAGCAATCCCAAAAGAGAAGCAGCCAGAAAATTATATCTAAGCATGGGATTTAAAATTTACGAAACAGGCGTTTTTAAAATGGAGTTGTAAAAAAATAAAGAGAGTTATTTGCTTTAGTAGGTAAGTAGCTCTTTTTCTATAGATATAATGTCGCACAATATATCTTTTGCGACGTTATATTTAAAATACAGCCTTATTAAAACCCTCTTGGCCCTTTTAAATACTTTTAACCCATATTCTCATTTGTTTGAGATCCCTCTATTTTTTCATTTCAGTTTTCCGGTTCTATCTTTTAAAAAATGCATTTCATTTTTGAATTTATATATAAATAAAAATTAAAAAATTTTTCCGAAGTTTTTGCCCCAAATTTTCCCCAAACCAGATACATCTATGTATCCCTGAAAGCATTCATTTGCTAAAAAGATGCCCTATTTTGACTTATGGCAAAAATGAACCGACCTCAGCATACATCTACCTATCCCCGAAACCCCTCAAATCATTCCGACTCTCAGCTCAGGATATTTTTTAAAAAAATAATTGAATAAAAAATAAAAAAATGAATTTAAAAAATTTTTTTAAAAAAAGAAAAATTTTCAAACAAAAAATTCAAATCTGTAAAGACTTGAATTTATGCAATTTCACTGAATTTATATTTTTAAATATCCCGCTTCTGAAGAGTTGAAAAATGGTTGGTTCGGGCAATTTGATTCTTGATTTTTAGTTTCCTTTTTTAAAAAAACAGAAACCTGCCTAATGTCGCACAACCCCTGCGATAGAAAATTTTATATTATTTTTTATAAACCACCATTTGGTCAACTCTGGTTGCACTGGATGAACCTAAAGCACCTACTAGCGCTTGTGATGTCTCTAGAAATATATTAGCCCCAAAATAGGGATCATGAACCACATACTTCCCTTTTGAATCTTTATTATGAATAACAACGTAGTGTCCGCCGCCTTTTGTTCTTTTTATATAAACAATAACCGGATTGCCTTTTTTAAGCTCACTATCAACAGACGACCAGTTTATATTGCCATGTGCATAACCGTATTTGGAATCAGGAACAGGCCAGTTTTTTTCCCAATCTTTCGCATCATACCAATTTATCAGGTCTCCGGAAAAAATAGGCTCATTGGCAAGTTTTCCTGGTGTCATGGAAATCCCTTCTTTTGTGAAAACCATGGAAACAGCGGTAACTGCACAGCCATAGCTTTTCATTTTTGTTCTCGTATTTCCGATATTTTCATCTCCCCATCGTTTATCCCATTGATAATAAAACCAATCTGTTGAAGCAAAATATTTTGAATCCGGTTTGGGATAGGAATCAGCGCTTAGCCCACTGGCAGCAAAAAATTGGTCTATATCCAAAAGTTCCTGTTTCTGGGCTTCAACTTTTGCAAGCAAGCTTCGGTAGCGTTCTTCATCACCTTGAGTTTCCACCAATAATTTCTGCCGCTGCCTTTTAACAGTTTCTAGATTGCTATTCTGATCTGCTAATTCTTGATTCTTTTTAACAAGATCGCTCTTCCTGGAATCCAAATCAGCGCTTTGTGCTTTCAAGTCATCCCTTGTTTTTGCAATTGATTTAACCAATTCATTTATCTTATCGCCAGTCTGCGCTATCCTGTCTTTTTTTACTATGAATGATGCAATATTTTCACCCGAAAGATACGCAGCCAATAGGCCTGCCTTGTTTGTTTCATAATAAGTTTGAACAATCTCGGCCAGCAATTTTCTTTGAGAATTCAATAAACTATTTCTTTCTTTTATTTGTTTTTCCAGGCTGATAATTTTTTCATTCAAGTCAGTGAGTTGGCGCGAAGTTATGTCGATCTGAGTTTGCAATTCTTCAATATTTGAATTGGTTATGGAAAGCTGGTTTTCCAAAGTTTCACCTTGCTTTTCTTTAATTTCAATTATTTGCCTGTAAATCTCAGCTTTTTTTGCCAATTCCTCATATTTTTCCTGGTCCTTATCGGAAAGCGAAGTTTCATAAAGATCACTTATGCTGTCAGCCTTGACTTCATAAAAAACCAAAAACAGCGCAAGGAATATTGCCATGCTCATTGTAAATTTAATCTTATTTGAGAATAAATTGTTTTTTCTTTTTATATTCATTTTTTGAAATTATAACAATTCCAAAGCTTTTTCAATGCGTTTTAGTGATTCTTTTTTGCCCAAAACCCAAGCCACTTCGAATGGCGATGGCGATTTTTGAAGTCCTGTAAGAGCAGCTCTAAGCGGCCACAGCAAATCTCCTCGTTTTTCCCCCGCGGCTTCCAATAATTTATTTTCCAGATTTTTAAGTTCCCAATCTGCCTCAGCAATTTCGGTCAACACTTTGCTGGCTATTTCTAATGATTTTTTCGTCTCTTCGTCAGTATTTTTTTTCCAGCGCAGTAATTCTTTTTCACAAGAAACATCCTGAAAGAAAAATTTATTTTCTTCGCCGACATCGGAAAATTTTGTCAGCCGTTCTTTTTCAATCGTCAAAACTTTCTTGACAAACTCTTCCCTCTCCCCCGTTGCATGCTCCTTGCTCCAGGTTTTGTAAAATTCTTTCTGTTCTAAATATATTAATGCATTTTGATATATATCTTCTGGGCTCATTTTTTTGATATACTGGGCATTCAGCCAGTCTAATTTCTTGAGATCAAAAACAGCGCCCGCTTTGTGCACATGGGCAAAATCAAATTTTTCTATCAACTCTTCCAGAGAAAATATTTCCTGAGTACTTCCCTCGCCAGGATTCCAGCCTAAAAGAGCCACGAAATTAATAATGGCTTCTTTCAAATAGCCTTTTTTAATATAGTCCTCCACTGACACATCGCCTTGGCGTTTGGAAAGCTTGGTTTTGTCAGGATTTATTAAAAGCGGAAGATGTGCAAATTGCGGCGGTTTCCAGCCAAAATTCCTATAGAGCAAGATGTGTTTCGGAAGGCTTGGAAGCCACTCTTCTCCACGAATGACATGGGTTATGCCCATTTCATGGTCATCAACAACACTGGCCAGGTGATATGTCGGATAGCCGTCTGATTTCATCAGTACCTGATCGTCGAGCAGTTTATTTTCGAATTTTACTTTTCCGCGAACCAGATCCTCGTATTCGGTAAAACCTTCGGCATCTATTTTTTGTCGGATAACATATTTTTCTCCCTGTTTAATTCTTTTTTCAGTTTCTTCTTCAGAAAGCTTCTGGCAACGCTTGTCATACATGGGGGCTTGCTTTTGAGCTGCTTGCTCTTTGCGCATTTTTTCAAGACATTCCGAGGTGCAAAAACAATAATAGGCATGGCCATCTTTAACTAGTTGCTCAGCATATTTTTTGTAAATATCCAGTTTTTCAGATTGCACATATGGACCATATTTGCCAACTTCCGAAATATCTGCATATGTTTTTGATTTTATAGACTTCTTGTCTGTCTTTGTAAAAACTCCCTCATCCCATTCTAATCCAGCCCAGCCTAAAGACTTTATCAAATTTTCAACTGCACCATCGACATATCTTTTTTGATCTGTATCCTCAATTTTCAAAATAAAAGTCCCTCCATTTTTTTGGGCAAACAAATAATCATAAAGAGCGGTACGAAGTCCGCCTACATGCAAATAGCCTGTCGGTGATGGCGCAAATCTGACTCTGACTTTTTCCATAATTTTAATCTTTGCTAGAAATTACCCAAACTGCTCCCGCAATGAATAAAACCACAGCAATGATAATTATCAATATAATCATAAAAAATTATTCTTCATTCTCTTCTTTTTTGCTTCTGCGAATAAACATCCAGTGAATCCAGCAAATCGGAACGGCAATTATAACCATAGTCATCGCATCTACGATGTTGTTTTGTCTAGCCGGGACTATACATTTGTCGCCAGTTTGATTTTCTTTCCAGTTCTGATAGTCAGCCAGCAGTTCGTCTATCTGGACTTTTTGTTCTGTTGTAGCCCCTTCCTTGGAAATAACTGCAGCTACTGGGGGTTGATTATTGCACTCATAATAACTTTTTTTCTCAGCTTCCGGAAAAAGATAATATTTCATTCCTGTATTCAAAATTCTTCCGATTCCTACGGCTACAAAAATCAAGCTGACTGCCGCTATCAGATAAAGATAGACTGTTTTTATTAATTTTGTTTTAGATGTCATATGTCTTGTTGAATTTAACTCTGTTGTTCCGCCTTTGGCGAAATTTGGCAGGGTAAATTTATTTATTAAAAATTATTCTAATTGGAAAAATAATTACAGCATTCCAGATCCTTTTCCATCTTTTTGGCTGCAAAATCAGCCTCCAAAGCCACTCTAAGCCAAAATAGCGCATTATTTTGGGCGCTCTTTTAATTTTTCCTGTTATATAATCAAAAGAACCGCCAATTCCCATGGCCACTCCCAGTATATCATTTTTTACGCAATTAATAAACTTTTCTTGACGCGGGGCGCCGAAGTTGCAAAATAGTATCTGGCATATGGCATATGGCATTTGGTATGAAGAAAAATTTTGATTATCAATATCAGCACCAGAAAAATTTACATTTGGGTATATTTGCGATAACTTATTTTTTATTTCTTCGTAGGAACTCAAACCGTTTTTGCTGACGGCTAGAAAAACAGAAAATTTTTTTTCATTGGCAATTTTTAAAATTTCATGCATGAGATCTGCGCCGGCAATTCTGGCTTTCAACCATTTTCCGTAACGCAAAAACGCATATCGGATGCTGATTGTATCCGCTACATTCAAATCACAAGTATTCAAAATATTTTTAAAATCATTATCTTTTTGGGCTTGCAAAATAAACTCCGCGTTAACTGTCGCAATCTGATGAAATTTGCCATCAGCTAAAAAGGATTCTATTTTTTTCAGAATCTCTTGTTTGGAAAAATTATCGATTCGTACGCCAAGTATTTCCATAAAATATAAATTCTAGCAAACTAAACTAAGTTGCATTGTTCCAAAACAGAATATGATCCTTCTCCGCCACGGCTTTCCATCACCAAAACCGCTTCCGCTGTCATGCCAATATTGCATTTTTCTTCAATAAGCGGTTTCTTGGAAAGTTCATCCCATTTTAGTTTTTTGATTCTACCCAAAGTCACATGTGGAGAGAATTGTTTATGTTTTTGCGGATACATATCTAACGCTTCTTCAATTTTCTCATTCAATTCTCCCAACTCTTTCAATGGTTTTCCAATGAGAGCAATTGATTTTGGATTTTCAGCATCCGGAGCAAGCCCGATGCGATCAAAAGTAATTTCAAAAGATTCAATTTTAGCCACAGTTTCTTTAACCTTGAAACAAATGTCAGGCACAACGCTCTCATCGACATAGCCAACAAAAGACACGGTTATATGAAGACTTTCTTCTTTGACCCACTTGATTGGTAAATCAGCCCAAGGAGCAATCTTTTGCATTATCCGCTTTTTAATCTGTTGCGGGACAGCTATTTCAATAAATATCTTCTTTTTTTGCATAATATTTTCCCATTAAAAGCCTTTTTATAGAGTTAGGATAACATTTTTTTATTATAATTACAATTTGCGCGTAAACTCTAACCTGCTACAATTAAAACATAAATATATGCAGCCCAAATCATTCAAAGATATATTAAATACTCGGATAGCCAAAAAACCGCCGGCTTATGAATGGCAAGATTTGGCGCTAAAAATTATAAGTGAATTAAGTATACCAAACAATAAGCGCAGTTCTGTCTTCCAAATGTGCAAAAAATATAACAAAACTATCGTGGAAAAAGCCCTGAATGACACTAAGGAACTTTGCAAGAGCGGTGAAAAATGGCGCTATTTTTTCAAGATTATCAATAAAAATTGAAATTTAACATTAAAAACTGTACAGAAAAACGTTTTTTGTGCTAAAATTAAGATAATTATGAAACTCAAAATCAGAAAATATCCTGATCCGGTTTTGTCGCAGAAAGCAGCCAAAATCAAAGATCCCTTGAATAAAGAGGTTCAGGAACTTATAGAAAACATGACTGAAACTTTGCACGCTAATAAAAATGGCGTGGGTTTAGCTGCACCGCAAGTTGGCGTCAGTGTCCGGCTTTGCATTATTGAATTGGAAGATATTCGCTATATCTTGATTAATCCGAAAATTACTGCCAAATCCAGACAAAAGGAGGTTTGTGATGAGGGTTGTCTCAGTTTTCCTGGTGAATTCTACCCTGTTTCCCGTTACAGTGAAGTGCAAGTCAGATATACTGATGAAAAAGGTCAGCCAGCAAAAGTGAAGACGCAGGGACTCTTAGCCAGAGCAATGCAACATGAGATTGACCATCTTGACGGAATCCTTTTTATCTCAAAAACAAAAAAACTGCAAAAAATATTAAATAGATAATCAAATAAAATAATTATTTATGTTTAAAGAAGAAAAACAAATAAAAATCCCGATTGTTTTTATGGGAACATCTGAATTATCTGCAGTCGTCTTAAAAGCGCTTATAGAAAAAAAATATAATATTGTGGGAGTTTTTACCAAACCAGATAAAAAAATAGGCCGCAAACAAGAAATTAGCGAACCCTTGGTTAAAAAAATAGCCCAAGAAAAAAATATTCCTGTTTTTCAGCCTGAAAAAATAGATGAAGCAGCTGTTGAACAAATCAAGGATTTGAAAGCGGATTTGATTATTGTAGCTGCTTATGGGAAAATCCTTTCGCCAGCAGTCCTGAACATTCCGGGTTTTGGCTGCATCAACGTACACGCTTCCCTACTTCCGAAATATCGCGGGCCATCACCGATTCAAAATGCTCTTATAAATGGAGAAAAGGAAACCGGAATCACCATTATGTTGATGGACAAAGGTATTGATACTGGAGATATTTTAGCTCAAAAAACCGTTTTAATTGAACCTGGAGACGACAATCTCGCTCTTCTTAATAAGCTTTCAGAAGTCGGAGCTGAAATGCTTTTGGAAACAATTCCGCTTTGGATTGAAAGAAAAATCCAGCCACAACCCCAGGATAATTCAAAAGCTACAATGTGTCAGCTCATTGAACGCAATGACGGATATGTAAATTGGACGGATGATTCGGAAGATATCCATAACCGCTATCGCGCGCTTGCTCCCTGGCCGGGAATATTTTGCTATTGGAAAAAAGACAATGAGAGACTCCGACTGAAATTAGTTTCCATAGAAAAACAAAGCATTAATCCTCAGCAAAAACACATTGAGGGAGAAGTTTTTGAAATTGCTGATGAAATCGGAGTGCAAACCGGAAATGGAATAATAATTCTGAAAGAAATCCAACAGGAAGGAAAAATGCCTATAAATGTAAGGGAATTTATCAACGGCCATGCTGATTTTATTGGTAGTGTTTTAGTATAAAGTTTAATTTTCAAAATACTAAAAAAATGGACGATAAAATTCAAAAAACAAAAGACAAAAAAGATCAGATAGCCATTATGATTGGTTTTGTTCTGATTATGGTCGTTATTGTGATTACCCTTTTCCGCAGCAATCTTTTCAAAGAACAAGACGATGTTTCGCTCGTTAAAGAAGAAAATGGCTTGGAATATAAAACTATAAACGCCAAAGATTTGTATAAGAAAATTCTTTTAGCCAAGGAAAATGAGTTGCCTGTGCTTTTGGACATACGGCCGTTTGAAACATACGCCACTGAACATATTGCAGACGCAGTAAACATAACTCCCGAAGAGTTCCCTTTGAAAAATAAAATAGATATCAATAAACAAGTGGTTGTTGTTGCTGAAAGTGCAGAAGATGAAAATATTAAAAAAGCCGTAGACCAGCTTAAAAAAGAAAATTTTGAAAATTTTTTGGTTTTGGCTGACGGCATGAATGGGTGGAAACAAACAGTTGGCGTCTCTGTCACTTATGGCAACCCTAATTCTTTTGAAGACCAGTTGAAGGTTTCTTATGTTGAAAGTAAGGATTTGAGCAATGCCATTAAAGAAGGCGTTCCGACATTTATCATTGATGTCCGGACTCAGGAAGAATATTCCAAGAATCACATTCCGGGAGCTATTAACATCCCCTTTTTAGAAGTTGAAAAAAGACGCAAAGAAATAACTGAAAAAAGAGTTGTGGTAGTCGGAATCAGCGAGCTTCAGGAATTTCAAGCTTCTGTCCAAATGTATGATATGCTACTGGTTTCGCCCTTTGTCCTTAAGGGCGCTATGCCAAAATGGGAAGAAAATGGATATCAGCTGACAAAATAATTTTACAAAAAAACCGCGTTTCAAAAAAATGGCGGTTTTTGTTTTCTACAAAAAATTGGCAAGCAAATGTATAAATTTTGGTTTATTTTTTAATTTTTTCCTTCAATATTTCCAACGCTGCATCTAGTTGCGGATCCTTGTTATTATTGTAATCATCTAAAGTATTTTTTACTTCTTTATCCGGACTGATTCCCTGCTCATTTATCTGAACACCTTTGGGAGTCAGCCACCTGGCAACTGTTATTTTAGCCGCTGTTCCCCTGGGCATTTCAATAAATTCCTGAACAGACCCTTTGCCGAAAGATTTTTCCCCGACAAGCGTGACATTTTCACGATTATCTCTGAGAGCGCCTGCCACAATTTCCGAAGCGCTCGCACTTCCTTCATTGATCAAAACTACCGTTTCAATGCCGCTGGCAATATCACCGCCATAAGTTTCCATATTTTTGCGGCTTTTATCGCCCGTTTCTTCAATAACCACAATTTTTCCTTTAGGTAACAAGCGACTGGCAACATCAATAGATGTTCCTAAATATCCGCCCGGGTTATTGCGCAGATCCAGGATTATTCCGGCTGCATTTTTTTCCTTGACAGAATTGATAATATCAGAAAACAAATTGCTGGTATCTTCGCCAAAACGAGTTATGTTTATATATGCAACATTCCCCTCTTTCCATTCCAAAGTCACGCTTTTCACGTTTATTTTGTCTTTTTCAATTGTCACATCACGGGTATCCTGGTCTCCGTTTCGGAAAATCGTCAGCACCACCGAAGTTCCTTTTGGTCCCCGGATATTATCAATCGCTTCTTCAATGCTCATTTCCGCTGCCATTTTGCCATTAATTTTTATAATCTTGTCTCCGCTGCGAAGTCCGGCTTTTTCTGCCGGGGTTCCCGGCAACGGAGCAATTACCGTAAGAATCTCATTTTTAATTCCCAATTCAGCTCCAATTCCTTCAAAAACACCGGTGATGTCTTCGTTGAATTTTTTATTTTCTTCAGCAGTGAAGAAATTTGTATAAGGGTCTCCTGTTGCTTGCATCATGCCTTTTATCGCCCCGTAGAAAAGATCATTGGCATCAAGCTTGTCCGAATCGATATATTTATTTTTTACCAAATCCCAGGCGTCCCAAAACAAGGAGAAATCAATGCTTTTTTCATTGGTTTTTTCCTTGTTTTTAAAAACAGCTTCCTGCATTTCTACTGCCGGCTGAGAAATCTGGTTTTCTTTTCCTTTTTCAAAACCTATCCAGAAAAAAAGTGCACAAAAAACAACCAGCATCACCAATTTCAAATAGTTGCTGACAAGCTTTTTTTTGAAAGAATTATTTTCATCATTCAATCCGGTTTTCTCTTGGATTTCACTGCCTTCTTCCTGCATATCATTTTTAAATTAAGTTTTTTAATTATGTTCCGGAACAGCTTTTCCCCAGAATTTTTTGAAATATTTTATAGCACTGAAAATATGAATCCAAGTTAGACGGCTAGAAATAAGTGACCTGATGACTCCACCCTTGGCGCTGCCTCTGCCATGATAATGATGCATCATTACCAGCGGATAATACATAACTTTATATTCATTTTCCCAAAATCTCCTGCACCAATCAACATCCTCCATATACATGAAATATTGCTTGTCCATGAAACCAACTTTTTCCAAAGCTTTGCGAGAAATCATCAGCGCGCTTCCCATCAGCCAATCAACTTCTTTTGGCGAAGCGTGATCATAATCCTTCATTTGAAACCGATCCAGATGTTTTTTGGCAAATGATAAGCGACCTAAAAATGTCCTGCGATAAACTATGGTCTGTGGTTTATAAAATCTAAAACATGAATATTGCAACGTTCCGTTAAAATTCAAAAGCTTAGGACCAACCATTCCGATTAGAGGATCGCTTTTTAAAAATTCCAGCATTTTTTGAATAGAATCCGGCTCAACTATAAGGTCGCCATTTAAAATTAAGATATAATCCCCTTTACTATATTTAATTCCTTTTTCTGCACAAGCCATGAAACCTATGTTTTTCTTGTCCGGAAAAAATTTTACATCGCTATACTCTTCCCGCATCATCATTTCCATATCTTCCTGTGTTTCGCTATCAGTAACAATTAACTCATACGCGACATTGATCGTGCTTTTTTTTATTGAATTCAGGCACAATTTCAAAAGCTCTGAATTCTTATAATTCGTAACGATTATAGAAAGTTCCATTGAAAAAGAAAATAATTTTTACTTATTTTGGGTTAATATCAGATTGTTCTGGCAACGTGAAGATATTTTTAAACATTTCCCTTATTTTGTCATAATTATCTCCGATTGGGGATAAAATTGAACCTTTTTCCGGGGTTGTTTCCGGAAAATAAAGCAATCCTTCTTCTGAAGCTTCAAGGACGCGTCTGGTCACCTGAATATTCTGCATACCTTTATACAAATCATACAATCTTTTCATTTCCCAAGCTTGTAAATCAGTTTTAACATTATTGCCCAAAGTGTCTAGCATGGCATTCACTTTGCCAAAATCGCTCATTGTGCCAAGACTTATAATTTTTTCCTGGATTTTCTGAATAATTATCTGCTGGCGCTTGGCTCTTTCGAAGTCACTGGATGTCTCACGAGAACGTGCAAAACACAAAGCTTGATTGCCATTCAAGGTTTGTGTACCAGCAGCTAGCTTGAAGTTTCCTCCACATTCTAATGTATCAGGTGGCGCCGTGCATAAAGGATAACTTTCAACCACCCGTGTTTTATAAGTACGTGAAAATTCACTGAAATATTTTACTGTTTTATTTTCATATTCTCCTGTTGGAACAGTGAAAAAGGAATCGCAAACATGGGGTTTATTAAATTGCACGCCTTCCTCAAAAGGCTTGTCCAGCGTGATTTGAACACCGCCGATTACATCAATCAGTTCCTTGAATCCCTTGAAGTCAATTTTTACGGCATAATGAATCGGCATACCTAAAACATCTTCTAAAACTTTTTCCATTTGTGAAAGTCCCTGCTGTTTTCCGTTTTCTTCACCATAAGCATGGACTGCGTTTATTTTGCTGTAAGTTTCGCTTCCCGGATTTTTCACCCACAAATCTCTAGGCACCGAAACAAGCGCCGCCCTGTTGGCCTGAGGCTCAATGCTGAGAACCATGATGGTATCCGCCAATGTTCCTCCGCCAGGAATGTTTTCGCCGCGCATTCCCAAAAGAGCAATATTAATGCGGCCTGCTTCTTCGCCTTTTACCTTGTTTTCAACTCCCGGAATAACGCGGGTTAAGCTCTGCAATAATCCGCTTCCTCCTTCAGTTGAAATCTTACTCAAAGTAAAACCGGCTTTCCAGGCAAAAAAGCCTGCAATACCCAAAATTATTGCCACAATAACCAAAAATGGCACCAGCCATCTTCTTTTCTTTTTTTGCACAATAGGACTTTTTGAATCCCGCTGGTAACTTTCCATAAACATTTATTAATTTATTTATTATTAATTAAAAACAGTCTTTATGATTATGCTACAATTCCTGATAAATTGCAAGCATCTTTTGGGCTGAATTTTTCCAAGAAAAAAAGCCGATTCTTGCCACGCCTGATTGGATCAGCTCTGCTCTGAGGCTATCATTAACACAAACATCATACAACTTCTGCGAAAAATCAGCAATGGATGTTGCATCAAAATATAATGCGCCATCCTGGGCGATTTCTTTCAAACTGGGGATGTCTGAAGCTAAAACCGGAACTTTTTGGCTCATGGCTTCCAAAACCGGGATTCCGAATCCCTCATAGAGCGATGGGAACACGAAAGCGTAAGCCATCTGAAAAATGGTTTTTTTGTCTTCTTCTTCAATAAATCCTGGGAAAATCACGTTTTCTTCCAGTTTATTTTTCGCAATTGCCTTGTCGATCTTCCTGTCAAAATTATGCGCTTGGCGATTTCCGCAAATAACCAGTTTAATTCCGCCAAGTTTATTTTCAACCGCCGCATAAGCTTCAACAAGCTGCGGGATGTTTTTTCTCGGTTGCAAAGTTCCCATGTATAAAATAAATTTTTCCGGCAGATTGTATTTTTTTCTGATTTCTTCTTTTTTAGTTTCTGGAATTTCTTCCCCGGATTGCGAATTCAGGAAATCATCACTAACTGAATCATAAATGTAATCAACTTTTTCCGGCTTAATCTTGTAAAATTTTATTATTTCATTGCGGGTAAATTGTGAAACGCCGATGATTTTGTTAGCTCTCCTGAGGCTCAGCGGAATCAAGGTTTTCAGGAAAAATAAATCGGAAAATTTGATGAGCTGCGGAAAAGAATTAAAAGAAATGTCGTGAACAATCGTCACAATCTTAATGATTTTTGGCACGAACCAGGGCGTAATATATTGCGTGTGGAAAACGTCCACTGGATTTCGGCGAAGATATTTCGGCAATGTCCAAAAATTCCAAGTAAATTTATTTCTGTTCGGCAAAGAAATTATTTTGAAATTGTTTTTATCTGATATATCAATTTGTGTTGATATTACATTCAACTGTTCTTCATCAACAACATCGGTGAATAGGAAATATTCATTAGTCTGGTCAATTTTAGCCAAATTTTTGACCAGATTAAAAACAACCGCTTCATCGCCGGTTCTTTTTTTACCGATTAATCTGATATCGATGCCTATACGCATAAGATTGAAAGATGATTGTTTCAGCCTTTAAACTTCTTCCATTAACCCGAGAGTTGCTGCCAAATATACCCATAAAAATCCTAAAAATATTCCCGAATTAAAAAGATTTGGAATTATGATAGCTGTCCATCCTAAAAGAATAAAGACTGCAACTGATTTGTCAATTATACTTTTACTCAAAAATATTTTCACGCTTTTGGCAAAAATATATACCAATAAGATTATAAAAGATAAAATTCCAATTAATCCTGATCCCAGCCATGTTTCCAGAAATATGTTGCTGGCATTAAGCCCTGCCCCACGTTCATCAGTGCCTAAGATTCGGCTGATGCTTCCCCACCCGATTCCGAAAATTGGATGAGCCTTGATTTGTTCCCAAGATTTCTTGTATATTTCCGCTCGGATATTTACATTTGGATCATTGCGATAAATTTCTTTTATTGCAAATCCCGCAGCTTTTTCCTTTTCAATTTCTTCCAAATTAATATGCCGACAGCCATATTGTTCCAATTCTGAAACATTATTTATTTTATCAGGAGCCAAGTCTTTTTTATATGTATTCTCTTCGCAAGCAATGGTGATTTTTTGGAGCCCTCCGGTGCTGGCAGCTCGATTAAAAATTTGGAAGCGTGAAAGATTGAAAACATACACAATTCCTATGCTAATAATTACAACCGCAACAATACTTCCCAATGAGCACACGAATTTTTTCCAATCCCATTGCGACATTTTCCAAGAACCGTTGGTCAACATAATCTTTAAAAATCCAATCGTCACAAAAACCGCTCCCAGCCACGCACTGCGACTTACTGTTAAAATTAGAGTAATGTAAGAAATCACAAGAAACAAGAAACAAGAAACAAACAATATCCAATCACCAAATTTTAAACGATCAAAAAATTTATAACCCAATTTTGTATTTTGTATATTGTATATTGGAATTTGTTTGGAATTTGTTTCTTGGTCATTGGTTATTGCGATACTAATTTTATATATAATCGTATATATAACCGCAAGTAAAAAAACAAGATATATCCCCATCCAGTCTGGTTCCGAGAATGTTGCATTCGGCCTTCCTGGCATGACTTCAAAAGAATTTCTTCCATTTATGAAAAGAATGTTTTGCAATATTCCGTATAGCGCAACTATGATTCCACTGCTCAGAAAGAACGGCAGAATGCGCTTGAGATCATTCATGTTTTGCACATAAATTCTAGCGAGAAAATAGAGAACTACAAAAGACAAAGCCACAATTGCCTGTTTGAAACCGGCATGTGAAATCAAACTGCTCAAAAATCCGCTTGCGGCAAAAATGATTGGCAATGTGTCAAACCATTTGAATTTGGGAAAAAATTCTTTGGGCGGCAATGGCAAGCGCTTGCTCACTCCTCTGACAACTAAAGCTATGACCAAAGCCAACGCCAGAAATTGATAGGGGCGGAGGGCAAAACCTAAAATTTTCGGCGCCAAATTTACATTTTCCAAAACTAAAGATCCGACAAAAAGCACAAATGCCCAGCCCGGACGATAGATAGCCAAAAGCAAAACCAGACCGGCAAAAATCAAAAAATCACTGAAGTTCACAAATGGCAAAAGTCCGATATTGGAAAACCAAATAGCAAAAATGACCAGAATTATATTGGCTAAAATAAGGTAAATTTTGGTCGTTTTACCTTGCAAACTATTGACAAATTGTTGAAAATATTCTAACATAACCTATTAAACAAATTTTACACAATAAAAAATAAAAAGAAAGGATGGTACTTTAAAAATGAACAATCTGAATTCGATGGGGGGTTTTGCTATCATTACTCTTTTAGATGAGCTGAAGCAAACCAGCGGAGAAAAGAATCTTCTGGGGCTGATTATTAATTTAATGGAACAATTTACATCAATATTTGGTAATCTTACTCCTTTTGATCAAAAAATTGTTTGTAATATTGTATTAACTTTGTGTTTTCTAATTGATCACATGTCTGCTGCTAATATTATTTCACTGGAAGAAAAAGTTTTAACTACAACAAAACTAGAAAAAATGAGGGAAGAAATACCCAAAATCAGTACAGCGGCAACAGTCTTTCAAGTAAGTATGTTAGCGACAATTATAAATCTTTCCAAAAAATAATTTACCAGTCACCAGACGCCCTATTTTATTACTTGATTGTTAAGTAATACAGTATGGGCGTTTTTATTTTTAATCTCCTTCCATATTAATTTATATCTTTCAGTATATTAATTACTTTCCCCACAAACTTCTCCCACGAGAAATGCGTGGCTCTTTCCCTACCTTTCATAGAAAGTGCGGCTTTCAAATGATTGTTATTTAAAATATTCTTAACCACCATCGCGATATCTTCCGGTCTTTCCGGATCGCAATATAAAACTGCGTCACTCCCCACTTCCGGTAGTGAAGAAACTTTAGACGTCACGACCGGCGTGCCTTGATTCATAGCTTCCAGAATCGGCATGCCAAAACCTTCGTAGAGAGAAGGATAAACAAACACACTGGCATTGCGATAGAGATAGGGCAAATCTGCTTGCGAAACACAACCCAAAAATTTTACCTGCTTTTTGATTTCCAATTCTTCCGCCACTTTTTCCGCGTCTGTCACCAAAGGCTTGAGCTCCGGCATCAATTTGCCATAAACAACGAGCGGTGGCACCCAACCGGATTGACCATATTTATCTTGCAATATTTTATACGCCTTGAGTGCGCCTTCGATGTTTTTACGCACTTCCAATCCCCCACCAGCTAAAATATATCCCGGTTTTAATTTGTATTTTTTCAGCACACGCTGGCTTTCTTCTTCTGAAATTTCTTTTTTATAAATTTCATCAACATCGATATAAGCCACGCTTATTTTGGCAGCATCGATGCCTAGATGTTGAATCAAGTCTTTTTCTGTCCGATGTGAAACCGCAATAATCTTGTCCGCTTTTCTAATAGCTTTTTTACTTAGACTCCAAAAATATTTTTTTCTCCAATTATTCAAATATTTAGGAAAAATGTTGAGAATAATATCATGCACAATCATTAAATGCTTTATGTTCTTTGGCATAACGGTTGCACATTGAAACATGCTTAAAAAAACATCACATTTGTCGTCTTGAACTTTTTTTGGCAAGAGAAATTTTTGCCACCAAATTGCACGAAAAATATCATCACGTTTATATTTTGGCAAAAAAACTCTTTGTTTGAAATTTTTCGGCAATTTAAAGCCCTTCGGCAACTTTTCCTCCAGATATATAAAGTATTTATTCTTATTGTTTGAAAATTGAGAATTGGAAATTGAAAATTCTGCTAACTTTTTTAAAAAGTTAGCAGTTACCTGCCCTATCCCCGTATTTTGTTTGCGCGCAAACGACGCATTAATTCCGATTCGCATATATGACAATTATATCCCATTTCAGCCAAAACGAAAAGGACACAATCTCTTAATCTTGTATAAACTTTAAAAATGCTTTATTATATGAAAGGTAATTTATAAACAACAATATTCACCCTGTTAAATAATTTTAATTTCTGAGAAATTAAAATTAAGATTTTATTACTAAAATGACGGGGCGAGTAAATTTAGAAAAATTAATTAAAAATAAGTTGTTCCTAAAGGAGAGGCACAAATCTTATTTAACGGGATTCACCCTGTTAAATAACTAAAAAGATTTAAGCCTAAAGAGTAACAAATCTTATTTAACAGGGTAAATGGAAAACAAATCTAAAAAAGTCTGCATCATCGGCTTGGGTTATGTCGGTCTTCCACTGGCTGTTCAATGCGCCCTCAAGGGCTATGAAGTTTATGGACTCGAAAACGACACCAAAAAAAATGACCTGATTAATGCCGGAAAAACCACCATTAATGAAGAATTTCTGAATGAAAACCTGCCAAAAGTAAAAATTACCGCTACCGATGATCCGTCTATAATCAAGAAATGCGACATTGTCATTATGTGCGTACCGACTCCGATTGATGAAAATTATTTTCCCGATCTCGCGCCGGTAAAAGTTGCCAACGAAGCGATTGTGAAAAATCTAAAACCCGGACAATTAATTATCATTGAATCCACCATCAACCCCGGTGTTTGTGAAGAAGTCATTAAACCAATGTTTGATGAAGCCGGCTATGAAATTGGCAAAGATTATGAGTTGGCGCATTGCCCGGAAAGAATCAATCCTGGCGATCCAAAATGGAATGTCACTAACATTCCCCGCGTTGTCGGTTCTTTCACAAAGAAGGGCTTGGATCAAGCCGTAGAATTTTATGAAAAAGTTATTGACGGACAAATTATGCCGATGAAATCCATCCGCGAAGCTGAAGCCGTCAAAATCATGGAAAATTCCTTCCGCGATGTAAACCTGGCTTTTGTGAATGAACTGGCAAAATCTTTTGATATACTGGATATTGATATTGTAGATGTGATCAAAGGTGCTTCAACCAAACCCTTTGCTTTCATGCCCCATTGGCCAAGCCGCGGAGTGGGCGGACACTGCATCCCGGTTGACCCATATTATCTCATTGAAAGAGCCAAAGCTTCCGGTTTTGACCATGAATTTTTGAAAATTGCCCGCAAAGTCAATAATTCTATGCCGGAATATACGGTGGAAATTTTGCAGGACGCTCTCAATAAAGTTAAAATGCCGCTCAATGGAACAAACATTGGAATTTT
This sequence comes from Candidatus Moraniibacteriota bacterium, assembly GCA_036845785.1. Taxonomy (GTDB): domain Bacteria; phylum Patescibacteriota; class Minisyncoccia; order Moranbacterales; family GWC2-37-73; genus JAKLIP01. The sequence continues at coordinate 33,883 of DAIUDF010000002.1, read as the reverse complement.
GGGAATTTCATACAAGGCTAACATTGCTGATCTTCGCGAATCACCGGTAATTAAAATAATTAAGCATTTGAAGCGCCACGAGGCTAATGTTCTTGTTTTTGATCCGTACACCAAAGAACATTCAACTGTGGCAACCCTAGAAGAACTATTGGAAAAATCAGACGCATTGATTTTAGCCACCAACCACAAAGAATTTTTGGAAACTGATCCGGTCCTCTTCAAGAAACACGGCATCAAAGTGCTTGTCGATGGCATGAACGCGCTCAATAAGGAAGAAATAGAAAAACATGGTATACTGTATAAAGGAATAGGACACTAGAATAAAAATTCGAAGCACAAAATCCGAAATCCTAAACAATATCAAAATTCAAATGACAAAAATTCGAAACATTTTGAATTTATAATTTTAAAAATTATAATTTGTTTAGAATTTCGAGATTCGAATTTCGAATTTCAAAAAATTTATGTTTCATCTCATAAAATTTATTGTTTGGCTTGTGGGCATTGCTGTGGTTGGATTTTTTGTCTTGCAATATTTTGGCTATGAGGTTAATATGAATTATTTCAATGAAAGCAAAGCGGCTTGCCAGGAAAGACTCAACCAATGTTCCAAAGAACTAATAGAACAAGGAACCAAAAATGCCAAGTGTGATTTCAACTGCTTGGATCCAAAACTTATTATTAAAAAACAGTAGCAATATGAAATTAATCGTCAACATTCCGGCTTATAACGAAGAAAAAATAATAGCCGAAACAATAAAAAAAATCCCCCGCCAATTTGCAGGCATTGATGAAGTGCTTATTCAGGTTGTCGATGACGGCTCAACAGACAAAACCGCAGAAAAAGCCAAAGAAGCCGGTGCTGACTTGATAGTTTCCTACAAGCCTAACCGGCGTTTAGCTTATTCCTTCAAAAGAGCTATTGAAAATTCGCTGGAAAATGGCGCAGATATCATGGTCAATATTGACGCTGACGGACAATTTGACGCCAATGAAATACCAAAACTTTTGAAGCCTATTCTGGAAGGAAAAGCAGATATGGTTATTGGCAATAGGTTCGGAGAAATTAAAGCTAAAAATATTCCCTGGATTAGAAAAAGTCTCAATAAATTTGCTGCCAATGTTATCGGATTTTTTCTGGGACATGAAACAAATGATCTGACTTGTGGATTCAGGGCACATAATCGGGAAACCATGCTCAGGCTCAATCTGGTCAACACGCATTTTACCTACACGCAGGAAACCATTATTGATGCAATCGGAAAAGATCTGAAATTGGTTTGGATGCCAATCACGATTTTTTATTTTGACAATCGAGAAGCTAAAATTACCAAATCAATCTGGAAATTTGTCGGCAATTCATTCAAGATAATTTTGAAAGCTATTCGCGATGTCCGTCCGCTTAAGTTTTTCGGCTGGCCGGGATTGTTTTTTATATTTATCGGCCTTATTGGAATGAGCATTTTTGCTTTCCATTATTTTCAGGATTTTAAAATCAGGCCATACCAAAATTACATAATATTTTCTTCCATCAGCATTTTCTTCGGCATCCAGCTGGCTATTTTTGCCCTCATAGCCGATATGATCAAATCCAACCGCAAACTGACCGAGGAACAAATGTATCTTTTCAAAGTGGAAAAATACAAGAAATAGTTTTATACACGTTTTAAGCCGCCAATTTTCTGGCGGCTTTTTTCTTGAAATAAATCTAATAATAAGTTATAATTTAGGCATGGACAAACCAAGAATTTTGTTTATTTCCCACACATTTCCACCAATTGTGGGCGGGGTTGAAACGCACAATTTTGAGCTTTCAACGTGGCTTTCTAAACAAACGGAAGTGAAATTGATCGCTAACAAAAAAAGATGGCTGATTCCATTTTTTTTGGCGTACACCACTATCCGCGCTGTTTTATCGTCTCGAAAATATGATGTGGTTGTTTTGGGCAGTTGCATCTTGGCTAATGTCGCCTGGAGGCTAAAACTTTTTGGCAGCAAAAAACCAGTTGTAGCAATTGCTCACGGTTTGGATCTGACTTGGAAAAATCCTATCTATCAAAAAATATGGGTAGGAATTTTTATGAAAAAAATTGACAAATTTATTGCTGTTGGCAATGAGACCATAAAAACTGCCAAAGAAAAAGGAATTTCGGAAAATAAGATTGTTTTTATTCCCAATGGCGTTGATACTGAAAAACATCTGGTTGATTCTTGCCGTGAAAATCTGGAAAAAATCATCAAACAAACAGTGGCTGGCAAAAAAATTCTGCTCACTTCCGGACGCTTGGCCAAAAGAAAAGGTGTGGCCTGGTTTATTGATAATGTCATGCCAAAATTGGACAGCGATTTTATCTATATAATCGCCGGAGATGGTCCGGACAAACAGAATATTTTTGATATGATCAAAAAAAATAATTTATACAGCCGGGTGCACGTGCTTGGCTATATCACTGATTCAGTCAGAAATGCTCTACTTAATACGGCTGATCTTTTTGTCCAGCCGAATATCAAAATTCCCGGAGATATGGAGGGCTTTGGAATTTCTGTCATTGAGGCCGGTGCTTGCCGTTTGCCTGTCTTGGCTTCATCTCTGGAAGGGCTAAAAGACGCAATCAAGGACGGGCAAAATGGTTTCTTGGTTGAATCCGGTAATGCTAATGCATATGTTTCAAAAATAAACGAACTTTTTGCAGTAGGCAGTCCACGGGAAATTTTTGGAGAAAAAACACGCCAATTCATAATTGACAATTACAGTTGGGAACATATTTCGCAAAGATATTTGGAAGAAATAAAAGCTGTAATGACAAATGACAAATTCCCAATGTCAAATAAAGGCCAAATATCGAATTCGAAATAAATCTTTTGTCATTTGGATTTTGGATTTGATTTGACATTTGTCATTGGAAATTGGAAATTTAAAAAATAATAAATTATGTTTCAATTCATAACATCACAACTATTATTTTACATCGCCATTGCACTGGTTCTTTTTGTTCCCGGTTATTTTCTGCTTTTGGCGACGAGAAGGAAAAATCATTTTTCTGCTTTGGAGATTTTTATAATATCCCTCGGATTGAGCATAGTTGTTTCTGATTTTTTGATAATAATTCTGGGTAAAACCGGAATTAAAATAACTTCTTTGTCAATTTTGGCAGCCATAATCATTTTTTCCTTAATTTGTTCTGCAATCTATTTTTACTTTAAATCCAAAGAAAAAATTCAGGCAGAGCCCCAACAGGAAGAATTTTCCAAAAAATCAGTCGTTTTGGTATTAATTCTGCTTTTTCTGACAATTTTTATTAAAACTATCTACTTTCAGGATACAATTCCGCCAACTTCGACTGACCTTGGACATCATATGTATTGGTCAAAAGTAATCACAACCACCGGCCATTTGCCTGTCTACGAAAAAGCTGACATCGGCAGTGACTATACAATTGAAAGTCCTGCGCCAATTGCCGATTTCATAATTGGAGAACACTTAATCTTTGCTGCTATTGCTCTTATTTCTGGTCAGGATTTTATTTCTTCATTTCCATCATTAGTCCTTTTTCTTATTCAAATAATGTCGATTTTAGCAATTTTTATTTTAACTCGTGAAATTTTTGGGGGAGCAAAGCGCCAAGACATGATTGCTATCATGGCTCTTTTCCTTATTGGACCGCTCTATGCTTTGGCTTCCCCGCAGGCAAAATTCGTGAGCGGCGGCGTTATCGGCAACGCTATTGGCAATCTTTTTATTCCATTAGCCATGCTTTTTTACATCAAAGCCTTCTCAAAAAAGAAAGCGTATTTGCTTTCTTTGGCTATTTTCACAACCCTAGGACTCGTCTACACGCATCATCTCAGCACTTTTGTGTTTATTTTCGCAGCTATCTTTGCTCTCATATTTTTTATTGTTTTAAATTTCCGAACCATAAAATTCGAAGCGAAGGAGTGGCTGAAAATGTTTCTTTCTCCTTCAGTAATTTCAATTATAATTCTGGGCGCGGCTTTCATATTTTTTATATGCGTTCCGACTTATCTTAATTCATCGGCTATTGATACGGCCGTCGGCACGCCCAGCAAAGCTTCCCGCGCCGGCATTACATTGACGCAGCTCAAAACCACTGCCGGAGAAGCCCGCTTTGCTTTTGCCTTTTTAGGATTTATTTTGCTTTTCTTTGCGCGCAAAATCGGAAAATACAATCAGGCGTTTTTGTTGGGATGGCTGGGTATCCTGGTTTTAATGTCACTAAAACCAGATTTGCTTTTTATTGACATTCCCTCAACCAGAATTGCCAGCTATGTGGTTTTCCCCGTTGCTATTGTGGCAGCCTATGCGCTTGTCCGCCTCTTTGCTCTATTGAAAGCTGAAGAAAGAAATAAAAATTATATAAAACCGTTCTTCGTCTTGCTTTTATTTTTTACATTCATGATTTTCATTGCGGCGGACGGATTGCGTGACAATTCGCAGTCGCTCGACTTTGACAGCAGTGCCGGAAAATCCATTCAAACCTATGCGGCTTCAAAATATTTGGCTCAGCATTTGTCCGAGAGCGATATTGTTCTCAAGGATCACAACTATCTTTCCGGAGATTCCTGGATAAAATTGTTCTTTATGCGCGGCTATAACTATCCGCTCTCTCGGGGTTATTTCAAACGCTACGAGGATGAAACCAAGCCGCGCGAGCAATGCACAAATAAGATGATTTCACTCCCCAGCAGCCCGGAAGCTCAAAAATGTTTTACAGGAACAAAGACAAATTTTATTATGCTCAATCCAAAAATCGACAGCTCACAGTTCCAAAGACTTGGCAATTTCTGGCAGATTTATGCAGGAGACGAAGTTGGAGTATTTTATAAGTCCAGCTAATTATTAATAATTTTACTAATATGCAAATAAAATTATTGCCAGCATTAGTATATTAGTACTTGATTGGTAAATTAGTGGGGACATTTATAATTTCATAAATCTGAAGAAAAATGAAAACCGATAAATTAATAATTTTCTCAACAATATTCTTTTTATTTCTAAGTTTTGTTTTTTTGACTATTGTTGAATCCAGAAATACCAACCTCGACAACAGCAATGTCTGGATGCTGTATTTTACTGATCCCAAAAGCGATTCACTGGACTTTGCCGTTGAAAATCACAGTAAAAATTCCGATTTCCGTTATGAAATATTGATTGATAAAAAAGTAGTCATAGAAAGCAATTTGTCTGTTCCATCGGGTGAGACAAAAACCGTTCCTGTTCCAAAAGATACTGTGGATTTCTCCGATAGAAAAATTACCATAACAGTAACTGCCGGCGATAATAAAAAAGAGATATATAAGAATTTGTAAATTTTATAGAATTAATATAAAAAAAGTTTTTTCATAAAAGAAAAAAGGCGCTTCCTCTATTACTCTTTATATATGTCCACTCTGGGACACAAGAGATTCGAGTATAAGCGCCTAAATAAAAAAGAAAATGATGATGTGGGATTTTTCTAATCTCCTTTGACATGCTTCACGTGTTATGCTGTATCCAACACGCTACTCCCGCATTCTTCGGTAGACCACCTTTATATTTTTGTGGTGTGAGAAAAAATCCTTAAACTCTTTTAAAGAACACACACCATCACTTTCAAGTGTATATTGTAGCATATCTAAAAAAATTTGTCAATGCTTTAAACATAAAATCATAAATAATACCTAATATAAGCCAAAAAAAGCACGCCAGCAATTTGATTTTTAAACTAAAACATTGGAAATTGATTAAAAATTAAAAATTGGAAATTAAAAATTATTTTCTGAATATTATGAAGAAAATCCTACTTGTTACTCGCCCTATCACTCCCCCTTGGGATGAAGGCTCGAAAAACTTTGCCTTTTTTCTGGCTAAAAATATTTCTGATTTTAAAATCGGCCTCTTAACCAAAGGCGAACTTTCCTATATGCCAGACTCTGTCCTTCAAAAACCGATTTATACTCAAAGCGATTTTTCCTGGTGGCAAAAAGTCCGGCTAATATTGAAACTTAGAACTTTCAAAAAAGAATTCAACATTTTGCATTTTCTCTTCACGCCGACCAAGCAAAATTCATTCCTGGTTAAAAATTTCATTAAAAATAAAAAAGACCGTTTTCATACAATCCAAACAATCGCCACTTTGCGAGAAGACCTTTTTTCCGAAGCCGAAATCAAGAAAATGCTTTTTGGAGACATGCTTATAACCTATTCCGATTACACCAAAAAAAAGCTGCTGGCAATGGGTTTTCGCAATGTGGAAAGGATCTATCCCGGCATCGACCTTGATATTTATAAAAACACCGGCAAAAATCCGGAGTATCTTCAAAAATATTCTTTTGCTCCCCGTGATTTTATCATCAATTTCACCGGCGAGTATATCCGGAACGATGCCATGGATACTGTGGTGCAAAGTTTTCTGGAAATTGCCAAGTTGATTCCGGAAGCCAAGCTTTCTCTGGCTGTCAGAATAAAAAACAAGAAAGATGCAGCCAAGAAAAAAGAAGTTTTTGAAATTTTCAAACAAAATAATCTGTTAAATCGTGTAGCCTTTCATGATGACGGGCTCTATGATGTCTTTGAACTTTACAATATGGCTGACATCAGCATTTTTCCGGTCAAAAACATGCAGGGAAAATTTGATGTGCCCTTGGCTGTCATTGAAGCTATGGCTTGTGAAAAACCGGTCATCATTTCCGATTTGCCGCTTCTTCGGGAGTTCGCAAAAGAAGAAAACTCTGTTAGAATCGAAAAAGGCAGCGTGCAAAAATTAAATGAAGCTATTTTAGATCTCTATAGTAATCCGGAAAAAAGAACTGCCCTTGGCAAAAACGCCCGCGAGTTCGTGCAGAACAATTTTGACATTAAAAATGTGGCCGAACAATACAAAAATATTTATAACAAATTTTTGAAAGATAATATTATGGAATCCGCCTATAAACTCAATTCCCTGAGCGCCAATAAAAAAGAACTCCGAACCGAAAAAATGAAAATTCCGGCCGTTTTGCATGTTTCTGATGATTTGTTGCCCAGTGATAAAACGCTTTCTGAAATTGAATCCTTGGCGGGAGACCAGCGCCTTTTCCATCACGTCGCCGAAATGAGCGATGTCCATTCCAAAAAAGGACGCAAAGTTCCCACCGGCAGCGTGGTCGCAACTGAAAAATTTTTCTTGCCGCAAATCAACGACACTGCTCCCAACTGCGGCATGAGGCTTGTCAAAACTAATTTGTTTGACAATGAAGTTACTTCAGAAAGTATTGACCGGCTTTTTCAGGAATTAGTTAAAGTCGTTCCGACTAAAAAATACATAGGCACTCCGGTGCCCTACCGCACAGCCTTGAATATATGTTTTGCGGGCGCTGCTCCTTTGCTAGATCATTTCAAGATCCGCACAAAAAACGAAATTACAAACGCTTTTGCCAATGGAAATTTTTTCCGGGATGAAGCAGCTGGCTGCCGCGACATTCTGGATTCTGTGCCGGAACTTTTCATAAAAATTGGCAGCTACCGCCTGGGAATTTTAGGCGCAGCCGGCAATCATTTTCTGGATCTCATGAAAATATCGGAAATTAAAAATCCGGAAATTGCTGAAAAATTCGGCCTCAAAACCGGCCAGTATGTTTTTTTGATCCACACCGGCAGCGGCCTAATGGGCCAATATGCTTCCTATATGTACACCCCCAAAAAGAAAGAACACCTGAGCCAGCAGATTGTTTTGAAAATCGGCACCACTTTTTTCGGCAGCCAGATGAAAAAAGTTTATCAGCGCTTGGCCAAAAAAATTGAAGCTTATAAAAACAAGGAGGAATTTTTCGGTTACGAAGATGATTCTATGGAAGGACGGATGTTTTGGAACGCACATCGTGCTGCTGCCAATTTTGGGTTTGCCAACAGAATTGTTATAACCCATCATTTAGACAATGCTTTGGAAAAAGTTTTCGGTAAGCAAGTCGAACTTGATCTTCTGTATGACACAACCCATATTTCTATCGAAAAAGAAAATCATTTCGGCCAGAATGTGTGGGTGCACCGGAACGGCAGTGTGCGCGCCTTCGGACCCGCCCGCATGCAAGATCATCCGCTTTTCAAAGAAACCGGCGAACCGGTCTTTATTCCCTCTTCCATGAGCACTGCTGCCTACATCGGTGTTGGCACGGACAACAATGAATCAACATTTTTTTCAGCTCCGCATGGCACCGGACGCCGCAAACACCACCAAGAAAATGCCGCCAAGAACAAAAAAGAACTCTTCCAAAAAATGCAGCAAAGCAAGGTGAAATTATATAACGCTGCCTCCAAAGGCGTGATTTTGCAGGATAGTTCGTATTATAAAGATGTAGAAAAAGTTATAAGCGGTTTGGAAGAAAACAATATAATCAATGTTGTGGCCAAAATGGAACCGGTCGCGGTTTTGATGTACTAATAAATATGCAGAAAAAAAATAATCTTATTTATTTGTCTATTTTTTTTATAGCAATTGCGTTTATGGCTTTTTTTGTTTTTTTAAACATGAGAAGTTATATTGATGCTTTGCAAAAAAGCGCTACTTATAATCCAGTAGCAGAAAATATGACAGCGAAAGCGTCTAAGATTCTTGAAAATGATATGGAAGAACTTGCCGCGCAAGAAGAAACTGAGGAAACAAAAACCGACGCAAAGACAGATGAAAATGAGACGGATTTGTCTTCCCAGTTGCCCGACTATGTTCCCATTGCAAGAAGTTCTGACGAATTAGCGATTGGTTTTATTACCGATCTGCATGTATTTAACGGCTCTTCAACCAATACGCTTGCTGGGCCGTTTACAAATAGAATTTATCATTTTGTTAAAAAAATGAATAATGAAATTGTCCCTGATTTCATCTTAATAAACGGCGATGTTATTGAAGGAACAAAAATACCGGCCAATACGGGCCTGAAACAACTGCAATTGGTTAAAAATATTTTTAATTTATCAAAAATACAAAAATATTGGGTTTTAGGCAACCATGATTTGCGTTCGGTTACAAAACAACAATGGCAAAATGCTTTAGGCATAAATTATCTCAGAAAATCATTCGAATTAAGGAATTATAAAATAATAATTTTAGACAGCAACTTCACATCTAAAGATAAAAATGTGACTAACGGAAACGGTTATACTCGCGGTCATGTTTCAAGTGAAGAACTCAGATGGCTAGAAAAAGAATTAAAAAACACAAAGAAAAAAACTATCATTTTTATTCACCATACCCCCCTTCTAGATGTTGGTTTTGAATCAAAATTCAATTTTCTTGACAATGCCGATGAACTTAGAAAAATCTTTGCTAAACATGATGTTTTAGCCGTTTTTAGCGGACACATCGAGAATCTTTACTATGAAAAGGATGACGGGGTTCAATATTTTTCTCTCCCCGGAGTTTATAAAAATCCAAAATACCCAGGAGCTTTTGGCATTATTAATGTCAAAGAAGGCAGAGTGGATGTCAATTTAAATTATCTGACGAATGGAAAGTATACGACTATCAATGTAAAAAAATAATTTATATGAAAATCATTACCATTTCCGGCCTGGATGGATCCGGAAAATCAACCCAGATAAAACTTCTTATAGATTACCTTGAATCGCAGAGCAAGAAAGTTTTTTATTTTCATGCTGTTCATTTCGGTTTAGCTAACCGGATTTTTAAAAAAAATAAAAGCGGAATGGCTAAGAGCGTCACGAAAGCAAACTCTTTTCAGATATTTTTGCGAGGAATTTTTTTGCCCATCGATCTGTTAAGATTCAAGAAGCTTTTAAAAAAATTAGAGAGAGATGGCTTTGAATATCTCATCAGCGACAGATATTTTTATGATAACCTGATAAATTTACTTTATTTGCAAGGCAAAACCGATAATTTCCGAAAGTCATCTATCAATAGCGACATGATAAAAAAAATACCCTTGCCGGATGTTGCTGCCTATCTTCAGGCTGATCCGGAAGTTATTATGCGAAGAGAAAGAAAGCCTGATCAGGGTCTTGCCTATTTGCAAAAGAAAAAAGAACTCTACGACACTGCGGCATCAGTTTGGAATTTAAAAATCATTGACGGTAATAGAAATAAAGAAGAAATTTTTGAGGAAATGAAAAAAGCGCTTCCGGTTTTATAAACCCGAAAGCGTTTTTGCGAATTTTGCTAAAAAATCAATGACTGGCAAGAAGCCCTCTCACTCCTGCGCATAATTTTTCATCCAGCAATTTAGCCTCATCGTCGTGTTTTCCATTAAGAAAGCCTCTTAAAATAACCGTGAGGACATCCTTTCTGAGTTTGAGAGCGGAACGCATTGTAAAAATGGGTCCTCCCATAAACTTTTCGGGACAGCTTGCTTTCAATCTTTCAGTACTGTCAGGGCATCTTTCTCTGAGTTCCTTGCTATTAAAATGCGCTAAAAGCTCGCGGGTTTCTTCCTCTGCTTCTTTGGCAATTTCCAAAAGAAGCTTCCTCTTTTCCAGATTCATGTTTTTAAACAACGACATAAATATTTTCCTCCTTTATCCTTTAAATTTTTTTATATTATCAATCCACGTAAAGATAACAAATGAAGTCCGCTGGAAAAATTATCTTTCAGCAAAGCATGCATTAGCCATGCAAAAATTGTCACTGAAATAATCATTCCGCACAAAAGTCCGCCAGCATAGAAAGGTTTCTCCATTAGCTTAGCCACCAATAAAAGCTGTTCGGCATACATTATGCCCGCCACAACTGATACCAAGCTAAAGTAACCGCAACTTTCTTGACAAAATGTGCCCATGGTTACTACAATTTTGTAAGCTATTAAAACAGAAAACAAAATCGGACCAACCACTCCTACAATTTTTAAAAGAACTAAAAAAGTATTCATCAAATTCCCTCCCCATTTTTTATTTTTGATTTTTAATTTAAAATAATAGCATGTCATTTAATTTATGTCAACCAACCTAGCTAGATCAACTTTTTGGCTCGTCGTTTCGGAAATAATTTTCAATCTTTCCGGCTATGTAATCCACTCTTTGGTGGGCAGGATTTTGGGTCCTGCCGATTACGGCAGATATGGCCTAGTTGTGACCTTGACTACCATGGTCATCATTCTCATCGGCAACGGCATCCCAACCGCCATGGCCAAATATATCAGCGAGATTTTTGAAGCCAACCCGCGCTTGGTGCTGGCCATCAAAAAGAAAACAATTGTTTTGCAAACGATTTTAATCGGTGCAATTACAATTATATTTTTTCTTTCAGCCCCTCTCATCTCCCATGTTTTGGGCGACCCAAGTCTCACTCCCCTTTTCAGAATTTCAACTTTGATCATTCCGGCTTTTGCCATGGCCTCATTCTACTTTTCTTTCTACACCGGCCTCCACAAATTCAATGTCCAGTCAGTTTTAAAGACACTGCGCTCTGTTTTCAAGGTAGCGGCCATTGTCGGCCTGGCCTATGCTTTCCGTGTTCCAGGCTCGATCGTGGGTTATGCCTTGGCCGCATTTCTGGTCTTTTTAATCGCTTTTGCGCTTGACCAGCTCAAGTACACCAAGGAGCTTAAAAAAGCCGCCAAAACGCAAAATTTGGCCCTTGAGAGCCAATTTGAGACCAAAAAACTCATAAACTACGCCTGGCAGATTATCCTGTTTTTTCTGGCTTATGAACTTTTAATCAGCATCGATTTATATTTGGTCAAAGGTATTTTGCATGACGATTATTTAACCGGAGTCTATAATGGCGCTTTGACTGTCGGCCGCATTCCCTACTATATTTTCTACGCCCTGACCATCATGCTGCTGCCTGTCGTTTCCAAAACTACGGCGGAAAAAAATCATGACGAAACCAACAAAATTATCAGCCAATCAATGCGGCTGATGACGATCCTGCTGGTGCCCTCGGTAATTTTGATGTCGCAATTTGCCGAACCGATTATCCAAATTTTTTACGGACACAAATATTTAGCCGCCGCTTTCCCGATGTCAATTCTAGCCTACGGCGTCGGTTTTCTGACAATTTTTTATGTCATGAGTTTTGTTTTGAACGGCGCCGGCAAAACCAAGATTCCAATGTTTATTTCCATTTTCGGAGTCATTGTCAACACAATTCTGAATTATATTCTGATCAATAAATATGGCATTGCCGGTTCGGCAATCGCCACCACAATCACTTCTTTTGTGGTTATGCTGGCAATCCTGCACTACGTCAGACGCGATTTCGGAGTTATTCTCGAACTTAAAAGCCTGCTGAAAATAATTTTTTCCGGCGGACTGATGTTTACTGCTTCACTCTTTTTTTCCAAAGGAGAATTTATTTTCATAGCTTGGTCAGTAATACTATTTGCCGGATATCTGCTAATCTTATATGTTTTGGGCGAAATCACTAAGAACGATCTGGAATATATCAAACATATAATTGCTAAAAAGAAAAGGAAAGTTGAAATTCAGGAAGAACTTTCCGGCAACGAACCAGCAGCATAAAAAGTTCTGAGAAATATTTTAAAACGCTCCTACGGAGCGTTTTTATTATGTAAAAAATATTAATTTTTGATAATTTCTTTCTTCTGCATCATCGCTATCGAAAAGCGTCCATATGCTTCTACATCATAAGATTCGTATGTTTCTTGCATTGATTTTTTAAGATTTCCTTTCCATTTTGCGTCATCGATTATAAAAATAGTTGCGCCTTCTGGAATAGCTTCTTCTTTTAACTTTTGTCTAACGCTGACTCCGCTTTGGCTTGTGAAATATTCAATAGACTTTAGATACTTAAAAAGATATATTTGTTTCCCTTCAACATAGACTGTTTTTTGCGCTCCTGAATGAGAAATAATATATCGGGAAATAAACTCTGTTTCTCCTAGTGTTATAAAAGATTCAGCATCTTCCATTTTTTCTTCAACAGAAACTGCTGCAAAAGATTCCTGCACAGAAAAAATATTACAGCCTGCCAAAAAGAGAAGCACCACGATTAGAAATACAACAACATGTTTTCTGTATTTTTCTTTTGTCCATTCGATGATTGCCACAATCCAAAAGCCAAGAAGCATAAATGGAACAAATTCTAAAGCAAGATAAAATCTGAGTGAAATTTCATTAGCAAGCGGTATAAGCAAAACAAAAACCGCTAACAAATATGTCCCCAGTAAAACAAGGAATATTTTTTTATCTTGATTTTTTTCTTTTTTAACTGCTCTTCCCCACAGCAAAAATCCTCCAATTGAAAAAATTGTGCCAAGCAAAAGTTCCAGGATTATCAAAAATTTTTTATCGAAATGTTTTACTTTTTTAAGAGAACTTGAAATAACATCCACACCGCAATTATCACTGTTGCCGTAGGAAGAAATAATGTATGAATTTGCCTGTATCTGGCATGCCGCATCACTTGCAAGGTTTTCTAAAACAGTCTCTTTCCCGTCTGTTTTCTTGATTGTTCCTGCAAAAAATGTGCGCACATTCTGTCCTTCTGTTTTTATTTCACTTATTATTTGCGGAGTATTAAGCGCAAGAGCAATAAGAAAAATTGCAATGCAATTTTTTATTGAAATCAGCTTTTTTTTCCAAAAATATCCAAGAAATAAAACTGCGATAGCCGGCATAATTATAAGCAGCAACGTATGGAGTTGGACCCCTGCTCCAAAAGCTATCCCTGCGACAGATGCCCAAAACATTTTCTTTTTTGTTTCCAGGCTTGCCAGCATCAAGAGTGAATATAGAAAAAGAAAAACAAAAAATGGGCTGGCATTCGGATTCCAAGCAAAACGAGAATATTGCACCACAAACATTGAAACACTAAAAAGCCCTGTTAAAGAAAAAGAAACGTATCTATTGAAATATATCCTCATTAAAAAATACAGCAAAGGAATTGCCAATATTGAAAACAAAAGATCAGGATACGCTATTTTGTCAGGAGTTGTCCCGAATATTTTTGCTGACGCAATTTGGAGATAATAGAACATCGGCCCAAGACTAAAAAATGTTCCTCCGGCCTTTGGCCCTAAAAGTGGCAAATCTATTTTTCCTTCAAGAAAATTATTCACAAGCAGAGCATCCCTAGACTGATCGGCATTAAACCTGAGCCAATCATGATGGTTGTAGGTCCTCAGAAAAATACCCAGCAACAAAATTAAGGCAAATGCTATTGCAAATATCTGAGGTTCTCTTTTTTTTAGAAAATCTTTCAGAGACATGCTTTATGTATTAATAATTATTGAAATAAATCTCCCCACTGCAAGCGTGGATATTTGGATGCTATAATTTTTTCAAGTGAATCTCGCTCTTCTGGATCTTTGTTTGCCGGAGAAACTGACAGCAGCGCATTTTCTGGATACCACTGAGTGATTTTCATGTCTCCTAGAAAAAAAGGCTCGTCATGCTTTTTCTGCTGGACAAAATCAGGTAATATTTCCTTTGCAAGTGAAATATAAAAATAGCATCTATCATAATTTTCATATTTTTCTTTAAATTTGTCTTTCAATTCTATGGCGAGATTCCTGTTTCTCTGAATCAAAGCATACTCGATTGAATGGTCATAGTCTTTTGTTTTTTTAGACATCAAAAAGAAAACGGCATTTTTTTGGCAACTTTCATCCATATAGTCTGCAGCTTTTTCGAAACGCCCCCATGTCCACCAGAAACTTTTATCCTTTTCTGTCAATACTTTATAAGAAGTCTCTCTCTCGGTTTCTGATTCTTTCATTTCTGAAAACCAAGTCATTATTGACCTAGCGTTTCCAAAAATAAGCGCTATAATAAAAATTCCGATAAAAAAATTGGATGTTTTTTTAAATTTTGTTTTGCCCGCAAGTAAAGCAAGATAGCCTACCAAAATAAAAGGCATGATTATTAAAGGAAGAAAGAAGCGAGATTTTTCTATTTCAAAAGCCAAAAGAAAATATAAGACTAAATAGACAAGCATAAAAATAAAAGTCAGCAAAAGAAATCTTTTTTTCTTTTCATCTGTTTCTTTCTTAAAAAGAAAAAGATTTGCGGCTATTCCGGCAAAAACAAGAAATTTACTTGCTAGCTCCTGCCACCATTTGCCCTCAAAAACTCCGGCCCCGATCCATAAGAAATATTTTGAAAACATTTTTGTTTCTTGAACTATATTTTTCCACAATCCCCTGTTTGAACTCTTTCCATTGACTGCATCGAAAAACAAGAATGTATTTTTTCCGTGAGTTACAACTTCAAAAATAATCACCGGGATATAAAAGACAAAGATGGTTCCAAAAAATATCAGCAAAGATCTCCAGGAAAATATAATTTTTTTAGATTTTTTCCAATTAAGAATAACAAATAAGATAAATATAATTGGAAGACCCAGGAAAGCGCTAAAATGAAGCTGTGAGGCTATAGCTAGTGCACCCCCTGAAATTGCCAACCAGGCATATTGACGATTGTTTTCAGAATCATAAGCCTTAAGCAAGGAATATAAAAATAATATCGTAAAAAATGGGGTTGAATTTGGATTCCAGGCAAATCTTCCATATTCTACAGCCATATAACAAGTTGCCAGCATGGCGGTAAGAATCAAAGAAATTTTTTTAGAAAAATATCTTCGCAACATTAAAAAGAAAAGAGGAATTGCCATAATAGACAGGAACAGATCCGGAAAAGCCAGCACAACAGGGCTGGTGCTTTGAAAAATTGTTCCTGAGATATATTGGAAATAATAAAATATGGGTCCAAGATGAAGTTGTGTCCCTCCTGCACGAGGACCCAAAAGCGGAAGAAATGCTGGCCCGTCTATGATGGAATGAGAAACAAGAATTGCATCGCGAAAAGAGTCGCCTTTAAAATGGAGCCAATCATGAAAATTGTAGGTACGGAAAAATATTCCTACGGCAATAATAAAAACCAAAACCCAGACATGTCTAGGAACTAATTTGAAATAATTTATGATTTTTTTATGCATATTTTTCCTATTCCTCTCCTGTTATATTTTTAAGTTTACTATCTTATTCTTTATTATTACCAAAGACATCTTTCCAAAAAAGTCTATCTGTCTTGGTTTTTGGACGGTTAAACTTAAAAGTTGCAGACACTTTTCTATTGCTAACATTTATCTCTGAAACTAAAATTTGTCCGAACTGTTTCTGCTGAACAAGATAAATGTCATTTTCGTTAAATTTTTTAACTACTGGGTCAATTCCGTTTTTTGCAGGAGTGATAGCAAAATACTGCGCATTTGGATCTTCATTTATTTGCATTGTTTCATAAACCAAATTCGGGTCACGTTTTTCGAAAAGCAAGTAGTCAATCGGACGTACATGTTCGGGTTTAACGTAATAGTAAAGAGTTTTTCCTTGTTCATGCTGAGAATACATCCAATCAGCAGCATTTTGGAGATGCCAAAGCAAAACCCCATCTTTGGATTTCAAAATGAGAGATCTTTTTATTTCCGTTGTTTCTTTTTGTGAATTTGCTTGCTCAGAAAACCAAGCATATGTTCCATAAGAATTCCATGCGATTATCAAAATAGAGATTAAAACACTGATTTGAATTGCTCTTTTGTGATTAATTTTTTCCGCTAAATATTCATAAATAATTCCGAGTAAAATAAATGGGACTGCAAAGACCACAATAAAAAACCTTGGACGGAGTTGGAATGAAACCGGAATCATCAGAATAAAATAGACCACCATCCAAATGAGCATAAGCGCCAAAAAATTTTTCCTATCCGGATCACCCTCCTTCCTGAAAGCACGCACAATCACCATAATTCCGCCTAAAATAATTATGGCTGTGATTATCATGGCAAATTTTTCCTTATTATTTTCTTCTCCATAGCATTGCGAGGTTGTGATAAGGCAATAATAATTGAGATTTTCAGAAATGTTTTTTGTAATTTTTTTAGTAAACGGCTTCTTTTCTGCTTTTGAACTTAAAGCTGAAACAAAATTTCTTGAATTTTGTCCCCCTTCTTTTATATCACTAATTATAACTGGCGAGTAAAGAACTACAAAAATAAGAAGTGCTAACACTGCATATTTGGAAAATTCGAGAATTGTTTTTTTTCTGAAATATGAACAAATTTTTTCCTTTTTCCATACTTCCAATTTAAACAATGTAAAGAGTCCGGAAATTCCAACTAGCCCAAAAAAACCGAAAAAATGCAATTGTGAACCGACCACTATACCCAAGATCCAAAGCCCGAGCCAAAGATATTTTTTTATCTCATTTTGTTCCCTGAAAAATCTCAGCATCCCATAGAAGCTAAGCAGAAGAAAAAACTGCAACGAATTTGGATTCCAAGCAAAACGCGAATATTGGATGATAATGAACGAAAAAGCATACATCGCCATAATCATCAGTGAATATTTGCGAGAAAAATAAAGCCTGGCAAAAAAATATAAGAGAATAATTGCCGCTACCGAAAAAAATAAATCGGGATAAGCCATGACAGCCGGTTCAGTTGAATGAAAGATCTGGGTTGAAATATATTGAAAATAATAGAAAATAGGTCCCAGTCGCAAAAAGCCTTTTTCTACTTCAGTTGCTCCGGCTCTAGCTCCTAAAAGAGGCAGATACCCCGGTCCATTCTCAGCTATGTTGTCGATTAAAAATGCATCTCTTGATTGATCCATCTTAAAATAGAGCCAGTCATTGAAATTGTAGGTTCTAACAAATATTGCCCCAACAATAACAATAAATAAGGCAACCACTGTCCATTTTTTTGTGCTCTTTATCATAAGTAAATAATAGCAGAAAAAATCTTTTTGTAAAAGATGTTTATAGCTTGTAAAAAAGGCTTAAATTATGTTAGAATTGTCACATAATAATATAAAATGAACATGCTCAAAAAAATAGTTGCACCAATAATAATAGCTCTTATTTTAGCCATAAATTTATTTTTAGGTTTTTCAAGATTGGGAATATATTCTGCTGTAGACGAGCCCTATTGGACATATGGGAGAACTTCAAAATTTTGGAATGCAGTCAAAAATTATAAATGGAAATCTACAAGTGTGAATGATAAACCCGGGATAACCGTGGCAATTTTGTCCGGCTTTGGTCTTTTGAAATACGATCCGATGCAATATAAATATCTGCGTGATGAGCAAAAAACAGATGAACAACTTGGGCATATAAGAGCTATAAATTTTTATTTTCGCTTGCCAATTTTCTTGTTTTGCACAATGATGCTTTTAGTTTTTTATTTTTTTCTGAAGAAACTTTTCGGAAATACTATCGCTCTTTTTGGATTTATTCTCATTAGTTTTTCTCCTATCATCTTTGGGGTTTCCCTTATAATAAATCCTGATTCACTGCTATGGATTTTCCTGCCACTCTCTCTTTTAAGCTATTTTGTTTTCAAAAAAGAAGAAAAAAAATCCTATCTTATTTTGAGCGGATTTTTTATGGGATTGGCGCTTCTTACTAAGTATGTCGCAAATATTCTGTACATTTTTTTCTTTATGCTTCCATTTCTCGAATACATTTTTTCTGAAGAAAAACCCCCGCTTCAAAAATATCTTAAAAAATCTTTTATAAATTATCTGATAATAGTTGGTGTTTCTGTTGCCATCTTTTTTGTCTTCTATCCAGCAACTTGGGTTAATTTTAATGTGCTTTTAAAAGGAACTTTCTTGAGCCAGGCATTTAAAACAACTTGGCCGCTTTTTGTGGGCGTTTTTGCCTTTATAGTTTTTGATATTTTTGCTTTAAAAAATAAAGTGATGCAATTTATCCTGAATTTTTTCTCCAGATACAGGCACTATTTTGTCCAAATTGTTTCGGCAATTTTTCTTTTTGTGATAATTTTTGCGATATTGGACACATATCTAGGAATGAAACCTTTTGACTTTGTTTCAATTCTTTCTTCTCCGAAAGGCATTGGCGCATCAAATATTTTCAATTCTTACGTTGGAGCAATTCTTGCTGACACATACAGCTTGATTTTTGGAATATGTCCTCTGGCTCTGATTGCTTTGATTTTTGCTCTGTATAAAAACCTGAGAAGAAAAGCTACTTACAATTTGGAAGCCTGTATAATTTTATATTTTTCAATTTTTATCCTTTTCTATTATTTTGCTTCTTCGGTTAATAACGTTGCGGCAACTGTCCGATATCAAATTACGCTCTATCCTCTGGCCCTTATAATTAGTGCCATTGGGTTATCACAAATAATTTCTCTAGAAAAAATCAGAAAGTATGTTTCACGAATTCTTGCGATTATTATAGTTTTTACAATTTCACTGATTGGAATTTTTTCAATTCGTCCTTTCTATTTTGCTTTCGCTTCTCCTCTTCTTCCTCAAAAATACCTCCTAAATTACAAAGATATGGGTGATGGAAGCTATGAAACAGCCAGATATCTGAATTCCCTGCCCGATGCCAGGAGTATTGTTATATGGTCGGACAAAGGCGCTGTCTGCGCAGAATTTGTGGGAAAATGTGTAATTGGATACAGCAAAAAGGATCTTAAATCCTATCATTTCGACTATGTCATTGCTTCTTCCGGAAGAAAATCCAAGACATTTAAACTTGCTCCAGGCGTTGACAGCATCATTGATCTTAAGGAAGCATATCTAACCGAAAACTATATAAAGAAAGTTATCATAGGCGGACGAGAAGAAAACTATGTTAAAATAGTTCCGGCGAACATGCTTTACAAATAATTTCTTTAAAATATTTCTAACAAAAAACGCCCGAGTAAGAGCGTTTTTTAATTTTTAATTTGCAAATTGTCATTTTTTGTTTTTCAAATAAAACGGAACTGCTGCGAAACTGATAACCATTTGGATCACCCGGCTAAGAAGTGCCACCGCCACCACTCCCGAAGAAGCCACTCCGAAAAAACCAAAAAATGTAACGTAGGCCCATTCTTTAATGCCTATGTTATTTATGCTAATCGGAATTGAAGAAACGATGCTGATTAAAAATATAACTGTCAAATAGTTTAGCATATCAATTTCTATTCCCAAGCCCCAAAACAAAACATAGTTGGCAACCGCCAGACCAATAAAGTTAAAAATCAGCGACAAAACCAATATTTTGAACATCATTTTTCTATCGCTCACATAATGCAGCAAGTCTCTAATGATTCTAAGCACTTTTTCCGGTATATATTTGGAAATTTTTTCCCAAAAAGAAAGCCTGGCTGCGATTAATAAAATAATTACGGCCACCAAAGACGCAATTATTATACCTAAAATAATAATCAAAACTTGGTATTTTGAAACAACGCCCCAGTTAAAAAGAGCAAAAAAAACTGAGAGTAACATAGCTCCCAAAAGCCCGGTTATTCTATCCATAACAACGCTAGTAGCAGCTGAAACATATTCTTTCTTTTCTTTACCTAGCTGATAGGCTTTGTAAGTATCTCCGCCAATGAAAGACGGCATGAAATTATTGATAAAAATTCCGGCCAGATACAATTGAAAAGCTTTTTCAAGTGGCACATTGAATTTTTTAAATTCGACTAAAATTTTCCATTTATAAGAAGACACCGTAATACTCAGGATAACCACTGCTATATACAAGAGAGTTTGCCAAAGCGAAATTTTTTCAAAATAAAAAAGAACTTCCTGCCAATCAACCTTAAAAATAAGCCAAGCAACAAAAGCCAGACTGACAATTAATTTCAAAATAAATTTAAGCCATTTTTTAATATTTAGCATTTTATTTTATTCTCCTTGCTTTATCTTTGGCAAATTAACTGTTTTTTGATATAAAGCAAAATATTCATTAGCTACCACCGACCAATCGAGTTTCTCTGCTAGTTCCCGACTAGCTTGACCCATTCTGGCTTCCAAATTTTTGTCCAACAAGAATTTTTCAATTTTTTCCGCCAAATCATTAGCTTCTTTCATTTTTACAATAAAGCCATTTTGTCCCTCCTCAATCAATTCTTTTGTCCCCCCTGTATTAGTTGCAATCAGGGGCAAACCGCAAGCCAGGGCTTCCAACATGGTGTTGCTCATACCTTCGTTCATTGATGGCAAAGCAAAAATATTGGCTTTTTGATAATATTCCAAAACTTTTTCATGCAAAACAGGTCCTGTAAATAAAACTTTTTCTTTGAGTCCCAAGGTCTGCACTAAATCTTCGAGTGATGCACGTTCATTTCCATCTCCGACAATAATCAAGCGGAGATAATCATAGCGTTTAGACAAAATATTAAAAGCCTGAATTAAGAAACGTATTCCTTTGCGCGGGGTGACGCGTGAAACACAGATAATCGTAAACTTATCCGCCTCATTTTTTTCAGGAGCTGGAAAAAATTCTTTAGTATCAATGCCGTTGGGAATTATGCCGATTTCTTTTTCTGGCTTGGATTTCAGGGCAAGCTCAGCTAAACCTTGGCTATTGGCTATCACAAAATAAGCTTCTTTCCATATTTTTTTTATGATCGGAGTAATGACTTTATATAAAGCCGTGAATCTTTCACTATAGCCCGGAACGTCCGAACCTCGCAGCGATATAATATAAGGAATTCCGAATTTTCTTTTTAAAAGCAATGAGATCACGCCACATGGCACCGAAAAAAAAGAGTGAGTTAAATCATATTTATTTTCTTTAGCTAACTTCTTTGAAAATTTATAAGCTTCCCAAGTGTATTTCAAAAGTTCTTTTTGGGATTGATAGTGGATATTGTCGGGATTTTTCCCAATTGGCAATCGGTGAATTGCAATGTTGCTGCCCATTTTTTCCAGATGCTGTTTTTCATCTATGGAAGACGTGACGAAATCTACCTGAATATCAGGATTCTTGGTATATTCACGTAACATATAGAAGGAAGCGTTGCCAGCTCCACCGCCCAGTGGCGGAAATTCATAATTAAAAAAGATTATCTTCATATTGATGTTTTAGAAAAATTAAAGACTTATAGAATTATTTATACCATTTTTGGATGATTAAATCAAAAAGTTATTTTTTTATGAAATACACGTCCACAGCCTTGAATCTTTTGCCGTCGGTCACCGAAAAACCGTCAACAATTTTATCTTTTTTTATGTCTTCGGATCCTTTTTTTTGTATATAAAAAACTTCTGAAACTTCCAGATTGCTTATGCTGTTTGACTTAAGTTCTAAAATTTCTTTACCTGAGACCGAAAAGAAATAAACAAGTGGCTCTGAAAATCTTTCAACATATCCTATCCTTCCGCTGAGCAGCACCGGATTTTTTGATGATTTCTCCAGCATATAAGAAAAAATCTCTTCCACTTCTTCCAGGTCGCTGTTGCCCACATTATTATTAAGACCATTCGCATATTTACGATAAGCATTCCTGTCCACCATAAAAGAGGAGCAGAGCAGGATAAAGATAACGGCAAAAAAGACATTCCTGCCTAGATTCCCAAATTTCTCTGTCAGAAACTTATAAAAAAGCCCGAGAAGAACAAAGGGAACGAAAAATAAAAATATGAAATAATTTATCGAAATATATAAGGTTATAGGAAAAAGAAAAACCAGCGAGATGGAATTGAAAAGCAGAACGGTTCCCAAAAAATTTTTAGCTTTTTCTTCCTTCTCTTTCAAAAAATAAAAAACAAGCAACGCATACCCAAACAAGGAAAACAGTATTGAAAAAACTATTCCCGACCAAAAAACCGCCCTCCTTGGATATCTGCTGCTTATCATATCTCCCAGCTGTTCTTTTGGGGCTGGTTTTGACAAATCGTAATTCTTAGAGCAATTTTCAATTGTAGGCAAGGAAGAGATTATATTTGAATTAGCCCTTGCTTGACAAGATGAGATCAGGAGAAGTCTCTTTGTGAAAGACTCTCCTCCGCTCTTTTTTTCAATGCCTTTAAAGAAAGCTTTGGTGTTTGCTCCATCTGTTTTAATTTCATTGGCGATCTGCCCCGAATTAAGGATTAATGCAAAAGCCAGAACAACAAAAAAGCCTTTAATCATTTTCCCACCGTATTTCTTAAATAAGTAAGCAAAGACAGCTAGAGTGGCAAACGGTAAAATAACCAGAAGAGTCGTGTGAAGCTGGATTCCAATTCCCAATGCCATTCCCATTAAAGAAAACCACAGCCAATCATTATCTTTTTTCCTATTGAGCACCTTTAAAAAAGTATACAGCAAAAGTAAAACAAAAAATGGTGTAATGTTCGGATTTGAAGAAAATCTTGAATAAACAATGGAAAAATACGAAATGCTCATGATTGCCATTAAAATGAGAGAAATTTTCCTGTCAAAATATTCTCTCAAGAAGACAAACAGAAGAGGCATCGCAAGAATCGAAAAAAACAGGCTGGGAAACGCCATTTTGTCAGGCTCGTTTCCAAAAATCTTAGCGGACAAATAGGAAAAATAATAATAGGCAGGACCCAGGTGAAAGTCTGTTCCTCCTGCAAGCGGTCCCAAAAGGGGGAGCTTTTCTTCCCCACTAATTGCTTTGCTTATTATAAGGGCATCTCTCGATTGATCCATGCTGAATCTTAGCCAGTCATGAAAATTATATGTTCTTAGAAATATCCCTAGTATTAAAATACAAGCAAATAAAAACCAGAAGAATTTTTTTTCTTTAACTTTATCAAAAAATTTTTTCATTTTATGTTATTTTATTTATTCTAATGACAGCTCCTTGAAGTAGCCTTCGTAATTCATCGTAGAAACAGACGGAACAGAACAATATTCTATGTTACCCATCTGGAGACACCTATTATTCAAATGAAGGTGCCCGGAATAGACATACCTGACTTTATTGTTTGATTCTATTATTTCTATAAATTTTTTATATACAAGATTTATCCGTTCCAGCTGGATCGGTTCGGAAAATTGAGGAAAAAGAATGTTGAGGAATCCGGGACTGGGAAAAAGGGCAAATTTTTCAAAAACATTGTGATGCATCGCTATAAATATATTTTCAATATCATTTGAATCATTTTCATTTAACTCTTTTTTCAGCCATTCTAGCTGATCATCTCGAAAACCGCCTGAACTACTGGGATCAATTTTTGAAGAATCCAAAACTATTATCTTCCAATTTTCAATTTGCTTGCTGTAATAATTGGGAGTTCTAAAAAATTGCCAGGCAACTTCTTTGTCATGGTTTCCCTTCACCCATAAAACGTCATAACCCTTCATGCATTTTAGCGCCTTCTTGGCTTCTGATTCTTTCCCATTCAAAGTGTTATCCCCTAAAGACAATATATAATCAACCCCTGATTTTTTTATTCTCTCGAGATTGATGCAATATCGACTTGGGTACATAATGTTTTTCTCCGATCTTTCAACATCTTTTGAACCGCCAGCATGAATATCCGTAATTATCCCCAAACTAAAAGCTTGTGAATACGAAAATTCCAAGACAAAAATAAAAAGTGATATTAATAATATTAATACATATCTCATAGCTACATAATCCTACCCTCTTCCTATCGATTTATACTCAAACCCGAGTTCTTTCATTTTTTTCGGATCATAAAGCAGACGACCGTCAAAAATCACGGGACGATGCAAAAGTTTTTTAATTTCTTCAAAATCAGGCGCCCTGAAATCTTTCCATTCAGTCACAACAAGCAAGGCATCGGCATCTTTTAGCACGCTATATTTGTCTTCAAGATAGGTTATGTTTGGATTATCGCCAAAATATTCCGGCCACTTGGCCATATGCATAGCTTCCGGATCATAAGCCTGGATCTTAGCGCCGTGCTTAATAAGTTCGTTAATGATTGTCAGCGCTGAAGATTCGCGCATATCATCCGTGCCTGCCTTGAAAGCCAGCCCCCAAACAGAGAATGTTTTGCCTTTCAGATCTTCTCCAAATTTATCAATAACCATTTGAGACAAAACGAATTTTTGTTTTTCATTTGTAACTAATGTTTGCCTGAACATTTCAGCATCATATCCTAGATCTTTAGCAGTTTTTATTAGAGCTTTTACGTCTTTTGGAAAGCATGAGCCTCCAAATCCAGGACCGGCATACATAAAAGGTTCTCCGATTCTTGGATCTGCGCCCATGGCTTTGCGGACATTGTCAAAATCAGCCCCAGCCTTGGCGCAGATGTTTGCCAGTTCATTATTGACAGAAATTTTGGCCGCCAAGAAACAATTGGAAGCATATTTAACAATTTCAGCTGTTTTTTGATCCATGGCAAAAAACCTGCCCTCTCGGCGGGTAAACGGAGCATACATATCCTGCAATATTTTTATGGTTTCAGCATTATCTGATCCGACAACAATCCGGCTTGGCTCTAAAAAATCCTTGACGGCTGTTCCTTGCGCCAAAAATTCTGGATTGCTGACAACATTGAATTCGATTTTTTCGCCACGCTTTTCAAGTTCACCAGAGATAGTTTTCCTGACTAACTCAGCCGTACCGACTGGAACCGTAGATTTGTCAATGATAATCAAAGGGTGGTCCATTGTTTGCCCGATTGATTTTGCAACATCCAAAACATGGCTGAGATCTGCACTACCATCTTCATTTGGAGGAGTTCCAACTGCAATAAAAATAATGTCATTTTCCTTGATCGCTTCCTCCAAATTTGTAGTGAAGGAAAGGTTTTTATTCTTCAAGTTGCGTTCAACAATTTCATCCAAGCCGTTTTCATGCAAAGGAACTTTGCCGCTGGCAAATTGATCCACTTTTTTTTGATCTTTGTCGACACAAACCACATTATTGCCCATTTCGGCAAAACATGCACCGGTAACTGAACCCACATAACCTGTTCCAATGACTGCAATCTTCATATAGTTTTAGTTTTTCAAGTCAAAAGTTCATAGAGTTCATTAAAAAATTTTACTTTATGAGCTTTATGAACTTGCTATCGATTAATTGTTTCTTTTATATTATAATTCATCGCGTTTCGGTTTTTGTAATATATCTTGAGCAAAATGTCAGCCAGAAGTCCGAACACAAAAAGTTGGATTCCAACAAGCACAAAAAATACTCCGATCAACGGCCAGTTTCGTTCCGCAATCGACATTCCAAAAAATATCTTTTCCACGCCCATCCAAGCAAGGATGGCAAAACCGACAAGCGAAAAAATAATGCCTGTGGCTCCGAATAAATGGAGCGGCCTGTTGGAATATTTCCTCCAAAACCAAATAGAAATCATATCCACAAAACCCTTGATGGCTCTTCGCCAATTATATTTCGTTTTGCCATGAATTCGCGGATGATGAGAAACTTTAACTTCTCCGACCCTATATCCGTCAAACTGCAAAATGGCCGGCATAAAGCGGTGCATTTCTCCGAAAAGATCGACATTTTCAAAACATTCTTTTTTGTAAGCCTTCAAGCTGCAGCCGCTGTCATGAATATTATCTTCCACTAAAAATTTCCTGAGGAGATTGGCGCCTCTGGAAAAAAACTTTTTCATAAAAGTGTCTTTTCTTTCAAATCTCCATCCGGAAACCACATCAAATCCTTCATTCATTTTTTCCAGCAAAAGACCGATGTCCTTGGGGTCATTTTGCAAATCGCCGTCCATTGTGATGATAATCTCTCCCTTGGCCTGCTTGATTCCGGCGTCAAAAGCGGCAGTTTGGCCAAAATTCTTTCTGAATTTTACCAAGGTTAGCGGTGAAAGATTTTCGCAATCCTTAATAGTTCCGTCACTTGAGCCGTCATCAACAAACACTATTTCAAAAGATTTTCCCAGTGCCTGACAAGCGGCTAAAATTTGCTTGTGCAACTCTTTGACGTTTCCTTCTTCATTATAAAGAGGAACAACCACTGATAAATAGGGCTTTTCCATTGACCCTGTTAAATAAGATTGGGCCCCTATTATTAAGGACTCCAAGCTTACTTTTGATTAATTATTATTTCGCTTCCTAAGGAATTTTTTGTTAAAATTAGGCTAAAAAACTCCTTTCTTATTATATAAGAAATGTCGTTTTGGGGCAAATAGTGGCCATCTTTCCTGTTTTAAGATGTAATTTCAAATATAAAAATGTTTCCTGCTATTCTTCTTTTTCGATTCTGGAAACATCTGCTGTTTTTTTGTATAAATCAAAATATTTGCCAGCCACCCTTTCCCAGTCTATCTTTTCTGAAAATTCCCTGCTCTTTTCCCCCATTTTTTCTGCCAATTTGCTATCCAGCAGAAATTTTTCAATATTTTCAGCCATCTGGTATGAGTTTCTTGGTTCAACAATAAAGCCATTCTCTGTGTCTTCCACAAATTCTCTGGCTGCCCCAACATCAGTTGCGACCACCGGCAAGCCACAAGCCAAAGCTTCAACAATGGATTTCTCAAAATTTTCCCTTAGAGAAGGTGAAACAAAAATACTGGCTGACTGATAATATTCCAACATTTTCTCTTGCGGAATTATTCCGGTAAAAATAACTTTTTTATCCAGATTCAATCCCATTGCCAGTTGTTCCAAAGAAGCTCTTTCCCGTCCGTCGCCCATTATGACTAAACGCAGATTTTCATAGCGCCTTATCAGGATATTAAAAGCTTGAATTAAAAAGCGAATGCCGTTTTCCGATTCAAAAGGCAGTGAACAGACAACTGTAAACACATCGTCAGCCTTTTTTTTGTCGGGATTAGGAGAAAAATATTTCGTATCAACGCCATTGTAAATTATGCTTATTTTTCTCAAAGGCTTGCTTTTCAGCTCAACGCTGGCCAGCCACTGGCTGCTGGCAACAATAAAACTGGCGCTTTCCCAAGCTTCTATTATTTTTTTGGCAACAGTATTGTGCAAAAATCCCGGTCTGGCTTGATTTGCAATAACATCAGAAGCGCGAAGAGAAATTATGAATGGGACATTTATTTTTTTTCCCAGGCGCCGGCAAGCAAAACCGAAAGGAACCAAAGAAAAAGAATGGATCAGGTCATAGCTGTTCATTTTTGCAAGTTTTTTGGCATATTTATACATCTGCCAGCCCTGTTTCAAAATTCCGCTGTTTGAATCGCTGTTTTTGTTTTTGTTCGGAATTTCATGAATGGTTATGTTCCCTCCCATCTTCAAAACGCGCTCTTTTCCATCAATGGAAAAAGTTACGAGATCGGCATGGATCTCAGGATTTTTGGCAAACTCAGAAAGAAGACGATGCGTGATATCGTCTGCTTCATTGGTTGATGGCAAAAATTGGTGATTGAAAAACAAAATCCGCATATTTTTTATTCCGCAATTAAAATTAATCCCCTACTTCTTAATTGTACAATAAATACCGCCTGAAGAAAAGCATTATTTTTACAAACAAAAAACAACCTTCTTATGGTTGCTTTTCGAGCTTAATTTTTAATTTCTAATTTTGAATTTTGATTAAAATCCTAATTTCTTAATGTTGAAATAATTTTTCCAAAAATCAAAATTAGTTCTTGCGTTTCTTTTTGTAATCTTTCTGCGTCATTTATGCTTTCAGGATAAGCAATTGCAAGCATATTAAACCAGTGCTTGCTTTCTTGAGCCTCCTTTTTGCAAATATGTATTTTGTTTTTAAAATCTTTTTTCGAACTTGCGCCATTGGCTTCCACATAATTTGCTCCGACACTTGTAGCAGAACGTACTAACTGAGAAATTAATGGCTTAGTAATCGTATCTTGACGTATTTTTCTGCAGAATAATATTGTGTTCTCTCCAAATTTAGAAGTTCTTTCTTCTAGATCATATTTATTTTTGCTTTTTGTTTCAGTCATTTTTTCATTAAAAATTCATTCGAAATTCTAAATTATAAATTCAAAATTAATTAACCCCCTGCATTCAGTGGCACTTCCACAATAAACCTGCTTCCCTTGCCGGCGTCAGAAGCCAGTACCATCTATATGCTATATTTTTGCCAGCAGCATATCACTGTAGGATTTTTTATATTTTTTATATTTATCAAGATCTAAGAAAGAAAAAATTTCTTTATATTCTTCTTTTGATTTCTTCATATTCTTTTTAACCAAGGTTTCCAATTCCAAAAAATAACCAAGTTTTGCAACTTTATCTAAATGAATTCTTGTATTTTTATACATCCACAATTTTCTATCTTTTTTTACAATTACTTTCTCGCCAAAAGCTTTTTTAAAGGTTTTTTCGGTTTTTTGTTTTAAATTTTCTGGAACCTCCAAAATCTCATAATCAGAGACTTTGGCACTTTTTTTATCAGGTCTTGAATAAAATATCAACTCTAGATTTTTCTTATCAATCTCACGCAATTTCAATCTTCCGGTTCTGCAATTATAATACCTGTCGACTTGATGCAATTCCCCTTTATATTTAGCTCCTATTTTTTCCAATCTATGAATCACATCATTAAAGCTATTAATACAAACTTTTACTTCAATATTTTTCATAATCATACTACCATAAAAAACTGAAAGAAAAATGTAACTCCTTCTGTAGTAACTATTGACAAAATTATTGCATGCATTATAATAGAGTCAAACAGTAGCCGAACACCGTCCGTATGGCGGGTCTCCGCGAGGATAGGCTATTCCCCCTATAGACGGGGGTTTTGTTTTTTTAAAGCTCAGAAACGAGTTTTTCTTTTTTTAGTTTTTCAATAGCCTCTTTTGCCCACTTATTATTATCATTTGCATCCCGCACTAATCCACAAATAGCATCCACCAGACGAATGAAAGCATTATTTTCGTCTTTTTTTACTCCCCGAATTTTTCTCGTCTTTATTTTTAAATCTCTTAAACCCTTGCTGAAAATTTCTATCTCCTTTTTCTTAAAACCATCTATAAAAATAGTTACCTTATAATTATCGCTAGATTTTTTAAGTATAGCCTTGGCAGTAGCAAATGACGTTAGCTCAATGTATTTTTTTGTATCACTAAAAGTATCAAAAAATATTTTATTTTTTAATTCATCTCTTTTAGTTATTTCTTCAATATACTTCTTACGAAATTTATGTTTTGATTTATTCCATTTTGTATTTTTCTTGCCACTTTCATTTTCAATTTTTTCCAGTATTTGGCAAATGTTTTCTCTTTCTTTTTCTAAAACCAGAATGCTCACAATAAAAATCAAGCCTTTTGTATCTTGTCCTGACTCATCAATATATGCATACAATTTATTTTTATTCACATTATTATTTTCCTTTTGTTGTATTTTTTGTTTCATGTTTTTAAACTAAATTAGTTATAGTGATATTATATCATCAAATAAAATACTGTGCAACAAAAAAAACAACCCCTTCGGATTGTTTTTTTGTTGATTTTTGCATTTATACATTCTACATTCTACCCAATACATTATACTCCTGCATTCAGTGGCACTTCAACAATAAACCTGCTGCCTTTGCCAGCGCCGTCGGATTCGACCCAGGTGGCGCCATGATGAGCGTCAGCGATGGCTTTATCACATAAAAATTTTTCGTTTTTTAAATCTTCTAATTTAATAAAATTACAATAATCCCAAAAAATCTAACCCCCTATATCCTATTTCAACATCAGTATTTTTACCACCCTTGAGTAATTCACGAAATTCTGCAAGTGACATTAAAACTACTTCTGCAAATTCAGTTTTGTCGAGATTTTGTTCGGCAACTTTTTCACATTCAGTAACCACCACGCAATATCTGTTCATTGTAGAATATGCACAATCAAAAGCGGTGGCCACCAAATGTGTTTTTCCTTTATAACCAGTTTCCTCTAGAAGTTCTCTTTCAGCTGCATCTTCTGGTTTTTCGTTTTTTTCAATATATCCGCCCGGAAGCTCATTTAAAATTTCATTCGGACCTGGGCGAAATTGTTTAACGAGTATGACTTTCTGATCTTTTGTTATAGCTAACATTCCAACAGCAGGTCCTTCTTTTTTAATATAAAAATCTTTCTCATTCCCGTCAGGCATTTTATATATCACTTTTTCTATTTTTCTACTGTATTTTTGAAAAGCTATTTCTCTTGATAATTCTTCCCATTTTTCAACTTTATTGGACATAAAATTATTTTTAACTGTTACTAAATCTTAAGTTCATGATACCCATAATTATCAAAAAAGTAAAATGCCCCAACCTCATTTGAAGTCAGGGCACATTATGTTTTTTCTCCTTTCGCAATTTCATTGCAGGCTCTTTAAAAGTTCATCGTGGTTGCATAGACGATTAGTGGCAAGCCAACCATCTTTATGAATAATTCCTCGACCACCAAACGGCATCGCTGAGCCATCAAGCGAAGTCATTTTTCCTCCGAACTCCTCAAGTAGCAAGATGGCGGCTGCATAGTCCCAGATATTCGCCGATTTCCCTTCTTGGGAAAAATATATCCCCGCGTCAGCCTTTCCCATAAGGATAGAAACTATCTTGATGGTCAGTGTTGGAACAGGAATGGGCTTCAGTCCGCTTCTTTGAATCTTGGACTTGAATTCGGGAATTTGGACTTGCCTCGGACTTACTACAATTTTTCTCGCATTACCACTTTGTGCCTTTGCAGATAATCTCTCCCCGTTGCAAATCACCTCTTCTCCCTTACGAGCTGATAATCTCAAATTGTTCTGTGGCATAAAAAGCATACCAATATAGGGCTTGAGATTCTTAACAGCGGAAAGAGAAATTGACCATTCATGGCTTCCTCTGGAAAACTCGGCTGTGCCGTCAATCGGGTCAATAATGAAAACCCAACCCTCGTTAGGAATAGTGTTTCCTTTCACGTAATGTTCTTCGGCAAGAACCGGAATTTCTGGAAAGAACGATGAGAGAAATTTGATACAGATTTCTTCCACCTCCTTATCAACTTCGGTAACTATTTCCTCGCTTCCGCTCGCGCCAGTCTTAAAAGATGCAGTTGCCATTATCTGGCGTTCAAAGCTGAAATATGTTTCCAAAATATTAGCCAGGGCATGAAATGCTTCCATAATCTTTTTTTCAGTTTTCATGTCACCTCCCAAATTCAGTCAATGATTCGTTTATAATTTCGCAAGTTTCCGCCAATCCAATCTCTCTTGGATTGGAAGGAATATTACTACTTTGAAGTGCCTCTGAAGCAATTCTCTCAATGGGCAAATTACGAAACGGAGCAAGATGGTTAGAAATTTCTGTCATTATTCCCGATTTCTCAATAATTGAACGTGTCCATGACAGCAATTCGCCACTATAAGAAAACCCCATAACTCTTTCTGCCTCTTGAAAAGAATCCATACAACTTGGCAAGTTGAATTTCATCGAAGCCTCAAGAAACATCACAACTGCCAAGCCATGATGCATACCAGTAAATGCACCCAGGGGGTGTGATAGGGCATGAGCTATGCTCAATCCAGTTCTTGGATAAAGCAATCGCGCCGTAAATGCAATAGACTGCAATGTTTCCAGCGCCGAAATATCTTTATCCCATACGGCTTTTTCCAGCGATTCACGAACAGAGCAAAGAAGTCCTTTACTCACAATCCGAGTCATAGCCGTTGCCTTTTTGGATATATGGGATTCCAGAATATGAGTAAGGGCATCCATTCCTGTTGCAGCAATCATGACCCTTTCAAGAGAAACCAGTGACTCAGAATCAAGAATTACTGCGGTAGGCATAAGAAAACTACTTTCTATGCCTCTCTTTTTGGGAACATCGGGATTCATGATAACAGCAAATGGACTGCTTTCTGCCCCTGTTCCACAGGTTGTAGGAATAGCTACAATAGGCACTGGCTGAACTTCCGCCTTCTTGCTTTGAAAATAATCTTCGGCTATTCCTCCGTTTGCAGCAGTCAGGCCGACAACCTTGGCCAAGTCAATAGCACTTCCACCACCGACTGCAATGATGGAATCATACTTACCCTTGCGGAAAAAAAGAATTCCATCGTTTACTTGAGAAAATGTCGGATTTGTCCCAAAACCGTCAAATGAATTTTCGCAAATATCAGGAAGTCGCTTTCCAAAATTTGTTTTTTTGACTTTCGGGTCAATAATTGTGAATGGCATCTTGATGTTCAGTTCTTTCAATAGTTTGGGCAGGAAAGAAATACCTCCTCTGCCCGAAATCAGCTTCCTCGGAGTTGTTATATTCCAGTTTATCATTATTCATATCCTTTCGATTCTTCTGATGATTTCTTTGGCTGTTTTGGCAATTTCCAAAGCTTTCTGCTTGTCATTAGATTCAGCATAAACACGCAGAAGCTCTTCTGTACCAGCAGCACGGATATTAACCCAATCTCCCGACGCAAGAAAAAACTTCAACCCATCAGTTTCACTTACTCTTAAAACCTTCTGATCAGCGAATCTTTCCGGAGGCTCTTTTTTTAGTTTCTCCATGACAATTGTAGGCGAAGTGATAAGTTTCAGATTGAGTCTGGAAAAACCGGACTTTCCTGCTACTTTCTCCACTTCCGCGAAAATTGCATTGATTCCTCCACTATAATTTATCTCAGCTTCGGAAAGCAGAGTGGCTGCAAGTGTGGCGTCTCTTTCTGGCAAATAAAACCCGAATCCTATTCCGCCATTTTCCTCTCCTGCAATGAGAACTTTCTCGTTTCTCATTATTTCACAGGCATTCTTGAATCCAATAGGGACTTCCTTATAAGCAAGTCCCAGATAATTTGCCACCAGAGACAACCGTTTACTCATTGTCACACTGCCAACAACAATACCCTCTTGTTTTCTTGCTTTGACCAAGTACCACAACAGGATTACTGCCACATCCTGCGGTGACAAATAACCGACTTTCGGAATAACCGCCATAATCCTGTCTCCATCTCCATCATGGGCAATTCCCAGATCGTATTGTCCGCTAGATATAAGCTTTTGGAGTTCATGGGTATTGCTTTCCATTGGTTCAGGAGCAGTTCCGCCAAAATACGGATCAAAGTCATTATGGATTTCCGATACTTCAGCCTTGCTCCCCAAAAGCACACTTCTCAAAACGCCGCTTGTCGCTCCGTGCATTGTGTCCACAGCAATTTTCAGGGAATGACGGTTGAACGTCTGCCAATCAATTATTGTTCGTAATTTTTGGCAGTAGCTCGCTATGGGGTCATCAATCTGTAAATCTAAGTCTTCCTGAAAAGTCATATCTTTTGATGAATCCATTAAATCCTGAACTTCGAGGATATACTCTTCATCAGGAGCACCACCGTAACCCA
>DAIUDF010000001.1:0-117988 GCA_036845785.1 Candidatus Moraniibacteriota bacterium | reverse complement strand
GTTAGCCTGCAAGATAAAAACCACTAGCGTTTTAGCTAGTGGTTGTTTATTTTTATTATAAAAATGTTTTCAATAATAGTAGCCAGACCGGTTAATTGACAGCATAGAAAAGTCGTGCTAAGGTGGCAATTCGGAATAAAAATAAAAGCTGAAGCGTAAAAATAATAGGAAGCAAAAATAATAAAAAAGGAGGAAAAAAGTTTTGTATACAAAAGAGTTCATTGAAAAAGTAAAAGCGGAATATCCTGACCGGAAGGATATTCACAGAATGCTGGACATGGGGGATATTCGTGTGGGCAACGAGCTTGCTAAAAAAATCCATCTTGACATTGATGATGCCGAAATAATCAGAGCCCTCGATGAAGGGCGCTATGAAGATGTCAAGAAGGCTGCTGAGAAACGTATCCGCCTAAAGCAACTTTATGCCGAATGGCGGAATCTTCAAGCCGAATGGTGTAGGATAAGATTCGTTGTAAACGGTTAAACAGCAGTTTTTTAAACAAAACAGCAATAAGGAAGCCTTTGTGTAGTATCGCAGAGGCTTTTTCTTTTATATAATAGCCATTTGACAACATAATAAATACAGTGTATATTTAAACCATAGAAAAAGCCCCCAAAGGCTTTTTAAAAAACCCAAAATTTCATTATGAACAAAATAATTACGTTTCTTCAGGAAGCCAAAGAAGAGCTTTTCAAAGTCAATTGGCCGACCAAGAAACAGACAATAAAATATACAGGATTGGTGGTAGCGGTCAGTTTGGCAGTAGCAGCATTTTTAGGCGGATTGGATTTTGTTTTTAGTTATGTTTTGAAGACATTTATTATAAAGTAATTAAAAAATCAAAAGTCAAAAATCAAAATTTATGAATTCGCTACGCTCATGATTATTTAAAAATTTTTGCGAAGCGACACAATAATTTTTAATTTTGAAATTTGAATTTTGAATTTAGCGAAGCGCATATGGCGAAGCAGACACAACATCATGGAAGGGCTTGGTATGTGATCCACACATATTCCGGCTATGAAGACAATGTGGCCAGGAATCTCAAGCAGCGTATTGAATCCATGGACATGCAAGATCTCATTTTTGATGTGATGGTTCCTAAAGAAAACAAGATTAAAATCAAGGGCGGTAAAAGGACCGTATTTGAAGAAAGAATATATCCAGGCTATGTTCTGGTGAATATGATTGTGACTGATGCATCTTGGTATGTGGTTCGCAACACGCCGAATGTGACCGGATTCATCGGACTCGGCACGACCCCAACACCGGTTGATCCTCATGAAATCGACATGCTCAAGAAAAGAATGGGCGTGGCAG
Source organism: Candidatus Moraniibacteriota bacterium (assembly GCA_036845785.1). Taxonomy (GTDB): domain Bacteria; phylum Patescibacteriota; class Minisyncoccia; order Moranbacterales; family GWC2-37-73; genus JAKLIP01. The sequence continues at coordinate 116,667 of DAIUDF010000001.1, read as the reverse complement.
AACCGAAATACAAGATTGACCTCAAGGTGAACGATTCAGTAAAAATCAATGAAGGACCATTTAAAGATTTTGACGGAAAAGTGCAAGAGTTTGACGAAAACAAGGGAAAAGTTAAGGTGCTCGTTTCTATTTTCGGACGCGAAACACCGGTTGAGCTCGACTTTTTACAAATCAACAAGTTATAAATTAAGTTAGATTTTGAAATAGCACAAGAATAATTATTTAGGTTTTAAATCCGAAACACGAAATCCTAAATTCGAAACAAACAAAAAATTCCAAATCCAAATATTTAAACCGTTTGGAATTTAGAATTTATTATTTAGATATTGTTTCGAGTTTCGATATTCGAATTTCGAGTTTTATAAAATTATGGCCAAGAAGGTAAAAACTATAATTAAGCTACAAGTTGTTGGAGGCAAAGCGACTCCAGCGCCTCCAATCGGACCGGTTTTAGGTCAGCACGGAATTGCTCTTCAGGAATTTTGCGTGCGTTTTAATGACGCAACCAAAGATAAAATGGGTGAAGTTGTGCCGGTCGAACTGACTGTTTATGAAGACCGCTCATTTGATTTTATTCTGAAAACGGCTCCAGCCGCAGAACTTCTCAAAAAAGCTGCCAAGGCGGAAAAAGGAGCAGCTAATCCGCTCAAAGACAAGGTTGGAAAAATCACTCAGGCGCAACTCGAAGAAATTGCTAAGACTAAAATGGTGGATTTAAATGCTAATGATGTAGAAGGCGCCAAAAAAATTATCGCCGGAACAGCGAGAAGCATGGGAATCAAAGTTGAATAATATAAAATAATTAAATTAAGTGGGAGTCCCGTCACTCTCGAGCGACAGGACATTACTTACCACACAAAAATTATGCAAAGAGGAAAAAAGTATAAGGCGATTGCCGAAAAAGTCGAAAAAAATAAATTATACAAGGCCGAGGAAGCGTTCAGTCTTGTTAAGGAAGGAAAGGTTGCAAAATTCGATGAGTCAGTTGAAATTCATGTACGCTTGGGAATTGATCCGAAAAAGGGCGAACAGCAAGTTCGTGCAGCCGTTGTTTTGCCACACGGAATCGGTAAAACAAAAAAAATCGGCGTAGTCACTTCAACCAAAGCCAAGGAAGCGCAGGAAGCCGGAGCTGACATTGTAGGAGCAGAAGATTTGATAGAAAAAATTAAAAACAGCAAAGTAAATAATATTGATATTTTCGTAGCCAGTCCTGAAATGATGCCAAAATTGGCTCAAGTAGCTAAGATTTTGGGACCACGCGGACTTATGCCAAGCCCGAAAACGGAAACAGTGACTGATAAAATCAAAGAAACTGTGGAAATGCTCAAAAAAGGGAAAATTAGTTTCAAGAATGATTCAGCCGCAGTTATCCATCAGGTTATCGGAAAAAAATCTTTTGACGTCAAAAAGTTGGAAGAAAATTACGTTGCTTTTATGGAAGCTGTCAGCAAAGCCAAGCCGGCTGGAACTAAGGGCAAATATATTATTTCAGTTTCTGTCTGCTCAACCATGGGACCGGGAGTGAAAGTTAGCTTATAAACTTATTAGAAAATATATAAAAGACGCCCTTGCAGGCGTCTTTTTTATGGCTTAATATGGCTTTGACGTGGATTAAAAATAAGGCTAAAATTAAATAGCAAACATTATTTTTATACAAAAAATATGAAAACAGACAAGCGCCAAGACTATTTTGATTGGGATGAAACTTTTATGCAAATGTGCCGAGTAATTGCAAATCGCTCAAAAGATCCAAAAACCCAAACGGGAGCGTGTATCGTTAATGAAAAAAACATAATTCTCGGAATGGGATATAATGGTTTCCCCAGAGGATGCAAAGATGAAGATCTGACTTGGAGCAGAGAGGGTCGCTTATGTGAAACAAAATATGCCTATGTTGTTCATGCGGAAATGAATGCTATTTTAAATGCTAACGCGCCAACGGGCGGTGCTAAGTTATATTGCAAGATGTTTCCCTGCAATGAATGCGCGAAGGTTATTATACAAGCAGGCATAAAAGAAATAATTTATGAGAGCGATGATTATAAAAGCAATACGGATGATGTGAAAATAGCTTCGCATAAAATGTTGGATTTAGCGGGTATAAAATATAGGCAATATATTCCAAAAAATAAATTAATTTTTGAAAAACAATAAAAAATATGGCGAAGTTAATTTTAGGCCTTGCTGGCGAAATGGGAAGTGGCAAGGGAACAGTTGCAAAGCATATCATCAATGAACACAAAGGAAGCACGCACAGATTTTCCACAATTTTACGGGATATTTTAAACAGGGTGTATTTGGAACAGTCGCGGGATAATTTACAGACCCTTTCAACCATAATGAGAAAGAATTTCGGGGAAGATATTTTGGCCAAAGCTATATATCATGATACGTATAATGATGAGCATGACATAGTTGTGGTGGACGGAGTGCGAAGAATGGAAGACATTTTTTATTTAAGAGATCTTATGTTTTTCAAACTTGTATATATTGATGCAGACATTGAAAAACGCTATGAGAGAATAATAAAAAGAAGCGAAAATACTGATGATTCAAAAAAATCATTTGAGGAATTTAAGGAATCAAACAAAGATGAATCGGAATCGCAAATCAGAGATCTTAAAAATTACGCCAATTATATTATTGATAATAACGGAGATTTTCCTAACTTATACAAACAGGTAGAAAATATTTTCAAAGAAAATTTAAAATAATTTAAATCGATGAAATTTATGGATAATGTGGGAAAACATTGTGTAAAGAATTTTAAAAACGGGGGATTCGTTCTGGTTTTGAACACCGAAGCCAAGATTGACGGCCAGGCCGAAGCTATGCTTCAGGCTCTGCATTCCCGTTCCACTGGCGGCATCAAGGCGCACCTTCAAACATTGGAAGAAAAAGGCGCGGAAAATTTTATGGAAAAGTTTTATGTCGGCTATGGCCATAAATCAATCGGCGACTGCGGCAGCGCAACGGTTTTTGTGGAAGGAATTTCTATGCTGGCCGCCAAAGCAATTCAGGACTGGAGACTATATTCCGGACAGGAAGCTTCCACTAGATACGTAGATTTTTCTGAGCAGAAATTTCTAAATCCTTCCGGCACAAAAGAAGGGGAAGAAATTTTGGAAAATTGGCGGAAGTTTTATCTGGATGCTCAAGATCCGGTGCGCGAACATTTGAAAAAACAGTTTCCAAAAAGTGCCAATGAAGATCAAAAAATATACGATAAGGCCATTGTGGCCAGGGCTTTTGATATAACCCGTTCATTTTTACCGGCCGGAGCGACAACCAATGTGGCCTGGCGCATGAATTTCCGCCAATTTGCCGATGAACTAATGCTTCTTCGCCATCATCCGCTCAAAGAAATTCAAGATATTGCAGAAAAAACCGAAGCTGCTTTAAAGGAAGCGTATCCAAGTTCTTTTTGCCAACAAAGATTTCCAAATACGGAAGAATATAACAAAAATTGGATGCAGGGAAAATATTATTATAAAAATGATTCTGCCGAAGATTTTGCTTTGCTGTATGACAGCGTCGATCGGAAAATGCTTGCTGAATATCGGGAAATTTTGGAAAAACGTCCGATGAAAACGGAATTGCCTATGGCCATTGCTGAATGCGGAACGGCGGCCTATGAATTTCTTTTGGATTTCGGATCATTTAGAGACTTGCAACGTCACCGGGCAATCGTGCAAAGAATGCCGCTTCTAACCCTAAAGCATGGTTTCAATGAATGGTATCTGAAATCATTGCCGGATGATTTGCGCAAAAAAACCGAAGATTTTTTGAAATCACAGGCAGAAAAAATAAATAAATTAAGCATCAGCGAAGAAGAAAAGCAATATTATATCGCCATGGGCTATCTGGTGCCTTGCCGTTTTTCCGGCGATCTCAAAGCGCTTGTTTATCTAGTTGAACTGCGTTCAACCAGATTTGTGCATCCGACTTTGGTTGAACAAATTCTTAAGATGATTGCAAGCATGAAAAAACTTTTCGAAAAAGACGGATTAGTCTTGCATCTGGATGAAGAACCGAATCGTTTTGACATTAAAAGAGGGGAACAGGACATTGTGGAAAAATAAAAATATGGCTAAGGGAAAATTTATTGCGATATATGGAATAAATGGAATTGGCAAGACAACGCAGGTTGAGCTTCTGGTTGAATATTTGAAAAAAAAAGGAAAAAATGCTTCGAGATTGAAATATCCGGTTTATGATTTAGAACCGGAAGGCCCCTTCATTCATAAATATTTGCGTAATCCGGAATTCAGGAAAAAGAATGAACTTTCAACGCATGATCTCCAGAAAAAATACGCTGACAATCGGAAAAGATACGAAAAAATACTCCTGAAACGTATTAAAAATGGGGAATGGATTGTAGCAGAAGACTATATCGGCACTGGCATCGCTTGGGGCCTGACTTGGGGAGGCGATTTGGAATATTTGGAAAAAATAAATGCAAAACTGCTCCAAGAAGACACTTCGATTTTGATGGAAGGAAAAAGATTTTTGACGGCGGTGGAAAAAGACCATCGTAACGAAATGGAAGCAGAAAGAATTGCGATTTGCCGAAACTTTCATTATTTGCTCTCAGAACGTTATGGCTGGGAAAAAGTGAATGCTAATCAATCGATAAAAAAAGTCCAAGCAGAAATTGTTAAAAAAATTAAAAATTTATTATAAGTATGAACTTTGAAGAATATCAAAAAAAATCCAGAAAAACTGCGCTCTATCCCAATGTAGGAAATAATTTTATTTATCCCACACTGGGTCTTTCAGGCGAGGCCGGAGAAGTGGCGGAGAAAATCAAAAAGGTTATCCGGGATAAAAACGGAATTATTGACGATGAAACAAAAGAACTCATTGAAAAAGAATTGGGAGATGTTCTTTGGTATGTGTCGCAATTAGCGACAGAACTTAACCTTTCGCTAGATAAAATAGCTGAAAAAAATATAGAAAAATTGTATAGTCGGTTAGAGAGAGGCAAGATTCAAGGTAGCGGAGACAACCGCTAGAGCGAAATTTTAAAAGTCTAAATTTGAAATATTATGGAAAAATATAAAGCTACAATAGGGATGGAGGTTCATGTAGAACTCAAAACTGACTCTAAGATGTTCTGCAGTTGCAAAAATGCGCTGGGTCATGAAAAAGAACCTAATATTCACATTTGTCCGGTTTGTAGTGGCCAGCCAGGAACATTACCGGTGCCGAATCAACAGGCGATTGAATTTGTGCAATTGGCCGGTTTGGCTCTCAACTGCGAACTCAATCTCAAATCTAAATTTGACCGCAAAAATTATTTCTATCCGGATTTGCCAAAAGGCTATCAGATTTCACAATATGATCAACCACTTTGTGGCAAAGGCCACATCAACATCAATGGCAAGGAAATTGGAATAACCAGAATACATTTAGAGGAGGACACGGGAAAATTGATTCATCCCAAAGGAGCTGATCACACATTGGTTGATTTCAATCGTGCTGGCGTGCCGCTGATGGAAATGGTTACTGAACCTGATATTGAAAATGGGGAAGAGGCAAGACTGTTCTGCACAAAATTTCAGCAGATTTGCAGATATCTTGGAATTTCCGATGCGGATATGGAAAAAGGCAACATGCGCTGTGAAGTCAATCTTTCATTATATAAAGAAGGTGAAGACAAATTGAGTGGGACAAAAGTTGAAGTTAAAAACATCAACTCTTTCAAATTTGTCGAAAAAGCCATCAACTATGAAATTGAAAGGCAATCGGAAATTTTGGAAAAGGGCGAAAAAGTAGTGCAGGAAACGCGCGGCTGGGACAGCGTCAAAAACGTGACTGTTTCACAAAGAAAAAAAGAATCAGCGCATGACTACCGCTATTTCCCGGAGCCTGACATTCCACCAATGGAATTTAATGACGGTTATGTGGAAAATCTAAAAATGAAATTGCCGGAATTGCCAAGTGCCAAAGAAAAAAGATTTGCTTCTGAATATGGCTTGAGCGAGGCGGATGTTTTAATTTTGACAGCGCAAAGTGACTTGGCTGAATATTTTGAACAGGTTATCGGGGAAGTTAAAGAAAAAATAAATTCACACGAAATTGAATCTTCGGAAGAAAAAACCGTGAAACTGGCAGTTAACTACATTGTTTCGGAACTCAGGAAACATCTCATGGAAAATAATCACAATATTAGAGACATCAGAATATCGCCGGAAAATTACGCGGAATTTGTGGGCATCGTAGCTGATGGAAAAATTAATTCCAGCGCGGCCCAGACAGTGCTAAAGGAAATGTATCACACCGGCGGAGACCCATCCCAAATTATTGAAGATAAAAATTTGGCCCAAATGGAAGATGCTGAAGAATTGGAAGCTGTGGTGCAAAAAGTTATTGACAATAACGAAAAATCGGTGCAGGATTATAAGTCGGGAAAGCAAAACGCCTTGCAGTTTATGATGGGGCAGGTAATGAAGGAAACCGGCGGCAAAGCGCATCCGATGAAGGTAATTGAAATACTTAAAAATAAGTTGGGGTAGTAAAATATAAAAGGAGTTTTTTGTTCAGAACATTAAAAATATAGGGGAGGACAAAATGTCTAAAGAAAGTATTATTGGTTATTATGTTATTATTGATGAAAAAAACAGAATAGTAGTTCCTTCTTCAATAAAAAAAGACTTAAAAATCCGAAATAACAAAACCAAACTTTTTTTGCAATTTTATGACAGGCAACTTAATGTTTTTTTAGAGAAACCAAGAAAAGGGTATTTTATTCCTGCAACTATTGATTCCCAAAGAAGATTTCTTATTCCTAAGAACACAATCACTAAAAAAATATTTAAAAAAATGGCCTTAGTCTCTGAATTTAATGGAGGATTTAGTATTTTCCCTAGATAATAAAATTTTAAGGAGCAGATGATTTATATCTGCTCCTTTTTCGTTATGCACAGGTGAGGTTTGACGCAAATTTGTGATATTGGTATAATTGGGAAAATACCTAAATTATGAAAAAGAAAATCAATATTTGTCCAACGAAAATAATTTTAGATAAAGCGTTTAGGAATCGCCAGTAATGGCGATTTTTTTTATGGCTCTTTTACATATTATCTTTAATAAGAGGGGAGGTTATCGTCATGGCTAAAAAATGGGGAACTTTTGAAGAAAAGTGTGTTTTTTGCGGTACCGTTAAAATTAACGGTGAATGGCGTGGCAGTATATTTATTACAGAAAAAATGACCAGAGACTTACCTGAGGGATTGTGTCCATGGTGTTTAATAGCGAAATCTTTACCTCGAAATATTTTGTTTGCGCTTGATTAACAAGAGAACAAAACAAAAGGGTTGGAAATTTTCCAACCCTCGATGCTTTTTATACGATCGTTATATTATTTTAGAAATTTTTGTACGGCCTTTTCGATCTCGGCATAATCCTTAAGCCACAGAATTCTTTTATCTCTCTTGAACCAAGTCATCTGGCGCTTGGCGTAGTGGATTATATCAAAGTATAATTTGTCCGCCATCTCATCGAGGGATATTTTTTCTTGAAGATATCTGGCGATCCACCGATATTCCAAGCCGAAACTTTCCAAACGTTCCCAAGAAACTCCGCTTTGGTGTAAATTTTCCACTTCCTGAAGCATGCCATCATCAAAACGAGAGTCCAATCGTTTTTTTATTTTTTGATTTAAAATTTCTTTTTCTATTTCTATCCCGATTTGTAGGAAATCGTATTTAGCGTTTGGCTTTTTGACATTTTGATGCTGGACTTTTGTTTTTGGCACTTTACCGATTGCTTTACATATTTCAATGGCTCGAATTAGTCTGACTTTGTTTTTAGCATCGATATTTTCAGCTCGCTGCGGATCAAGTTTTTCAAGCATGGCAAAAAGTTCTTCTGCTGATTTATTACGTAATATATTACGTAATTCTTTGTTTGGTTTTACTTCCGGCAGTTGCAAATCATCGACAATCGATTGGATCCAAAATCCAGTGCCGCCGCAAACGATGGGTAGTTTTCCGCGTTTTAAAATATCCCCGATCTTTTTCTCAGTCAATTTTTTGAAATGGGAAACATTAAATTCGTCATTCGGATCAGCAACATCAAGCATATGATGAACGGCCGTTTTCTGTTCTGCTGGCGTAACTTTGCCTGTGCCGATATCCATTCCGCGATAAACCTGCCGGCTGTCAGCCGAAATAATTTCGCCATCAAATTTTTTAGCCAGCTTAATAGCCACGTCTGATTTGCCGGAGGCAGTTGGACCCAAAATCACTATAATTTTATTCATATCATTTTTCTTAAAAAATTTTCTCTTCGCTTCTTTTCTTCCTGAGAAATCGGATCGCCAAGGCAATAGGCCGCTGTGCCAGGGCGGGGAGAATATTTGTTTATATAAGCCTCATTGAATTTAACTTTCTGAAAAACTTTTACTGAGTCCTGAAAATCTTTTTCTGTTTCTCCGGGAAAGCCGACTATCACGTCGGTTGTGAAACTCACTCCGGAAATCATTTTTCGGGCTTTTTTTATCAAATCCAGATAATGTTTTTGAGTATACGGCCGGTTCATGGCTTTCAGAATCTTGTTGCTCCCAGACTGGATAGGCAGATGAATATTGCGTGAAATATTTTTGTTTTTGGCGATAACTTCTATTAGATCCTGCGAAAAATCCTTGGGATGCGAGGTAAGAAATTTAAAAGTTATCTGTGGAAATTTTTTAGCCAGAAAATCCAAAAGTTTCGGAAAATTGTTTTTCTTGTCGCAGTAGGAATTCACATTTTGTCCAAGTAAAACTATTTCTTTATATTTCTTCTTGTCTAATTTTTCTATTTCTAAAACTATGTCCTTTTTGGATCTGGAAATTTCGCGGCCGCGGGCATAGGGCACAACACAATATGAGCAAAAATTGTTGCAGCCGGTCATGATAGGGACGAGAGCCTGATAAGGATTTGTGTGCTTGGGATCAATAGATAAGTAATTGATAGTTTCTTTATTTGGCAAATTTTTTTGTGTCTCAATTTTTAATTTTAAATTTTTAATTTTTAAATAATTTTCAATGATAAAATTTTTAAACAAATCGAAATTATCTATAGGGAAAAACAAGTCAATCTTGTTTTCTAGGCGTTTTTGGACATCTTTTCTGTTAGCCAAACAGCCGGTGAGAATAACCTTTTTATTTTTATGGTTTTTTCTCAAGACATGGATCATGCTGTAGGCGCGGTTTTCGGCTGTTTGTTTGACCCCGCAAGTGTTAAAAGCAACCAAGTCCGCATTGGCTATTTTGTCAGCCAGCGCAAAACCTTGCTTCTCTAAAAAAGAAGCAATCCGCTCGCTGTCCGATGTATTCATGGCGCAACCAAAGGTTTTAACGAAATATTTTTTCATAGATCATTGACAGGTGTAATTTTTTATGTAATATTTTATTATTGTTGTTTAAAATAAAAGCATCCAAGGCGATGCTTAATAATAGAACAAAAAATACTTTAGGTAAAGGAGACTGTTATGGCAGAAAGTTTAGTTTTAAAAGGCTGTGATTTAACAGTCGAAAAAATCAAAGAAGCATGCGGTAATAAAACAAAGCGCGTTAACATCAGAATGAGAGATGATTATGGAAAGGAGTATGGAATCTGGGCCTTTTTACGTGTTAATAAGAAAGGTAATATTAGATGCAAAATGATGGGTCTTGATTGGTTTGATTTTAAAATAAGCGAAAAAACAGAAGCAATTACATTTTATTACAATGGCAAGAAAAAATAAAAGGGATTTATCAAAAATTGATAGATCCTTTTTAATTTTAAATATAATTTTTTTGGTGCTTGACAGGGAGCTATTTTTATGCAATACTTTTTGTCAGTTGTTTGTGTTCTTATAACAATTTTGTTTTTCTCTTATAAACTACCAAAAAAAAGGGGGGGGATTATGAAATTTGATCTGGTGCTGCAGGGTGATAGAATCAACCAAGAGGAAGTCGCAAGAGAAATAAAAAAAAGGTCAATCCATCAAGGACACGAGGCTTTTACCAAGGTCTTTATGAAAACTGGGAAAAACATCTTTGGTTTTAAGGGGAGCAAGAAAGTTTATTCAGGGTATGCCTGCCTCTCTGTTAAAGAAGAGGATGGCATTGTGCGCAATGTCAATGAAGGAGGAACTCCTCTTCCTTATAGTGATGTTGCTTTGATTGGTTTTATGTTTGCTGAGATTAAAATTTAATTTAAAATTAATCAAGCAATATATAAAAAAGGAGTTTGCGGTAACATTTGCAAACTCCTTTTAACTTTTCGTAGCTTGACAGGTTAATATTTTAAAGATATTCTGGGGGATGCAGTTGTTTAAAATACGAATATTTTGGAGGGAAGTTATGGCTATGGTTGATAGCGAATACTTGGTCTTGGAAGGTGCTGATCTAAATATTGCTAAAATAAGATCAGCATGCGGGCAAAAGGACACATCAGTGATTATTGTTTTGGGTAAAAGTGAATTCAAAGCCGTTCTGACTTTCACGGAAAAAATTATCTGGTGTCATTTTGAGCAAGCGAAAAGAATCGAACTTAATGATAAAAATCTTGAAAGAGTTTATTGCATCAAGATTTCCATATCTGAATCAGAAGTGTTTTTGTTTGTGCAAAAAGCAAAAAAGGAAAAGAGGAAATTTAATGACCAGTCTCAGCAGAAATTTAATTCGAAGAAACGGGTTCGTATTCATGAAAGAACTGGATGGTAAAATAAAGGAGACGGATTATGGACAAAAAGTCTTTTTACTGTGTAGATAAGAAAGTAAAATGCGTTATTCTGTTTCAAGATTGGAGTGTAATACAAGGGTGTGAAGTTGAAACAAAAAAGCCTGACTTTGAAAATGATGACGAAACAATTTTTATGTTAATCGGAGGAATTTTTGTAACCAAAGAAAAAATAAGTATGGAGTCGGATGTTTTATTCAAAAGGGGCAAAGATATTAAAATGATAAGACTCCTTCATGAAAAAGGTGATCTTATAAATCTTCTGGAAAAGTTTTGTGAAGAACACAAAAGGCTGATTTTGGGTTAATGGTCAAATATAAATCTGAAATCAAAAAGAGCGGACGACCCGAATGGGAGTCCGCTCTAATTTTTTATAAAACACTTTATTTCTTCTCTGCGATTTCTTTCTCAATCTTTTTAACGAATTTTTCAATAGAAACAGAAGATTGTTCTTTAACTCCGCGGGTGCGGACATTTACACTTTTTTCATTCATTTCGCGTTCACCAACAACCAGAATGTAGGGAACTTTTTGCTTTTCGGTTTCCGAAATTCTTTTGCCGAGCGATTCAGCTTTATCATTGATTTCCGCGCGCACATTTTTTTCCAATAATTTTTGCTCGACTTCTTTGGCATAATCAGCAAATTTTTCCGAAACAGGAATAATTGTTGTTTGAACAGGCGAGAGCCAAAGCGGAAATGCGCCGGCAAAATGTTCAATCAATAGAACTAAAAATCTTTCATATGATCCCAATACGGCTCTATGCACCATAACGGGGCTGGTTTTTTCACCTTTTTCGTTTATATATTCCAGCTCAAATCTTTTTGGAGTGGCGAAATCAAGTTGCACTGTTGGTATTTGAATTTCTCTGCCTGTAGCATCTTTAAACATAAAATCTAATTTTGGGCCATAGAGAGCTGCTTCACCTTCACATTTTTTTGCTTCAAGTTTCATTTCGTCCGAAACTTCCTGAAGCATTTTTTCACACAAATCCCAGTCTTCAGATGTGCCAATATATTTTTCCGGATGTTCGTAGTCTCTTACAGATAAAGAAACCCAATGATTACCCCAGAGTCCAAGTGCACTATAAAAATCTTTAATTATTTTTACCATATTGATCACTTCTTCTTTTACTTGATCAACTCGGCAGAACGAATGGCCATCTTCAACTGTGATAGCATAAACTCGATTTAATCCGCCGACTTCTCCGCTTTTTTCTGCACGATATTGTCTGTCTGATTCCATGTATCTAATTGGCAAATCTCTGTAGGATCTGGTTTTTGAAGCATAGATTTGTGTTTGATGAGGACACTGAACAGGTTTTAGGGAAAATTCATGTTTTTTGGGAGATGTCACTGAAAAAAGTTCTTCGCCAAACTTTGTTGCATGTCCGGAAGTTTCAAAAAGAATTTTTTTGGCGAGGTGAGGAGTTTTTACTTTTTGAAAACCATACTTTCTGCAAACTGATTCAATGTGTTTTTGAAGTTCATCAATGATAATAGTCCCTTTAGGTGTATAAAGCGGAAGTCCTGAGCCAACTAAATCGGAAAAACAAAATAAGTCTAATTCTTTTCCGAGCTTTCGGTGATCGCGTTTCAAAGCTTCTTCTTGCTGAATTTTATATTCTTTTAATTCTTTTTCACTTGCAAAAACCACGCCGTAGATTCTCTGGAGCTGTTCTCTTTTTTCATCGCTTTTCCAGTAGACCCCGGAAATTTTGGTGAGCGCCAAGGCTTTGGGATTTATTTCGCCAGTTGAATCAAGATGAGGTCCGCTGCACAAATCAACAAAACTGCCGGATTTATAAACGGAAACTGTTTTTTCGCCGGCGTTTTCCAAATCAGTAATAAGTTCTAGTTTATATTTTTGCCCCAGCTTTTCAAAATGTTTGCGGGCATTTTCCACGGAAATTTCTTCTTTTTCAAACGGATGATTAGCTTTGATGATTGCTTGCATTTTTTCTTCCAAAAGCGGCAAGTCTTCCGGAATCAAAGTGCGAGGGAGTTCAAAATCATAGTAGAATCCGTTTTCAATGGCTGGTCCAATGCCGAATTTGGCTTCTGGAAACATTTCTAAAACTGCATTGGCCAAAACATGCGCCGCCGAATGGCGGATGATTTCAATTTTGTTGGTAGTTTTTTTGGTTGACATATTATTATATTTTTTATAAAATTAGTTACAAATTTAAACTAAAATTTTGTATTAATGAAGGAGGAAAAATGGGTATTAAAATTTATTTAAATGGACTTGTCGATGATGCTGCTAGTTGGCCATTCATTGAATTACCAAATGGTATAGCATTATGTTGTTCACATTGTGGAGAACCCATTGGAGACAAAGAGAGCAATTGTAGTGTGGGTATAATTGAGTCAAAAAAAATGTCAGATAAAGGACCGGCAACTTTAAATTTATTAGCATCTTGCAGAAAATGCAAAATGATTAAAGGGCCAATGCTTTTGTGGAAATATCAGATGTTCAAGCAATGAATAATCTAAAACGCAAAACCCCGTCACAAAAATTTGTTAGAGTTTAATAACTCAAAAAACAAATTCTTGGGACGGGGCATTTTTATTTCCCGCGGTTCCACCCAAGTTTCCCGTCAGTCGTGACTGACAGGACACTTTCTGCGCTTGTTCGCAAGCTGCTTAAGCGGAGGTTTTCAATGTGGGTTGGTAATCCACAACCTCATTTTAACCTGTTAAATTCCTGCGAAGCAGGACCGCCTTCAGCGGATTTAACAGGTTGAATTGTTATCCAAAGAATAATATATTTTTGGCAAAATAGCAATGTTACGCTTCTTTTTCAAATTTGCATTCTTTATTGCTGCATTTGATTTTTCCTTTTGCCGCGAAAGCCAAGGGTTGGCCGCAATCAGGGCAGAGCTCGCCAGTCGGCTTGTTCCACATCACAAAATCACAATCGGGATATTTATTGCAGCCATAGAACATTTTTCCTTTCTTGGATTTTCGGGCAACCACATCGCCGACGCCACACTTTGGACATTTGAGGCCTGTCTTCTGCTCGATTTTCATAATGTTCTTGCACTCCGGATATTTTGAGCAACCCAGGAAGGCGCCAAAGCGTCCGCGTTTCACCACCATCGGCGCGCCGCATTTGTCGCAAATGATACCGGCGTTTTGTTCATCTTCCTTTTTCTCTTCATCGGTTTTTTCCGTATATTTGCAAGTTGGATAGTTGGAACAAGCAATGAATTTTCCGAAGCGTCCGAATTTCATAATCAAATCGCTGCCGCACTCCGGACATTTTTTGCCCACTTTTTCCACGAAGTCTTCTTTTTTGACCGTCTCAGTTTTTTTCTCCAGAAGCTTGTGAAAGGGTTCATAAAAATCACGGATAACCGGCACCCATTTCTTTTTGCCATCCGCAATTTCATCAAAACTTTCTTCGATGGTGGCGGTAAAATTAATGTCCACAATGTCCGGAAAATTTTCGGCAATAATATCATTGACCGGGAAACCGATTTCCAATGGGAATAATCTTTTCTCTTCATTTTTGTCGACATATTTTCTTTCGATGATGGTCGAAATTGTCGGTGCATAGGTAGATGGTCGGCCGATGCCGTTTTCTTCCAAAACTTTAACAAGAGTGGCTTCGCTATATCTTGGCGGAGCGGACGTGAATTTCTGCGTCGGCAAAATTTCAGTTGCTTCCAACGCATCGCCTTTCTGAAGTTTTGGTAAAAAAGCTTCAGCTTTGGCGGCGCGGCCTTCATAGACTTTCAAAAATCCGTCAAAAATAATCGTAGCGCCAGTGGCTCGCAGAAGATAACTACCCGCCTCGACTCGTGAAGACGATCGCTCGTCGACGCGAGGCGGGTTTTTGCCAGCCTTAGCTTCAATGTCGGCTTTCACGGAATTCAATTTGGCGCTTTGCATCTGGCAGGCAACAGTGCGGTTCCAAATAAGACGATAGAGTTTGTATTGCGTAGGTTCCAAAAGTGGCATGAGATCATCCGGCAGATTTTCCAGATTGGTTGGACGGATAGCTTCATGCGCTTCCTGTGCTGATTTAGATTTCGTTTTATAGTAACGTGGACTTTTGAGCGCATATTCTTTTCCAAATTTTTTCTCAATAACTTTTTGGGCGCTCATGAGCGATTCCAAAGAAAGATTCACGCTGTCAGTACGCATATAGGTAATGAATCCTTGCTCGTAAAGTTTCTGCGCAGCCATCATTGTTTGCTTGGCAGAAATTCCCAAGCTGCTGATAGCAGCTTGCTGCAGAGTGGAAGTGGTGAAAGGCGCGGAAGGATTCCTGAGAGTTTCTTTTTCTTCGATAGATTTGACTTCGTATTTGGCCTTTTTAAGATCCTGAGCGATTTCGTCAGCCGATTTTTTGTCGGTAATATTGCTTTTCTTGGTTTTATAATCGCCGGCAAAAAGTTTGAGCGTGGTGGCTTTTTCAATTTTTTCTCCGTTTTTTTCATTAAGACTAGCCAAAAATTCTTCGCTATTCTTTTTTAACTTAGCATCAATTGTCCAAAATTCTTCGGCCGTGAATTTCTGAATTTCACGTTCGCGTTCCACGATAAATCGAAGTGCCACTGATTGCACACGTCCGGCACTTAAGCCCCTTCGAATTTTTTTCCAAAGGAAAGGAGAAAGTTCATAACCAACCAAGCGATCCAAAACGCGACGAGCTTGCTGCGCGTCCACCAGATGCAAATCAATCTCGCGCGGATTTTCCAAAGCTTTTTCAATTGCACTCTTGGTAATTTCATGAAACACAATACGAGAGTAATTTTTGTTTGGTGATTTGGATTTGGTTTTTGTGATTTGTTTGGTTTTTGTTTCTTGGTTATTGGAATTTCCCAAGTCTAAGACTTGGGCTAAGTGCCAGGAAAT
Source organism: Candidatus Moraniibacteriota bacterium (assembly GCA_036845785.1). GTDB lineage: Bacteria > Patescibacteriota > Minisyncoccia > Moranbacterales > GWC2-37-73 > JAKLIP01. The sequence goes on along the minus strand of DAIUDF010000001.1, from coordinate 101,088 downwards.
CGCTTCTCCTTCGCGGTCTTCGTCGGATGCGAGAATGATTTCATCAGCTTTCTCGGCATATTTTTTTAGTTCTTCCACTTTCATGCGGGCTTTGTCCGGAATTTCATAATGTGGCGCAAAATCATTTTCAATATCCACGCCCATGCCATTTTTCGGCAGGTCGCGCACATGACCATAGGAAGATTTCACGGTGAAATTCTTGCCTAAAAATTTTTTAATTGTCTTAGCTTTAGTAGGGGATTCAACGATAACAAGTTTCATAATTTTCAATTTTCAATTCTCAATTTTCAAACAATTTTCAATTTTTTAATTTTCAATGCTTAAAAACATTTAGTCATTGAATCGTTGGAAATTGTTTAGAAATTAGAAATTATTAATTAGAAATTTTTATATATTGCTGTCCTCCAACATTTTTCACCAATCCTTTTATTTCCAAAATTGAAAGTGTGGCGGAGACAATCATAGTTTCCAGTTTAGCCAGTTTGGATATTCTGTCAATGTAGACACTTTCGTGCGACAAGACACTGAGAATATTTTTTTCTTCTTCCGAGAGCTCTGCTTCATTGATTTCAACCGGTTCTTCGGAAATTTTTTCCAATTTAAGTTCTTCCAAAATATCAGCGCTGCAAGAAGCGAGTTTAGCGCCGGCTTTGATGAGTTTGTGCGTGCCAAAAGACTGCGGAGAAAAAATCGGACCCGGCACGGCAAAAACTTCACGATTATAATCCAAAGCCAAATTGGCGGTGATGAGACTGCCGCTTTTTTCGGCGGCTTCCACGACCAATGTGCCCAAACTCATGCCAGCCATGATGCGATTGCGCGCGGGAAATGTCCAATTGGCCGCTTGAGTTTTGATCGGGAATTCGCTGACGAGCAATCCGCCGCTTTCCAAGATTTCTTCCATCAGTTGAAAATTGGAACGTGGGTACATGCTTTCTTCATCCAAGCTGTTGCCGACAACGGCGATGGTTTTGCCTTTAGCGTCGAGCGCGCCTCTGTGAGCCGCGGCATCAATGCCGAAAGCCAAACCGCTGACCACGCAAATTCCGTTTTTAGCAATGTCTCTGGAAAAAATTCTGGCCACTTGGCTGCCATATTCGGTAAGTTTCCGAGAACCCACAACCGCGACCATCGGAAGCTTCAAGCATTCCAAATTGCCCTTCATATATAATAGATAGGGACTGTCGGGAATTTGTTTGAGAAGGAGCGGATAGGCACTATCTTGAATACTCACGATTTTCACCTTTTCTTTCTTAACTTTGGCCCATTCTGCGTCGGGGTTAATGTTTGGCCGCTGATCGACAACCTTTTGTGCTGTTGCTTCGCCGATGCCGGATTTTTCTAATTCTGTTTGCGGGGCGTTCCAAATTTTTTCCGCCGTGCCAAAAAAATTCATGAGCATTTTCAGCTTTTTGGCTCCCAATCCGTCGATTTTATTTAAAGCATTTAAGTATCTCATTATAATAGTATAAAGTATCAAGTATTATGTATCATGTATAAAATTCAAAATACAAATCAATTCTACTATATCAATAATATCAACTATTGACAAAAGTATAAAAATCTGGTATGTTTTTCGGTTAACATAGTTTAGTTTATTACTGCGATAATTCACAGTAAATATATTAAAAACTGAATAAAAAAAGAAAGGAGAATATAAAATGAGTTTAAATGATGTTAATGCTGGTTTATTGAAAAAACGTATCATTGAAATCTCTGGGGATACGGAAGAAAATATGGAGAATTATGTCCATGAATGCCTTAGAACCTTAAAATCAGAAGGTAATCCTGATGTAACAATCGAAATAAAAAGTAACGGAGGAAGAGTAGATATTGGTTTAAATATTTTTGATATGTTACGTCTTTATTCCGGGAAAAAAACAGGAAAAGTTGTCGGTTTTGCCCGTTCTATGGCCGCAGTTATTTTGCAGGCTTGCGACAAACGTTTGTGTGCGAAGCATGCAAAAATAATGATACATCATATTTCAAGAGGATCAGTTAGTTTGGATGTTATGCGTGACAAAAAAAAGATGAAAGAAACCCTGGCAGCAACTGAAGAAAGTCAGGATTTCATCTATGATGTTTTGTGTAAAAGCACCAAACATGACAAGAGCACTATTAAAAAGGTGTGTGCAGAAGACAGGGATATGACAGCTAAAGAAGCTTTGCGCTTCGGTCTGATTGATAAAATAATTTAATTTTTACCTTATATAAAAAAGCGGGTGGACCAATCTTGGTTCACCCGCTTTAAAATTGCAGAAAAATGTAAAGCTTATAATATTTTTTCAATTTCCTCGCCAACTTCTTCCAAAACTTTTTCCACTTTTTCTTTTTCTTCATCCGAAAATTTTTGCAGGACGAAAACTTCGGCGGGGAGATTGGTTTCCGCGCCGACACCAATGCGAAGCCTTTTGAATTTTTGGGTGCTGAGATTGTCGATGATGTTTTGCACGCCATTGTGGCCGGCAGAAGATGAATCAGTGGCGAGGCGAAATTCACCGAGCAAAATATCTTTGTCATCATGCACGACCAAAATGTCTTCCGGAGACAGTTTATAAAAATCCAAAATACTTCTGACAGCTTCACCCGAAAGGTTCATGAAGGTCCGAGGCTTCACTAATAGTATTTCGTATTTTGTATCTTGTATTTTGTATGATCCTTTTGAAACAAGAGAATTGAATTTTTTGTTTAATTCAAAATCAGGGAAATCCCATTCCTGTTTTAATTTGTCCAAAAATTCAAAACCCACGTTGTGGCGCGTGTTTTTATATTTTTCACCGGGATTGCCTAAACCTAGTATTATTTTCATAATTCTTTAAAAATTTTTATTAATGGTTTTCTATTTTGTGATGTAAATGATATTTTTTAATGACAAATTACCAATGACAAATTTCCAATCAAATCCAAATGATTAAATGTCAAATGTTTTGAATTTTGGATTTTGACATTGATTTGTCATTTGAAATTAGTCATTTGTCATTATTGAGTCTTGATTTTCTTCCTGATTCCGCAAATCTTCAATGCTATCTTCCTCATATTTATAAACATCCACAAGGTCGCTGCCGATTGTTATTACTATATCATAATCAGACAAATCCGCTATATTCGGCAATTGCGCAGAAAGAGAAGCGGGCCCGCCTGCAACGCTTTGCGTAGCAATGCGGGCAGGCAATTTTTTGATAAGTTCGTCCAATGTAAACAATTTTGCTCCTTTTGAATTGTCAAAAATAGTTGTTTTTGAAAGAGAATTTTTATTTTTCGAACTGATAATGTCAACATCTTTCAATTCCAATTTATCTTCAAGAAGATTTTTAATTTTATCAACCAACTGGGCATTGCCGCTTTGGTTGATGACGGCGATGCGTGCAGCTTCATTGGCAATTTCCGCCTGGCGTTTTTTAATAATGTTCAAATCAAAAATATTTTCTGCCAAATCTTGGATCTCGCTGTAATTTCCGACACGCGGCACCAGGATAAACATCATGGCATTGGCCGTCGGCACATGTGAAACCTTAAGCAAACTGTTTTTCTCCCAGGCATCTACCACGACATTATTAATGTTTTGCATATCTACTTCTTGGCTAAGGTTCAGAAAATCATCCATTTCTTCAAGGGGTATGTCAGTTTGCACGCTGTCTCCCAGTGTATTCAAAAGATCATTGATAGCAATGACGTTCAGAAATGTTCTAGCGGAAAATATTTTATTTTTAACAGCCTGAATGACTTGTTGCTGGCGTTTGGCTCGGCCGAAATCGCCATCCGGATCGTTGTGTCTTTCACGGACATATTTCAGAGCAGTGGCGCCGTCCAAAGTATGAAAGCCCTTGCTTAGGGAAAATGTTTCATAGCTATAGTTGGGGCCGGGATATCTTGGGTCATAAATATCGCGCTCATTAGTGATATTGATTCCGCCAATGTCATTGATGATTTTTTCGAAACTGTCAAAATCAATCACTAAATAGTAATTTATTTTTAAGCCAGTGATTTCTGAAACGGCTGACCTAATAAGATCAATCCCGCTATTTTGTTTCAGGCCGATCGGATAAAGAGTGTTTAATTTAGAATAACTTTCTGAATCAGGAATGTTGACATAGAGATCTCTGGGTAATGAAAGAAGAGACACTTTTTTGTTTTTTGTGTCAACGCTCATCAACATGATCGTGTCAGTCAAATTGTTGCCTGGTTTTTTTTCACCGGCTGCGCCCAGAAGCAATATATTGATCCGGCCCGATTCTTCGCCACGAAGCATTTGTTTTTCTTTGGGAATTATCGGAGAAACAACTTCGCGGGCATATTCAGTCAGGTTTATTGATTTGGCTTCAGAATCAGATTTCAGGCTGATTTTTTTGAAAGTGCCATAGGTCTTGAAAAAAAGAAAAGAAACATAGGACAAAAAAACGGCAATGGCAGCAATCATTAGAATGAAAATAATTTTTTTCATCAAACGTCCCCGCTGGAATTTTTTTTCATAAGTATCCGTTGCTTGAGAATCTTTTGAGGAAATAAAAATCTCTTCTCTGTGGGGGGCAGGGGGAATGGAAATGTTTTGCTGAAATATTTGATTTTTTTCCGGCGGTTTTTCAAATCGCCTTTTTCGCAAGCTATCCATCTGACAAAGGAAGAATTACGGGCCCTGCCCTGTTAAATTTCTTTTTATTTGTTATGTCTGCTCTTATATAATAACCCCAAAAGGGCCTAAATGTCAAAAAAAGGCTTTTTTAAGCACAAATTCAGCTATTGCTTAGAGGCAAATTGCATGTTAGTATTTAGAAACGAATATTTTTAATTTTTTAAATTAAGCAATAAATTGCTTTCTAAGAAAAGGCAGCTTTTGTTCAGAGCAAGAATGGAGGATAAAACAAAAGAAAAACTGGAAAATGAATCAATTCCGGAAGAAAATGAGGAAGTTTATTTCGGAGTAGGCGGATTTTTATGGGAAGTTGTCAAGGTTTTTTTATGGGCGATAGTTATCATCGTACCTATCCGCATGTTTCTCTTCCAACCTTTTTTCGTCCAGGGAGCCAGCATGGAACCCAATTTTCAAGATGGAGATTATTTGATCGTAAATGAATTTGGATACAAGCAAACCAGCATCATTATTGCCGGAAAACATTTGTTTACCGTCAAATCATTTAAAGATCCTCAAAGACTGGATACGATTGTTTTCCGTTATCCAAAAAATCCGCAGCAATTTTTTATTAAAAGAGTTATTGGCTTGCCGAACGAACAGGTGAAAATTGAAAACGGAAAAGTCATAATTTATAACGAACAAAATCCGGAGGGAATAAATCTTAATGAAAATGGATACATTGCAAAAAATGTGATTACCAATGGCAACGTTAATATTAAGCTGAAAAATAATGAATATTTTGTTTTAGGAGATAATAGGAATGCCAGTTATGATTCCCGCGGCTGGGGAGTTTTGCCGCAAAAAGACATAATCGGCAAAGTTTTGCTCAGGGCTTGGCCTATAACTAAAGCAGAGATATTGTAAAAAGGTATGTAATTAAATTTTAGATATATAAATAACCAAGAAACAAGAAACAATAACCAAACAAATCACAATCACCAATAACTAAAATAACAAAACGGTTTGATTATTGGAATTTGGTCATTGAATATTATTTGGTGTTTGTATCTTGGTCATTGTATCTTTATCGAGTATGGCTAAAAGTAAAAAAAGTTCCAAAAAGAAACCTCTAAAAAAAATCAAAAAGAAATTGGCCGTGAAGAAAAAAAATATAAAAAAAGCAACTAGGAATAAAAAAGAAAAATACATAGAACCGCAAGAAGAAATTCTTTTGCAGCCGCCGCGAGGCATGCGCGACTTGCTGCCATCAGATCAGCCATATTGGAATCAGATTAGGCGTGTAATTGCCCGCATTGCTTTGGAATATGGTTTTGGCCGCATAGATACTCCAGTTTTGGAATATGCCAACCTTTTTGTCCGTTCAATTGGCGAAGGCACTGATATTGTCGACAAAGAAATGTATATTTTCAATACCAAAGGCGGAGACCGGGTATCTTTGCGTCCGGAATTAACTGCCGGTCTTGGTCGTGCCTATATCCAACATGGCATGAACGTTCTTTCCAAACCGGTAAAACTTTTTTCAACCGGTCCTGTCTATCGATATGATCGTCCGCAAGAAGGCAGATATCGCGAACATTTCCAGGCCAACTTCGATGCTTTTGGCGAACAAGATCCTATTTTGGATGCGCAACTGATTCAAATGGCGCATCGGGTTGTAACAAGCTTGGGAATTAAAAATATCCAATTTCAAGTTAATTCTATTGGCTGTCCAAAATGCCGCAAAAGCTATCAGGAACTTTTGGTGGCCTATTTTGAATCGAAAAAGCAAAAGCTCTGCCAAAATTGCAAAAAACGTCTGGAAACAAATCCACTGCGTATTTTAGATTGCAAAGAAGATAAATGCATTCAAGTAGCGGCTACGGCACCGCAATCAATCGATCGGCTTTGTCCTGAATGCCACACTCATTTCAAGCATATTTTGGAATATTTGGATGAACTGGATCTGCCTTATATGATAAATCCACGCTTAGTCAGGGGACTCAGTTATTATACAAAAACTGTTTTTGAAATATGGTCTAATGATGAAGAAGGCAAAAAATATTCTTTGGGCGGCGGCGGACGTTATGATTATTTGATTGAAGAATTGGGCGGCGAGCATACACCGGCTATTGGTTTTGGCGTGGGAATGGACAGGTTGGTATCTGAAATGAAAAGAGTCCACGCTAAAATGTATATTGAACCAAAGCCGCGCGTATTTTTGGCGCAACTCGGAGAATTGGCTAAGAAAAAAAGCCTGAATATTTTTGCTGAACTGCAAAAAAACGGAATTTTGACAGCGGAAAGTTTCGGACGAGGTAGCCTTAAATCGCAGCTTCGAGTGGCTGATCGTTTGGGAGTGGAAGTGACCTTGATTGTCGGCCAAAAAGAAGCCTTGGATGAAACAGTGATTATTAAAGACATGGTCAGTGGAACACAAGAAACAGTTACAAATGAAAAACTGGTAAATGCAGTCAAAAAAATCCTGAAAAATAATGTGGTGGTGTCTCATGAAGAACAAAGCTCATAGAAATCATCTTGATCCCGCACCAAATTGGCACGGGATTGACTTATTTGAATTTATCGTTATAATATGTTAGGTTATAAACATATAAGTATTTAGTATTTTGTATTTCGTATTCGGTATTTATACCGCATACCAGATACTTTATACCACATACTATTTAGAAAGGAGGCATTGTATGATTGAAGTCAGAAGAAAAGAAAAGGAAACAACTGAAAGTTTGATGCGCAGATTTTCCCGCCGAATTCAACAAAGCGGTGTTTTGGTGCGTGCCCGCCGGACTCGTTTTAAAAATGAAGAGAAAAGCAAAACAGAAAAGCGCCAAGAAGCTCTCTATAAAGTAAAAATCCGCAAAGAAATCGACAAACTTAAAAAAATGGGCAAATTCGATGAAGAAGCTCTTCGCAGAATTAAATTGAAACTTAATCAATAAAAAAATGAGCTTAAAAGAAAAAATTATTGCCGATCTCAAAGAGGCTATGAAAGCCGGTGATGCCAAAAAAAGAGACACGCTGCGCCTTTTGGATAGTGCCATTAAAAATACTGAAATCGAGAAGAAAAAAAGAGAAACAGGACTCAATGATGAAGAAATTATTGAAGTGATTGCGCGCGGAATTAAACAAAGAAAAGACAGCGTAGCCCAATATGAAGCTGGTGGACGTCCGGAACTGGCTGAAAACGAAAAAGCTGAAATTGAAATTTTGTCAGTCTACATGCCAGCGCAACTTTCGGAAGAGGAAATCAGAAAAATCGTGAAAGAAATAATTTCTGTTTCCGGTGTCAATTCCAAATCGGAAATGGGCAAAGTCATGGGCCAGGCCATGGGCAAGCTGAAGGGCCAAGCGGATGGAAATGTGGTGAAAAAAATCGTGGAAGAAGAATTGCAATAATACAGCTTATACAAATTTTGAAAAACACTCTGCTTGTGCAGGGTGTTTTTTTGCTACGTACATGCTACGTAACAAGGGTATTTGCCCCGCACTAACCTTGCACTGGCTTTGCCGATTAGCGCTTCGCGCTTGTGCAAAGTTAGTGCGGGGTTTGCATTTTTAGTTAGTTTTGTTATGATGAAATACTTTATCACACAATGTTGGATAAGAAGTTCTTAATATTATAAATAAACTAAAATATTCCTAAGGAGGTTTATATGTCAAAGAATGAACCAAGACCGCGACTGATTAAATCCAAAACCGTAAGACCTGAAAGGGCAAATCGAAGGCTTAATAAACCAGTAAAAAAGAAAGGCAAAAGTGCTGTTCAGGAAACGCCAAATTAAATGGAGGTAAAAATGTCTGTTAAACTAATAAAAATTTTTTATTCAAGTGTAGATGAGGCAGAAAAAGGTCTCAGAGAAACAGAAAAAGAATATCCTGTTGTTGATCATGACTTCGAAGCCAAAACAATGATTCCCGAAGATATACACAAGTCGAATGAATGGATTATCCTTCCTCCCGGCAAAGGCCGATGCAATCTTTGTTTGAACGGGGTTTCTTATTGGATAAGATTTGATCCAAAAAGAGCAATGGCAGTTCTGGTTCCTGCCAATGTGAAGCATAGTTTCTATCTTCCCAAAGCTCTAAAATACAGAGTTCTCCGTGATGGACGCAAATAAATCCATCATCACAAAGAAAAATGTTAACAAAGGGGGCGCACCAAATGGTGTCGCCCCTGAATCATATACGGTTTGCATTTTTGAAAATTGTTTGTTATGATAAAAAACTTTATCAAAAGCTTTGGATAAAGAGCAATTTAAAATAATGAATAAAATAAACATAAAGGAGAAAGAACATGAAGAAAACATTGCAAGAATTATTTGATGAAGCAGAAACGTTGAACAGAAGAATGATTGAGAAATTGATGCAAATAATTTTGTTTTCAGAGTTGCGTAATATTTTGCCGGCTATTGATAAAAAAATATCCAAGTGCCAAGAACAAATAGAATTGGAAAATGATCGAAAAAAATTACAAGCTAAGATGCTTAAAATAAAAAAGCGCTTTGCTGATAAATTACGCCGGCCAGAATTGGTCAAAATGAAAGGTTTTATTTTTTTGAATTTTGTTTCGGTCAACTATTGCCTAATTGGCAATAAAGTAAAAAGACGATTCAATAAAATTATACCTGCCGATAAAATTACTATAAAAATGATCAGAGGGGCTGATAATAAAGTTGTGAAACGGCAAGTTAAAAAACTAAAGCCGGCAAACAAATCCGCTAAGCGCAAAAAATCACGAAAGAAAGAGAAAAATCTGGATTTTTCGCCCAATACTGCAACATTGGCTATAAATGCTCGACAAACAGCGGGTTGGCCAATGGTGGATGTCGTGAGCGACAGAAGGCTTTTCCGCAAAAGAAGTTTGTCTACATTACGATAATTAAGCGGCAATATAAGTTAATACGGCAGACTTGCTTCAATAAGAAGTCTGCCGTTTTTGTTTGCCCAAAGCTGAATTTCGGCGTAAAATTCAGATATCGTTTGTATTAAATGCTACGTAGCATGCTACGTAACAAATAAAAATTAAAAAATATATCACTATGTCTATTGAAGTCAGAAAACCGACAGAAGAAGAAATAAAAACAGCTGAAAATTGGTCGACCTGGACCAAGGAGGTTTCGGAATTTCCTTGGAGCTATTCAGATCAGGAAACTTGCCTGATTCTCAAAGGCAAGGCGGAAGTCACAACTTCCGGCGGAGAAAAAGTGGAATTTGGTGCCGGTGATTTCGTAATTTTCCCACCAGGATTGGATTGCACCTGGAAAATCAAAGAACCGATTGAAAAGAAATATAAATTTGGAAAATAAGCGTCTGATTTATAATTAATATTGCAATCGTATGAAAATATTAATCGCATATTATTCCCGCACAGGAACGACCAAAAAAGTGGCGCTGGAAATCGCCAATAAACTGGGGGCTGAAGTTGAAGAAATTAAAGATACAGTGAGTCGCAGCGGAATCAAGGGCTATCTTGTTTCCGGACGGGATGCGATGCAGAAAAAGCTGACTGTTTTGGAACCGAGCGAAAAAAATCCGACGGATTTTGATTTAGTGATCATCGGCACGCCGATTTGGGGCTGGAATATGTCAACGCCGGTTCGAACATATATAACCGAACAGAAAAATAATTTCCAAAAAGCAGCCTTTTTCTGCACGATGGACGGATCAGGGGACGACAAAGCTTTCGCAGAAATGGAACAAATTATCGGTCAAAAACCATTGGCTACTCTGGCGCTTCTGACTAGAGACGTTGCTAAAAATGATTTTGCTGAAGAATTGGAAAAATTTATTTCTGATATAAATAGTAAAATTTCAGATCATGAAAATTAATTTGGAAATCAACAATACAACTCATAGCCCGATTGAAGAAAAATTTTTCGAGGAAATAGCGGAGAAAACCTTGATAGCGGCAAATTATGATTTTTTAAACCTGCCAATTAATGAAAAAAAAATAAATGTAAGCGTAGCATTCGTAACACCTGCAGAAATCAGGAAAATCAACAAGAATTATCGGCAATATGACAGTGTGACCGACATTCTGTCTTTTCCGGAATATAAATCAACGGAAGATTTGGAAAATGAAATCAATGCCAATAATCAGCCGGAAATATTTTTAGGCGAACTCATTTTGTGTTATAATGATATCAATGAATATGCTAAAAAGGAGGGTTTAAATTTTGAAAAAGAATTGGCCAAAGTTTTTTCGCATGGCCTTTTGCATCTCTTGGGATTTTCACATGGTGAAAAAATGTTCTTTTTGCAGGATCAAGTTGCAAATAAGACAGAAACCTAGTTCACTTTTTAAAAATGTTTGCAAAATAGAAAAAATAAAAAAATAAAAATATGGAAAAAGAAATAGGCCGTTTTAAAAAAAGTTTGCAGCACGCATTGGATGGCATCAAATATGCCATTTCCCATGAAAAAAATTTTCGCATCGAGATGCTGATTGCAATTTTTGTCATCTTCCTGATATTCTTCTTTAAAGTAAAGAACTGGGAAGCAATTCTGCTCATTTTGATGATTATGTGGGTGTTGGTAGCGGAACTCATAAACACAGTTATGGAAAGAATAGTCGACATATTAAAACCCAGAATTCATCCGTATGCGCGACTAATTAAGGATCTTATGGCTTCAGCTGTCTTGATTTCTTCAGTGGTGGCAATAATGGTGGGTATCATAATTTTCTATCCATACGCACGTGATTTCATCATAATTCTCTGCTTTTTTTGATTTTCTTGAGTTTTTGCATTTATAGGCAAATTTTTGTATAATAAATTGAAAGGATATTCAAAAAATCAAGAATAAAAATCAAAAAAAAGACAAAAACAACCAGCATACGATATGTGTTTGGTTTGGGTTTATGTCTGTTGATGAAAATTAAGATTAAAAAAATAAAAAGGGAAGCTTAAGTTAAAATATAAATTAAAATTTTTTCTGGATATGTCAAAAAATAGCGGGGACATTATTGTCGGAATTGATATTGGATCTTCAGGCGTGCGCACTGTTGTTGCGCAGCAGATTCGTGGAGAAAATGAATTACGCGTGATTGGTGTCGGATCAGCGCCTTCGTTTGGAATCAGACGAGGGGTTATTATTGATGTGGAAGATGTTACCAAATCAATCAATGATTCACTGGAGTTGGCAGAAAAAATGTCAGGAATAAATATTAAAAGCGCAATATTGAATATTGGGGGCGGCGATATTGATTTTCAGGACTCAAAAGGAGTGGTGGCTGTCGGTCGGGCAGATGGAGAAGTTACAGAAGATGATGTCAACAGGGCTATTGCCGAAGCTCAAAATGTTCCTTTGCCTATGAATAAGGAAATTGTGCATGTAGTTGCCCGCAAATACAGATTGGATGACAAAGACAATATTAAAGATCCGTTAGAAATGAAAGGCGTGCGTTTGGAAGCGGATACATTGCTTATTGAAAGTTCCAGCACAAACATAAAAAATATCAGCAAGTGCATGTATCAAGCAAACGTGGAAATTGATGATTTGGTTTTGGAACCTTTGGCAGCGGCTAAATCAGTTTTAAGTAAAAAACAAAAAGAACTAGGCGTAGTTCTGGTTAATATTGGCGGGGGAACGACATCCATAGCAGTCTATGAAGAAGGAGATCTTGTTTATACGGCAATTTTGCCTGTTGGTGCCGGGCATGTGACAAATGATATTGCTATCGGACTCAGAACATCCATTGATGTGGCAGAAAAAATAAAATTGGAATATGGAAGTGCTCTTTCGAGAGAAGTTAACAAAAAAGATGGAATTGATCTTGCTCAAATAGACTCCAAAGAAGAAGGTATTATTTCCCGCTATCATGTGGCAGAAATTATCGAAGCCAGACTGGAAGAAATATTTTCTTTGGTGCAAGAAGAACTGAAAAAAATTGGCAAGGCTAATTTGCTTCCGTCGGGCGCAGTTTTAGTAGGCGGAGGAGCAAAGCTTGTGCATATTGCCGAAATAGCCAAAGAAATTTTGGGCTTGCCGGTGCAAATTGGTTTTCCGACAGGCTTCAAGGGAATCCTGGACAAATTTGACGATCCTTCCTTTGCCACTGTTGCCGGACTTGTTTTGTGGGAACAAGAAAAACATTCTTCACAAAATGACGGGTTTATGGGTTTAAAATCTTTTGAATCTTTAGCACGTCCTGCTGGAAAAACAGTAAATAAAATGAGTGGTTGGCTTAAAAAATTCCTGCCGTAAAACATATATTTCAAAGGCTGAATTTGCCAGGTTGACACAAAAGCTTAAGTTATGATAGATTAAAGTACTGGAAAACATGGCATTTAAATTAAAAATATACTATTTAGGTAGGAATTAAAAAATTTTCCTGTGCTGAATATAAAACTAAAATAAAAACACAAGGGTTGTAATTTCAGAAAGAACTAATTTATATATTTGATCATAGTTTAAAAAACAATGGTCGCTGAAAAAATATGGCAGAAATCAAGCCCGAAATAGAAACATTTGCAAGAATCAAAGTTGTCGGTGTCGGCGGATCCGGAAACAACGCAATCAGCCGCATGATTGATTCTAAAATAAAAGGAGTGGAGTTTGTGGCAATCAACACGGATGCACAAGCCCTGCATCATTCCAAAGCTTCCGAAAAAGTTCACATTGGAAAAAATTTAACCAAGGGATTGGGCGCCGGCATGAATCCGGAAATTGGAAGACAAGCTGCGGAAGAAAATAGGGACGAGATCCAAGAAGTCCTTAAGGGCGCTGATATGGTTTTTGTAACTTGCGGATTGGGTGGCGGAACAGGAACCGGAGCTGCTCCGGTTGTAGCTGAAACCGCCAAAGAACTTGGCGCCTTGACTGTGGCTGTTGTTACAAAGCCTTTTTCTTTTGAAGGAGCACAGAGAAGAATGTTAGGCGAAGAAGGTCTGCAAAACCTAAAAGACAGAGTTGACACCTTGATTACAATTCCAAACGATAAGCTTCTTTCAATCATCGATCGAAAAACAACACTCATAAATGCATTCCGCATTGTCGACGATGTTCTAAGACAAGGAGTTCAGGGAATTTCCGATCTCATCACCAAACCGGGAATTGTTAATGTTGACTTTGCCGATGTACGGGCGATTATGCAGGATTCCGGCAGCGCTTTGATGGGAATCGGTGTTGCCAGCGGCGACAATCGGGCCTCTGAAGCAGCTCGCACTGCCATCAATAGTCCGCTTCTGGAACTTTCTATTGACGGAGCCAAGGGCGTTCTCTTTAATATTTCCGGTTCCAGTGATCTGGGAATGTTGGAAATAAATGAAGCCGCCAATATTATCACGGAAAGCATTGATCCGAATGCAAAAGTTATTTTTGGAGCAGTGATTGATGACCAGGTTAAAAAAGGAGAAATAGTTATAACTGTGGTAGCAACCGGCTTTGACATCGAACAAGCTTCCAAAGAAGGAGTTTCTTTATTGAATAAGTTTTCCGCTGCCAATAAAAGCCTTGAAAATCATGGCAAGGAAAGAGATGATAAAAAGAAAGACGAAATTGAAGATAGGGTAACTTTTCCGGTTAAAAAGCTTTTTGAGCCAAAAATGATTATTGAAGAAAAAATTCAGCCGCGTCCAGCCAGTTTTTCTTCCAGCTCCAAGGATGATGATAAAGAAGATGAACTGGAAATCCCGGCTTTTATTCGGAGAAAGATGGAAAAATAAATTTAGTATTTTGATTTTAATAATGAAAACAGGGGAGACCCTGTTTTTATTTTTATGGCCTGTGGATAACTTATAAAGTGCCCTAAAAATGGACTCTTGGCAAATATTTGACTTGTGGTATAATAGTATATACATACACAATATATAGTGGTTTTAATTGAAAAAATGAAATTTGGGATATTAAAATTGTAATATTGTCAAGTGCTTATAAAAAATAATCAGAAGCTAACTAAGCTAAGGAGCTAGTAAAGCTAAAAGCTATTTGTATGATTTGCCCATTTTGCGGACACAACGAAACAAAAGTTGTTGATTCGCGCGATACCAATGACGGAAAAGCCATCCGTCGTCGCAGAGAATGTGAAAAATGCCAGGCACGTTTCAGCACCTATGAAGAAATGGAAATAATGAAACTTACAGTAATAAAACGCGATGGCAGCCGACAAGACTATGATCGCCAGAAAATTGAAATTGGAATCCACAAGGCTCTGGAAAAAAGACCGGTTAGCGAAGAAAAAGTCAATAAGCTTATCGGGGATATAGAATACGAAATTCATTCTAAAGAAGTGATTGAGATAACTAGCAAAGATATTGGCAAGATAGTTTTGGAAAAACTTAAAGAAATCGATGACGTAGGCTATCTCCGCTTTGCCAGCGTTTACAAATCATTCAAAAGCGCGGACAGTTTCCGGAAGGAAATGGAAAAAATGTCTGTTCAAGAGTGATAAGAAACAGTTAAAGAACCAAAAAATAATAAATTTTAATTTTCGGGGGAAAGGAAGATAATCAAACTAAAGAAAAAGGGGTTAATTAAAAAAGATATGAAAAAACAAAAAAACATTCACCCTATTAAATCCGACAAAGTCGGTGCGAAGCAATTTAATAGGGTAAAGAAGGTAATAAGCAAGAAGAAGGCGCAGACGAAAGAAGAGAAGCCAAAGGCTAAAAAAATTAAGAACCTAATTCGAAAAATAGTAAAACGCAGCGGCAATGTTGCACCTTTTGATAAAAAGAAAATATTAATCGCCATCAGCAAAGCTTTTGCGGCTACAGGCGAAGGCAGTGTAAAAGATGCCGGAAAAGTTACCGAAAAAGTTTTGCAGCTTTTGAATAAAAATTACAAAAAAGGAGAAATCCCCAGCGTGGAACAAGTCCAGGATGTGATTGAAAGGGTTTTGATGGTGCTTGATTTTGAAGAAACCGCCAAAGCCTACATTCTGTATCGTGAACAACACAGGAAAATTCGCGAAACCGAAGAATCTTTGGATGAAGCCGTAAGCTTGGTGGACAAATATATTCAGGAAATAGATTGGAAAGTTAAGGAAAATGCCAACATGGCCTATTCTTTGCAGGGACTTAATAACTACATTGCTTCAATCGTGAGTTCTAAATATTGGATGAATCGGGTTTATACCAAGGAAATCCGCGAGGCGCATGAAGGCGGTGATTTTCATATTCATGATTTGCAACTTATTGCAGCCTATTGCTGTGGCTGGGATTTACAAGATTTGATCCGTCGCGGTTTTACCGGTGTGTCGGGCAAGGTTGCCTGCAAGCCAGCCAAGCATCTCGGATCTATTTTGGGCCAAATGGTAAATTTTATTTATACTCTTCAGGGCGAAGTCGCTGGCGCTCAAGCTTTTTCCAACTTTGACACACTGCTGGCTCCTTTTGTGCGCCATGACAAGCTGTCATATGCCCAAGTCAAGCAGGAGATTCAGTCTTTTGTTTTTAACATGAATGTCTCGACTCGAGTCGGTTTTCAAACTCCTTTTTCTAACATAACTTTGGATATTACGCCGCCAAAAACGCTAGCCAAGGAAGCTGCTATTATCGGAGGAGTTCCGCAAAAAGAAACATACGCTGATTTTCAAGAAGAAATGAATATGATTAACCGGGCTTTTGCTGAAGTTATGACGGAAGGCGACGCTAACGGCCGAATTTTTACTTTTCCGATTCCAACCTATAACATTGCCAAAAATTTCGATTGGAATGACAGCAGGTTTGATGCTATTTGGGAAATGACCGCTAAATATGGTATTCCGTATTTTGCGAATTTCGTAAACTCCGATATGGATCCGGACGATGCGCGATCGATGTGCTGCCGTTTGAGATTGGACAACCGAGAACTGCACAAACGTGGCGGCGGACTTTTCGGTGCCAATCCGCTAACTGGTTCAGTCGGAGTAGTCACAATCAACATGCCAAGACTTGGATTTGTTTCAAAAAACAAACAGGAGTTTTTTAAAAAACTTGATAACTTAATGGATCTGGCTAAAACTAGCCTGGAAACCAAAAGAAAGTTAGTTGAGAATCTCACAGAGCAGGGTCTTTATCCATATACCAAGTTTTATTTGGATGCGATCAAGATGCGGCGTGGACAATATTGGGCTAACCATTTTTCTACCATAGGGCTCGTTGGCATGAATGAAGCGCTTACGAACTTAATTGGAAAAGATGTAACCACTAAAGAAGGGCAGAAATTGGCGGAAGAAGTTTTGGTGCATATGCGCGAAAGGATTGTCAGTTATCAGGAAGAAACTGGTAATCTGTATAATCTGGAAGCCACTCCGGCTGAAGGCACTTCCTATCGTTTGGCGCGCATGGATAAAATAAAATATCCTAACATTGTTTTCGCCAATGATAAAGCTGTTAAAATTGAAAGCGCTGAACCATATTATACGAATTCTTCCCAATTGCCGGTCTATTTCACTGAAGATATTTTTGAAGCTTTGGATTTGCAGGAAAGTTTGCAGACCAAATACACGGGTGGCACAGTTTTGCACGGATTCTTAGGAGAAAGAATTTGGGATATAAATATGGTGAAGAATCTGGTCAGGAAAATTGCCGAAAATTATGCTTTGCCATATTTCACGCTTTCGCCGACATTCAGCATTTGTCCGGTGCATGGCTATCTGGCAGGCGAACAGCATGTTTGTCCGAAATGCGTGGTAGAGCAGAAAACCGAAGTATATTCACGGGTGGTTGGTTATATTCGACCGGTTGAACAATGGAACAAAGGTAAGCAAGCCGAATTCAAAGACAGGAGAACATTTGTTCCCGTACCTGTAGGCGCTAGCAAAAAGAAAAAATAATTAAAATAGACATAGAAAAAGATAGAGGGGCAACTTGAATGTAAATTCGGGTTGCCCCGAATTTTTCACATAAATTTTCAATTTTAAATTTAAGCGCATGCGCATCGGTGGTTTCCAAAAATTAACCCTTATTGATTATCCGGGTGCTATTGCAACCACTGTTTTTACGGTAGGTTGCAGTTTTCGCTGCCCGTTTTGCCATAATCCGGAATTGGTTAAGCGCGGAGCTTTGGGAGTCGAATATAGCCAGAAAATGGAAAAAGAGTTTTTTGCTCATCTTGAGAAACGCAAAGGCAAACTGGAGGGCGTTTGCATTACCGGCGGCGAGCCAACAGTCCAGCCGGATATCATTGAATTTATTCAAAAAATAAAGAACCTGGGTTATCTGGTAAAATTAGACACCAATGGAACGCGGCCGGATGTGCTCAAAAAACTTTTAGACCAAAAGCTCTTGGATTTTGTAGCGATGGACATCAAACATCAGATTAAAAAATATGACAAGGCTACGGGTGTTAAAGGTGACAAAAAAAGAATCAAGCTCAGCGTTGGCCTGATCATGAATTCGGGCGTGCCTTATGAATTCAGGACGACAGTTGTGCCTGGAATCCATGAAGAAAAAGATTTTCTGGAAATTGCCAAATGGATCAAGGGCGCACGGGCCTATTATCTTCAGGAATATCGGGAAAAAATTATTTTAGATCCCAAGCTTAAAAAGAAAACCAAAGGCAGAACCTTGGATCTTAAAAAAATAAAAAAAGATATTGAAAAATATTTTCCCAAAACTGGAATTAGGGAAAACAATTAAATTTATGCGGATTTACGTTAAAATTCATCCCAAAACTTCGCAAAACAAAATCGTAAAAAATTCTGAAAATGAATACGAAGTTTGGGTTACAGCTCCACCGGTTGACAATAAGGCTAATGATATGCTAATAAAAGTATTGGCAAAATATTTTAATATGCCGAAAAGTTCGTTAAAAATAATTGGCGGTAAAACCGCCAAAACAAAAATAATCGATATATTATAATAATTGAAAGGGGGATTATAAAATGGAGATATATGCAGTTCGAAGTGGCGCTAGAAGCGATGGCATGGACGAGAGAAAAAAAATTGCTGGAGCTGGCATTTCAGAGGAAGGACAAGTTTTAAGAAATATTAAGATTAGACTGAATGTTAGCCTAGAAAGCAATTTGGCCAAAGTAATTTTGAGGCTTTCAAAAATTCAAATTAAACTTCAGCCAGGATTAAGTTTCTTAACATATGTGTTAGAAGGGCGGTATGTTGACATATACATACGCAAAAATCAACCGAGTTTCAAAATAATGGTAAAACGCATTGATGGGGAAAAAGAAGACCCGGAACTTTTGAAGCAAACCATAATAGATGCAATTATTGCGTCTGTTAGTAAAATGGGATTAGGCTCCATAAGTGAGCAAGGATTTATAGGAAGATTGGAAAAAATGAAAAAACCCTTCGTTTGCTACTGAGAAAAAGGGTTGGCGATATGTTTTCGCCAACCCTTTCTTTATATCTGTTATAATAGATACATGCCCAGTAGTGAAAATTCAAAAATATATAACATCACTATTTTTATTGAGGCATAAAAAATTTTTATAATCAGTAATTTGTTTTAGTAAATATTTTTTGGGCTACGCCCATTTGAATTTCTACTACTGGGCATGAGCAAATCACGCGTCTTTTTTGTTATCCTTTTAGCATTTATCGCCGGAGTTTTTGTGCGGTCATTTTGGGAAATAAATCAAACGATTTATTGGCTGCTTATTGTTGCTGACATAATCATGGCAGCTGTTTTTTATAAAAACAAAAATATATTTTTAATTTCATTGACGATTATAATTTTTGTTTTTGGCGCGTGGCTGACACAAAACAGAATAGTTGAAAGCCAAAATTTAAAATTGAACGGACAGAATTTCCGGGGCGAAGCATTGGTACTCAAGAGTTCGCCCAACGCTTTTGGACAAAATTTAATCGTAAAAACAACGGCGGAAAAAATAAAATTGCTGGTGCAAATTCCGAAATATCCGGAATATGAATATGGCGATTTGCTTAATGTAGAGTGCACTTTAAAATCAATAGAAAATAAAAATGCTGATTTTAACTATCAAATGTATATGGCGAAAGACGGAGTTTTGTATCAATGCGACCCCGTTAAATCTTCGGCAAGCCGAAGTGCTTCGCAATTTAACGGGGTAAATAAGATTGGAGAAAACAAAGGCAATTTTTTCTTAAATAAAATTTTTCTTGTCAGAAATTTATTGCAAGAGAATGTACGCAAAGTCGTTCCCGAGCCGGAGAGAGCCTTGGCGGACGGAATTTTATTCGGCGGGAGCAGTCAACTTCCTAAAGAAATCCAAAATGATTTTTCCAAAACCGGCATGACTCACATCGTGGCAGTTTCGGGCTATAACGTCACAATCATTGCGGAATATTTAATTCTTATCGGAATCTGGATCGGACTCTGGCGCAAAAGAGCGGTTTGGTTTGCGATTTTCGGCATAGTTTTGTTCGTAATTATGATTGGGCTGCCGTCTTCAGCTGTGCGGGCAGGAGTTATGGGAACGCTTTTACTTTGGGCGATGAAAAATGGGCGCTTAGCTAACAGCGAAAATGCCATAATTTTTGCGGGTGCCGTAATGCTACTGATTAATCCATTGCTGCTTAGGTGGGATGTGGGATTCCAACTTTCTTTTTTGGCTACACTGGGGATTGTGTTGATTTCACCAATTTGGGAAAAAAGTTTTATCAAAAAGAACCAGGCACTGGGAATTTCAGAGATAATTGCATTGTCGCTCAGTGCGCAGGTTTTTGTGCTGCCAATTATAGCGTATAATTTCCACATAGCCTCGCTGATTTCACTTTTGGCCAATGTTTTGATTTTGCCGATAGTTCCGCTCGCTATGCTTTTGGTTTTTCTGGTTTCATTGGCCGGGCTTATTTTTCCGCCTTTGTCGTTGGTTTTGGCCTGGCTGGCTTTCGTGCCGCTGACTTATGTGATAAAAACAGTGCATATTTTGGCTGGCTTTCCTTGGGCAAGCATCGAAATAGAAAAGTTTAGTGGATGGTGGGTAACATTATATTATATAATTTTATTTGGAATTATGTTATTTATAAAAAATTTTCATAATGTCAAATTTACAATGACTAATGACAAATCAATGTCAAAATCCTAAGCTCAAATTTGACATTTAGTCATTTGGATTTGATTTGTCATTGGGAATTCGTCATTTGTCATTTTACTTTTATGACAAATCGCAAACTAATCTATTCAATCTTAATATTATTTGCAATATTAACCGCAATTATTTTTAGTATTGTTTTTTCTGCTCGGAAAAATAATTTAAACGTCTATTTTCTGAATGTCGGACAGGGCGACGCTATTTTGATTTCCGAAGGGCAAAATCAAATGTTGATTGATGGCGGGAAAGACGGGGGATTGCTTTTGCAGGAGCTTGGAAAATATATTCCGTTTTGGGACCGGAAGATTGAAATTGTTGTCGCTACCCATCCCGATCAAGATCATATTGGGGGACTCATTGATGTTCTTGGAACATATAGAGTTGAAAAAATTCTGAAAACCAATGCCGAAAGCGATTCGGAAGTTTATCAAAAACTCAAAGAGGTGATTAGCCAAAAAGGTTTGGAAAAAGTGGATGCCAAAAAAGATGCGACAGTTAAATTTCCCGGCGGAACAGTGGCGAATGTTTTATTTCCTTTAACTTCACTTCCGGAAGCCGTTGATGAAGCCAGTAATGACAACAGTGTTGCTATTGAGTTAGTTTATGGCGAAAATTCTTTTCTTCTGACCGGGGATTTGCCAAGCGCCAAAGAAACAGAGCTTATAAATTCCAGAGTGGATATAAAATCCGATGTGCTCAAAGTCGCCCATCATGGCTCCAAATATTCAACCGGCGATGATTTTTTATCAGCAACAAATCCGGCTGACGCTGTTATTTCTGTGGGTAAAAATTCCTATGGCCATCCCAATCAGGAAGTTTTGGACAGACTGCTTAGAAATAAAGTAAATATTTTAAGAACCGATGAAATGGGGGATGTCGTTTATAAATGTCAAAATCCAAATGACAAATGCACTCGGGTTGCCAATTGATTTTTTATGTGCTAAATTTAATTTCAGTAATAAACTAAGCTTAACTTTTATGGAAAAACATTTTAAACATGAGAGAACACTGACAGTTATTAAGCCAGATGGAGTACAAAGAGGATTAATCGGAGAAATCATTAAAAGATATGAACAATTAGGATTAAAACTGATAGCTGTTAAAATGCTTATTCCGGATGGAGATTTTATTGAAAAACATTATACATTAGATCCTAATTGGCGCAGAGTAACTGGAGAAAAAACAATAAAAGGTTATCAAGCTAAGGGTTTAACTCCTCCATCAATGGATCCATTGGAAATTACAGCTAAAATCCTGGAAAACGGTCGAAAATTTATGACTGCTGGACCTGTTGTAGCTATGGTATGGCAAGGAGCACATGCAGTAAAAATAGTCAGAAAAATTACCGGAGGAACAGAACCTCTTACTTCAGATCCGGGGACAATTCGTGGAGACTATGTTTTGGATTCTTATGAAATGAGTGATTCAGATAATCGTTTTGTTAGGAATTTAGTTCATGCTTCTGGATCTCCTGAAGAAGCTGAAATGGAAATTAATCACTGGTTTGATAAAAAAGAAATTATTAGCTATAATCTTGTTCAGGATAAAATTTTGTATGATGTTAACTTAGATGGAATCTTGGAATAGATTTTTTCTGATTTTATTTAAGCCCTGAGCAATTGGGGCTTTTTTGACAGAAAAAATGAATTTTGATAAAATTCACATATGAAAAATTATTCAGCCAAAAAATTTATAAACCTGTTTTGGTTTTTCTTCTTTAACAAGAAGTTTTATTGGCTGGGTAATAATGCATGAAATATTTAAAAGTTTCGCATTGGAAGCCCGGCGCAAGTCGGGATTTTTTATTGGTCCTTTAAAAACAATAAGGGGGTGAATGTATTATGGCAGTTAGACTTTCATTAGGCATTAAGGATAATAAAACGAAAATCGCTGAAGGAATTAAATCCATAGAGGGGTTGTCTGTAATAAGCAGCGAAATAAAAGGTTATTTAGTAGAAGCTGAAGGTGATTTTAAAAAAATCACTGAAGAAATAAAGAAAATTGAAGGGGTAATTATTTTATCCATATTGCATTTAACTTAGATTTTAAAAGGGGGAAGAAATGAGTAACGAAAAAAGTTTAAGCGATCATTTTTGCGTCAATCCTAACACTTGTGACATTTGTCGTGGAGTTTTGCCGGCACAGATTGAAGCCGGCAAGGGAGAAATTAAAAATAATTCTCCAAAAAAGCGTAGTGAGAAGGGACCATATTTTGTTCCTCACACAACTTGGCAAATATGATCTTTCATGTTTGCAAACAAAAATAGCAGGATTTTGAAAATAAAATTCTGCTTTTTTTATTGCCTAAGTTCTGTTATGCTTGAATTATATCGGGGCATATCTCGTTAGAAACAAAAATCGGGGTATAGTATAACGGTAGTACGCAAGGCTGGGGGTCTTGTAGCTGGAGTTCAACTCTCCATACCCCGACATTAAAACAATTTATAAAAAATATATGAAAAAAAATGTAGAATTTATTGCTAGAGGTTTCATTTTTCAAAAAGGAAAAATCTTGCTTTGCAAAAGGAAAGATAGGGATTATTATTTTTTTCCAGGAGGGCATATTGAATTTGGTGAATTTGCAGAAGATGCCCTGAAAAGAGAAATTAAGGAAGAAATTGGAGCAGAAATAAAAAATTGTAAACCCATTGGCGTATTAGAAAATGTTTTTAAAGATAAAAAAGATGTCATCCACGAAGTTAATTTTGTGTTTCGAGTAAAAATCAATAAGCAAAATATTCGCGCTCTTGAAAAACATTTAGAATTTTATTGGGTTAATTACGATGAGTTTTCAAAAAAAACAGTTTTGCCAACCTTACTTAAGAAAAAATTATTTAATGATCTTAAAATAAAAAAAGATAGAGACGAAATCGAAAGTAATTATTATAAGATACAAAAATTATCATAGATAAATGCTTAAAAATTTTCTGAAAAAATCAATTATTGTTTTCGTCGAACTGGCAATTGTTGCGGGCTTGCTTTGGTATATTTCCGAAAAAAAGGGTATTCATAATTTTGCTCAAATTGCACCAGGAATCGAACAAACTGTACAAAATGCCAAGCAAAAACTCATTCCTTTTCCGGAACTCAGCCAGCCGGTCATAAAAAAATTCGAATGGGAATATAAAGGAAAAAAATATAGCCTAGAAAAAACGCTATATAAATCGGTTTATGAATACTATAAATCCAAACCTAAAGAATATTCATATTTGGGAGAATTGCCGACAAATTGGGAAGAAGAATATTATGCGATGTTTTTAAAAAGCGATCCGACTGACGCAACAATGGCGGAGCTGGCAAATCAAATAGAGGAACTTGGAAAAAAGAATAATCTCAACGATGATCAGATTGTGGAACTCGCAATAAGTTTTGTTCAAACGATCCCATATGATGATGCCAAGGCCGCTAATATTTTGCAGGAAATAGGTAAAGAAGAGTTGCTCTATCCCTACGAAGTTTTATGGGAACAAAAGGGAGTCTGCAGCGACAAAAGTCTTCTGGCATATGCATTATTAGATAAAATGGGTTATGGTGTCGCACTTTTTGAATTCGAACAAGAAAAACATATGGCAGCTGCGGTTGAATGTCCGCAAAATTATTCAAATTATGACAGCGGGTATTGCTTTGTCGAAACAACAAATACCGGGAACAAAATTGGAATTATTCCGGATTTTGATTTGGGAAGTGGCAAGGTGGCGGAAGTTAAGCAGATTGCTGATTATGATTCTATCTCGACGCAAACAATAAAAATAAAGGAATTGGAGCAGGTAAAAATAATTTTGCCCAAAGAAGGAAAAGAGTATTTAGGGATAATTCAGACGCAGAAAATTGCAGATCAGATCTTACAGCTTAAAAAAGACATGCAAACTCTTTCATCCAAGACTAGTTCATTTAAAAGTGTAATCAATGAAGAGGTAGAAGACCTGGAAAATATGAAGGATGATCTAAAAAAATACAAAAAAGATGGAAATATTGAAAAATATAACGCAGTTGTTGAAAAATACAATAATTTTCTTGAAGAATACAAAAGAGATCTGGAAAAATACAACAACAATGTCGCGCTTTACAACGAGAATGTTAAAAAGTATAATGCTTTGATCAAAGAATAGTATGATTTTTTTCAAAGTAGGCAATATAATTGATTTTTGTCAACGTATGACAGTGACTAAAAAAATCACTCTCAAAAATGAGAGAATTGAATATAGCGTGCGCAAGCACAGGAAGGCAAAGAGGCTCAAAATTGCCATTTCTTGCGATGGAAACTGCATGGTAACATTGCCGTGGCGCATGAGTTTTTGGGATGCAGAAAAATTTATCCAGCAAAATTCCCAGTGGGTTTTGGACAAAATGAAAGCTATGAAGAAAATCGGCCGCAAAAGTCTGTTTTCTCGCTACAATCGGGATGAATATTTGCGTCTCAAGGAGTATGCCCGGGATTTTGTGACCAGGCGTTTGGAAAAATATAGTGAATTTTATGGATTTGAATACAACAGCGTGGCGATCCGCAATCAAAAAACCCGCTGGGGCAGTTGCAGTTCGAAAGGTAATTTAAATTTCAACTACAAAATCATATTGCTCCCTTCGCGCCACGCTGATTACATCATTGTACACGAACTTTGCCATCTCAAGGAATTTAATCATTCCAAACGTTTTTGGAATCTGGTTTCGGAAACTATTCCGGAATACGAAAGAATAAAAAATCAACTTCAAAAACTCTAAAAACCACTTCAAGCTAGAAGCGGTTTTTGTTTGGTGTTATAATGTAATTATAAGATATAATTTAAAATTCACCCTGTTAAATAATTTTGCCAAAGCAAAATTTCAACAGAGTTGAATTTAACAGGGTAAATGCACAAACTATTTTTAGACATTGAAACTTTGCCAGCCGAAGAAAGCAAGACAGAAACTTTGAAAATGCTTTTTGACAAGAAGCATGATGAATTTGATCAGGAAAAATTCGATGAATTTTTGGCCAAGACCAGTTTTGACGGAGCCTATGGCCAGATTCTTTGCATCGGCTATGCCGTCGATGACGATCCGGTCCAATTTTTTTACAATGAAAATAATGAGAAAAAAACATTGCAAGAATTTTGGGATTTGGTTCAGGCGCTCAGCATCACGCCGCGCAATCCACAATATCCGGACTACGGTTTGCTTTTCGTGGGTCACAATGTGATGGATTTCGATTTGCGCTTCATCTATCAGCGTTCCATTATTTTAGGAGTCAAACCTGCCTACGAAATCAGCTTTGCTAGGTATAGGAATTATCCGATTTTCGACACAATGAAAGAGTGGATGAAATGGGCAAACAGCGGAGTGGGATTGGAATATCTGGCTTTGGCACTTAGCATTCCTTCGCCCAAAGACGGAATTGACGGATCGCAAGTGGCGGAGTTTCATCGGAAAGGCAAAGACAAAGAAATCTGCGAATATTGCCAGCGGGATGTCGCGACTACGCGGGATGTCTATCGGAAAATGGTATTTGAAAATTCTTCCGGCCGTTTGTTTTGATTTTTCTGTTATATAAATGAAAATTGTCATAAATAACTCGCTTCGTTGTAGTAATAGTAGCTATAATATTTAATGATGCAGCCCCGTACAAATTCCGAATACGATTTATGTAGCAAATAAATTGCGCTTGGAATCGCCTGACGGCTTAGCTAGTCGTAAGATAAAGATTCAAAAGAGAATTTTACGGGACTCTGCATTTTTTAGCAAAATCTTAGATTTTGATAAAATGCGAGGAGGTGGGTTTTTATGAAACAATTAACAATACTTGACTGGGTTGCCTTAGTGCTTGTTATCGTTGGCGCCATCAACTGGGGGCTGGTGGGGTTGTTTAGCTTTGATCTTGTGGCTGCAATTTTCGGCAGCATGTCGATTGTATCCAGAATAGTTTATGATTTGGTCGGTTTGGCCGGACTGTATTTGATTTTTGTCGTGGGAATGATGCAAAGAAAGTAAAAATTCTTTCAAAGCTTTTATGGAAACAAAAAATCCCCGCTGGTTTAGCAGGGGATTTTTTAAAGGAATGCAATTATTTATTTTCCGTTTTCAGGCACTTTGAGCAAACCTTGACTTTCTTGCCCTTAACTTTTTTGCTCTGAAGATTGATGGAAAATTTTCTTTTGGAAGCGATGTTTGAATGGCTTCGGGAATTTCCAGAAGTTGTTCCGCGGCCGCAGACGCTGCATGTTCTACTCATATATTTATGTAATGTATAAATGTTGATTAATTACGAATTTCATTGTACTATATATATTGTACTTTGGCAAGAGTATCCGAAAGCGCGCTACAAAAGCGCACATCCGAAATTTCGTAGATTCGTATTTAATTTGTAGTTTCGTATCGGTAAAATTTTATGGATCTGAACTCAATCATTCTTATTGGTTTTTATATCGCAATTTTGATATACACCATTATCATCCATGAAGTGGCGCATGGTTTCGTGGCGCTTTGGCTCGGCGATCCGACGGCCAAATATGCCGGCCGACTGAATTTCAATCCAATTAAACATATTGACATTTGGGGTTCAATTATTGTTCCTTTCGCGATGTTTATCTCAACAGGATTCGCCTTCGGATGGGCGAAACCGGTTCCATACAATCCTTACAATCTCAAAAATCAAAAATGGGGTCCGGTTGCAGTTGCTTTCGGTGGACCGGGGGCAAACATTGCCATTGCCCTAATTTCTGCAATTATAGCTAAAATTATTCCTATTTCCACAGCTGTAAAAATGGCCATCATTTCCGGAATTGCCGGAACTTCTTGGGAACAGCTTTCCGCAGCTATTTCTGGTTCTGTTGGATCGATATTTTTTGCCATTCTCATGATTGTCATTTTTTGGAATGTGCTCTTGGCCTTTTTTAACCTTATTCCGTTTCCGCCGCTCGATGGGTCAAAACTGCTTTTTGCTTTTCTGCCAATTAGAACTGAAATAATGATAATGTTGGAACAGTATGGCTTCATTCTTTTGCTTTTGTTTATCTTTATTTTTTCCAAGCCGCTGGGAATTTTCTTGAATTTTATGCTGAACATCTTTTTCAGTTTGGCATTATAACTCTAAAAAATTCTCAAAAACTGCTTAGGCAGTTTTTTTCTTGCTTAAAAACTAATCTTCTGCTAGGATTTTCTGGCTAGCTTAGTTAAATTAAAAATCGAATAAGGAAAGGGGTGAGGAAGATGAATATAATGTTTGATAATAAAAAGGCTTTGAAAGTATTCCGAATTTTGGATAGAGAATGGAGAGCGCAGAAAGATGTCTTTGAAAACATTGTGTTGCCACAAGACAGATTAAAGTTTTCCAGGGATGCCAATTTTCTTTTTTATGCAGCTTTGTTTATGCGCGGCGGAATTATCAGCGAAGATCCTTTTCGTTGGATATGTGTTTTGTATGATGAAAATCCAGAATATTTTGATCCCAATTATATAGTTGACGAGGGCATAGAAGAAGCTGATTTGCAAAAAGCGTTCCTGAAAATAACACCCAAGGTTCTGGCACAGAATGGTCATGTTTATGGACGAAAAGAAAACGGCAGTGGCAATCCGTTTGCTTACAAAATCGATCAACATACCAAGGCCTGGATAACCAATTCTTATTTTCTGGTT
This sequence comes from Candidatus Moraniibacteriota bacterium, assembly GCA_036845785.1. Lineage (GTDB taxonomy): Bacteria > Patescibacteriota > Minisyncoccia > Moranbacterales > GWC2-37-73 > JAKLIP01. The sequence continues at coordinate 72,940 of DAIUDF010000001.1, read as the reverse complement.
GATAAATGGAATGGAAATATCCTGAAAGTTTTTAAAGGTGTCAAGGACTTTGAAGAAGCTTTTGCCAGAGTCAATTTAAAGGACAAAAAAAGAAATGGCGGACACGGGATTTTAGGAATGCGGCGCAAGATATTTTCATTATTAACAATTTGGCTTCAGGAAAAAAATCTAATTCCTCATTTTCCAACTCCAATTCCGGTTGATTTTCACGCTTTGAGAATTCTCTGGATAACAGGAATTTTAAATTTGCCTGATTTAAAGCCATTTGAAATCAATCTAGATCATCCAATATCCTATGATGGCAAGATTGCCGTGAGAATGAGAGAAGATTTTGTTGATGAAGTAACCAAATGGTCTCAGAACTTTCTTCATAAAAGCAAAATTAGCCATTTAGTTATTAATCCTGCTCTCTGGGTTTTGTCGCGAGATCTGTGTTCAAGACATTTTCAAAATTCTTCAGCAAAAGAAGGAACCGTTTTAAGAGAACCGGAGAAATTTTATTCCGGGAAGATTTCTTGGCCCAGGATGTATACGGATCCTTGTTCTGCTTGTCCAATAGAGCAGTACTGTCATGGTGTTGTTCCGGCAGCCCCCTATTATATCTGGGGAATTCTCATGAAAATGGATCGGGTTCCTTTCAATCTTCAGCCGCTGCAAACTCAAACCGTTTTGCCAGGGCTTGGATTTAAAGAAAAGCATCCGGTTTTCGCAAGATTTAAAAGGAGAAGCGAAAAGAAGTAAAAAATAAGGGCGGTCTGCGAATGCAGAACGCCCTTTAAAATTGTTCGTAAATCAAAACTACATTGATGTGGCAACGACGTTTTTTTATCTCTCGAGCCTTTTACTAGCTCAGAAGAAACCAAATCGAGAGTTTTTTCAATCTCGCCCATATCTTTTTTGGGCAAATACTCTCTGAGATGAGGCAAAACGCTGGTTTTCATTAGATCAATCTGTTTTCTATAGAGAGAAGCTGGACTTTTTTCAGAGAAAGGAGAATCTTCCTTGCCCAATTTTTCTTCCTGAAACAAAAGAAGAACTCTTCTCCAATAAACAATCATAGAATGCATGCTGCCAACCATTTCTTCATTAACCGTTTTTCTGATAATTCTTTTTCTCTCTATCTCCTGAGCTTTCATTGTGAATATTTCCAAAATGCCCTGATCCTTTGTTCCAAGATAGTCTCTGATTACTTTTTTAAACCTTTCAACAGTTACTCTTTTCGATATGGCCCAGTTGGCCCAATAGGCCAAGTCGGTTTCGCCATTGTTTTTGAGAAAAGCCAACTCAACAGCGATGCCGTAGGGAATGCTTTTTTTGTCATAATACTCATAAATCTCCGGAGGCAGATTATAAACCTGGAGATATTTGCCGACAGTGTCAGAACTTTTTCCAATGCCTTTGGCAAATTCTTTGATCGTTATTCTCGGATTCAGTTCTTTTTTAACCAGATATTGCAGTGAAGTGGTTTTAATCACTTCATCTTCAGGTGGTGGAATGTAGTTGTTTCCGGAAAGCTGCAAATCCATCACCTTGATGGCTGACAGGTTGTAGCACAAACGCGTCTCAATCATTTTTTTGATTTTTTCTCCAGAAAAGTGCCGACTCCAACAAGTCCCAGGTTTTTCCTGACCGTAAAGATCCTGACATTCCGAACAGCCTCCAAGCCAAATTACTTGATGAGCACGAAGACGTCTTTCGCCTGAAATCAGCACAGCATAGTTGCCACCAGTCAACTTGATCAACATCTTTAAATCGTAGTCAGTCTTATAAAATTTGTTTAAGAGATTGATATATTCCTGTGCGTTTTTTTCGTTGAGGCAAGCGACAACGACCGGTTCCATAAGAAAAGTGCTGGCGATGTGATTAGCCAGATCCCGGATTCCTTCTAAATCAAAAGTCTCCCGATGTTGTCTTAAAACATTGATCTTGTCTATGGGTAAAAAAACATTTTTGGAATAAAATTTATTCCCCAAATCTGATTTCAAAGCTTTCTTCTTCATTTTTCTCATCTCCTCTCAGAATATATTTTTTTATTGTAGATTTCGGTTTTAAAAAATTGTTAAATCAACATTGCTTAGCTTTGATTTCAGCCTAGCACAGCCTTGGCTGCTGTCAATTTTGCTAAACATTTCAGGGTTGACACATTTTCCGATATCGTTTATTATGATTTTGCTATCTAATTAGCCGTTTTTATTGAAAATCCGTGAGAGTTGCACGGAAGATTGTTTGTTTATAAAAAATAATTATAATAGAACTGGAAATTTTCAATTTTCAATTCTCAATTTTCAATCAATTTTCAATGTTTCAATTTTCAATGTTTAAAACATTTAGAAATTTGGTCATTAGAATTTGTTTAGCCCGTCTCGCCCAAGGCGAAGCCGAGGCGGAAAATTAGAAATTAGAAATTAGAAATTGATGTAAATATGCCTACAATAAATCAGTTAGTAAAGAAAAACAGGAAATCAATCAAAAAGAAGACAAAGTCACCAGCCATGAGCATGACTTTTAATACGCTCAAAAATAAGCCGGTCAAAACAGTTGGTCCTTTTAAGCGTGGAGTTTGCACCAAAGTCGGAACCACAACGCCGAAAAAACCAAACTCAGCTCTTCGGAAAATAGCCCGCGTCAAATTGACCAACGGCATGGAAGTTACCGCCTATATCCCGGGCATCGGACATAATCTGCAGGAACACTCAATCGTTATGATCCGCGGAGGACGCGTGAAGGATCTTTCCGGCGTGCGCTATCACGTGGTGCGCGGAGTTTTGGATACGGCTGGAACAGAAAACAGGAAAAGAAGCCGCAGCATGTACGGCACCAAGAGACCGAAAGCGAAAACAGAATAATACAATAGATAAAGGTATGGCTATCCCAGTCCCAAATTCCAAAGAAGAGTTGCAGTAGTGAATTGGATTGAGACACGGAAACGCCTACGGCTCAGTTTTAATATAATTTAAAGGTAAAATTTAAGAATTGGGACGGGATGCTCATTTTTGTAGCTACTCGCTCCGCTCATAGACAAAAATGGCTAGACGAAAAAGAATATATAAAAAACAATGGAAAGCTGATTCGCGATATGGAAATATGCTGGTCGGCAGACTGATTGGCAATGTCATGAAAAATGGCAAACGCAGCGTGGCGGAAAAAATCATTTACGATTGCTTTGACGTTATTCATGAAAGAACCAAAAAGGGCGGACTTAATGTTTTTGAACAAGCTATCAAAAATGTTTCACCGCTTTTGGAACTTAAATCAAAAAGAGTAGGAGGCGCCAACTATCAAGTGCCGATCCAAGTTAGCGGTGAACGCCGACAGACTTTGGCTATCCGCTGGATTTTGGCAGCTGTCAGAAGCCGCAAAGGCAAGAAAATGGCAGAAAAATTGGCAGACGAACTTATTGATGCTTCCAACAAAACCGGATCTTCTATCAAGAAACGCGAAGATGTGCACCGTATGGCTGAAGCCAACAAAGCCTTTGCCCACTTCGCATAAAAATGTAAAATGTAAATCTCAAAATGGAAAATGACAAATAAGAATGTAAAAATAAATTAATAATTTAAAAATATTTTTTTATTTTTCAACTGTCATTTTGATTTTTGATTTTTCAATTTTTAATTAAAAAATATGTCTAAGGATATTTCAAAACTAAGAAACATTGGTATCATCGCTCATATTGACGGCGGCAAAACAACCACCACCGAGCGTATTTTGTTCTACACCGGCATTACCCACAAAATCGGGGAAGTGCATGAAGGCGAAGCAACGATGGACTGGATGGAACAGGAACGCGAACGCGGCATCACCATCACCAGCGCGGCTACCACTTGTTTTTGGAAAGAACACCAAATCAACATCATTGACACGCCAGGACACGTGGATTTTACCGTGGAAGTGGAAAGATCACTCCGCGTTTTGGATGGTGCGGTAGTAATTTTTGACGGCAAGGAAGGCGTGGAACCGCAATCTGAAACAGTATGGCGCCAAGCTGACAAATATCACGTGCCGCGCATGTGCTTCGTAAATAAGATCGACAAAGAAGGCGCGGACTTTAATTTTGTTTTGAATTCAATCTGGAATCGTCTGACTCCGAACGCAGTGGCAATTCAAATACCAATTGGCGAAAGAAGTGAATTTAGAGGTGTTGTTGATCTTATCAAAATGAAAGCCTACACTTTCGAAGGCCAAATGGGAGAAAAAATCGTGGAAGCTGAAATTCCAGCTGAACTTTTGGACAAAGCCAAAGAAATGCGCGAAAAAATGGTGGAAAAAATTTCCGAGACTGATGATGCGCTCACAGAAAAATATTTGAACGGCGAAGAAATTTCCATTGAAGAACTCAAAACCGCACTTAGAAAAGCTGTGATTGCTGTTAAAATTGTGCCGGTCTTGACCGGAACTGCTCTTCGCAACAAAGGAGTACAATTAGTTTTGGATGCCGTGGTTGACTATCTGCCATCGCCGATTGATATTCCGCCTGTCAAAGGCATTGATCCAAAAGACGGAAGCGAAATTGAAAGAAAAGCTGATGACGGAGAACCTTTTGCGGCGCTGGCTTTCAAAGTTGCCACTGATCCTTTCGTGGGTCAGCTGACATTTTTCCGTGTTTATTCAGGAACGCTGAAAGCTGGTTCATATGTGATAAATGCTACTAACGGAGAAAAAGAAAGAATCGGACGCATTTTGCAGATGCATGCCAATCATCGTGAAGAAATTCAGGAAATTTCAGCCGGAGGAATCGGCGCATTGGTCGGACTCAAAAACACAACAACAGGCGACACTCTTTGCGATGAAAACAAACAAATCCAGCTCGAAAATATCGTTTTCCCGGAACCGGTGATCGACATTGCTGTTGAACCGAAGACCAAAGCTGATCAGGAAAAAATGGGCACTGCCCTTCGCAAACTTTCCGGTGAAGATCCGACTCTCCGCCTGCGCACGGATGAAGAAAGCGGCCAGACAATCATTTCCGGCATGGGCGAACTTCATTTGGACATCATCATCGATCGTATGAAAAGGGAATTCAATGTTGAAGCCAACATCGGCCAGCCGCAAGTAGCCTATCGTGAAACAATCAAAAAAGAAGCTCAAGCTGAAGGAAAATATATCCGTCAATCCGGCGGTCGCGGACAATATGGACATTGCTGGCTCAAAGTGCAGCCGCAGGAAGAAAAAGGCAAGGGTTATGAATTTATTGACGAAATCAAAGGCGGTGTCATTCCGCAGGAATATATCAAACCGATCAATGTCGGCGTCAAAGAAGCTTTGGAAAACGGAGTTTTGGCCGGCTATCCAATGGTGGATGTGAAAGTAACTCTCTATGACGGATCTTTCCATGAAGTTGACTCTTCGGAAGCTGCTTTCAAAATTGCCGGATCATTGGCAGTGCAAGAAGCAGTGAAAAGAGCTGAACCTGTCATCCTTGAACCGATTATGAAAATGGTGGTCACGACGCCGGAACAATTTATGGGCGATGTGGTGGGCGACATCAATTCTCGTCGTGGCATGATCAAAGAAATCAATGATCGCGGAGAAGGCAATGCGCGCGTCAAAGAAATTGAATCGGAAGTGCCACTGGCCAACATGTTCGGCTACGCAACCCAAATGAGAAGCATGACCCAGGGCCGCGCCAGCTACTACATGGAATTTTCACACTACAACGAAGTGCCGAAAAATGTAGCAGAAACAATCATTGCGAAAAAATAGCTTATAGAAATTTGAATACTTTTTACAAAAGCAGCCCTTCGGGGCTGTTTTTTATGGCTTGACAACAGTCATAGAAGATGTAATATATTGCTGTTGTTCTTTAAGATGATAATTCAGCACAAGGAGGTGGGTAAAAATTTTTATTTCTAATCACATTGAAGGCAACAATTCTATATTGGAGGGTTTAAAGTGGATAATAAAATACCATTTGAAAAATTTGCACGCAAAGTTGGAGTGAGCCGGACGCGTACCATGTATCTAGGCAAACTTTCAAAAGAAGCCAAAGACAAATTCGATTTCAACGATTGGGAGGGCATATATACCAAAGTTGTACGTTTTTATGAAAAAGACAAATACCGGGAACGCCTTCTCAAAATTATTCTCAAAAAAATGCTGGATAAAGCCAAAGATGTCGAAGAGACACTTTTGGCTTATCAGGAAACCAAAAAGGGCAGTCCTGAAGAGAAAGAAGCTCTGGAAAAACTTGCTGCTTTCAAATACCCTGAAGATTGGATTGCCATGTTTGATAAAGAATCAAACGTCTTCATTGATGAAAAGGGCCTGAATTATCTCAAGGGAAAAGTGGAGAGTCTTATAGATTTTCCGTAACAAATAAACCGAAGGCTTGGTGACGATTGTGTCGCCAAGCCTTTTTCTTTTGCTAAGGGGGATTTTTAGGCGTAGAATTGAAGTACGCTTGCCCCGTTAAATAGTGAAGCGATATTTAACTGGGGGTGCGTTGGTAGTGAGAGATTTTAAAAGTAAAAAATAAATTATTTAATAAAATAAAATTATGGGAGAATTAATACAATTCCCGGTTCCATCGGGTCGAAAAGCAGAAATAAAAAAAGCTAATCAAGAAGAAACAAGAAATACGAGTGATAAAAAATATAAACTTTCAGCTGAAGAGAAAGCTTTTTTAGATGAAAAATGTAAAAAATACTTAGAAAATAAGGAATGGGTAGTTGAAACCCTGATTAGTTTGAGGCATTCAAGCCCAGGTGCTATAAGTTCTGAAAATGTTCAAAAACGCAGAGCTCTTGTGCATGATGCATCAAGTATAGAATTGATGGATATCATAATAGCTGCAGATGAAACTAAAATAAAAAGTCATCCTGCGTACTATGAAGCAGTTGTGCTAGAGCTTGAATCCAGGGGAAGACGTAAGGAAAACAAAGAACCAAACGAAGAACCAAACAAAGAAAATGTAAGGAAGATTTACCCTGTTAAATAGCGAAGCGATATTTAACCGGGGGCGGGCTGATGATTAAGGATTATTATTCAAAAAATAATTAACATAAATATACGAAAATCAAGCCGATCAAAACCAAGCGGTTTATAATCAGAAATTACAAAAAAACAGATAAGGATGTGCTGATAAAAAATATAAATGATCCCGACATTGGCCGCTATATGTCAGTAGTGCCGTATCCTTACGGATCCAAAGAAGCGAATATTTTTCTGAAAAAAGCACTTAACCTAAAAAGGAAGGACAGGGTAAACCTTGCCATTGAAATTGAAGGTGAAGTTGCTGGCAGTTGCGGAATACATAGAAACGGGCATCAGGCGGAGATCGGTTACTGGCTGGCAAAAAAGCATTGGGGCAAAGGTTTGATTACCGAGGTCACAAGAGAGCTGGTGAAGCTATGTTTTGACAAATTAAAATTAAAAAGAGTTACAGCAAAGGTGTATCTCCCGAATAAAGCATCGGCAAGAGTTTTGGAGAAGAATAAATTTAAGTTGGAGGGAATATTAAGGAAAGAAGTCTGCAAAAACGGGAAATATTATGATGTTTATCTTTTCGCAAAGGTTCGATAAATTTTATTAGAATTATAAGTAGCAACAAAAAAATATGGCAAACAAAAAATCAAACGAAAAAAATGTGCGAAAATTAACAAAAATTGGAAAACACTCAATCGGTTTAACTCTGCCTATTGAAGTTGTTAGGGAACTGGGGTGGAAGGAGCGGCAAAAAATAACCGTTAAAAAAATTAAGGGCGGTTTTGTAATAAGGGACTGGAAAAAAAGATAAGGTTTACCCCGTTAAATAGCGAAGCGATATTTAACTGGGGCGGGCTGATGATTAAGGATTATTATTCAAAAAAATAATAAATATAGAATTCCGAAAGTGGGCGAAAAAAACTTTGCGCGATTCTTTGCGCGATTATTGCGTGATTATCAAAAACATGCTATACTTTCTATATCGATATGTTTAATCCAAAATATAAAATTACTGACAATATTGTAAAAATGTTGACTGCGGTGGCTGAGGCCAAGGCAGTTATTGAGCGAGCCAAGATTCTTCCTAAAAATGAGCTGAAATTGCGCCGGCAAGCTTTGATCAGGATGACTCATAGCTCAACTGCCATTGAAGGCAACCAGCTCAATATGCACGAAGTTGAAGCTTTAGTTGGCCGGAAAAAAGTGGATGCTCCCCAGAGAGAAATTTTTGAAGTGCAAAATTATCTCAATGCTTTGAAATATATCGAGCAAGTCGTCAAAAAAAAGCAGGCGATTACCGAAAAAGTTTTGCTTAAAATACATAAATTAGTTACAGACAAAACATTGGATGAGGAATCGTCAGGACACTACAGAAAAGGTCCGGTCTATATCGTCAGAAGGCGCTTAGGCTTTCCTAATGAGGTTATGTATACAGGCCCGGATGCCAAGAAAGTTCCGAAACTTTGCGCTGATCTTATTTCTTGGATAGAAGATAGTAAGAAAAAAGACACTAGCCCGATCATTGTGGCTGGCATAGCCCATCAGGAAATTGCTGCCATCCATCCATTCAATGATGGCAATGGCAGGACAGCCAGGGCGTTGGCCACTCTTATTCTCTATAAGCGGGGCTATGACTTCAGAAAACTTTTTGCTTTGGAAGATTATTACAACAAAGATAGACAACGATATTATAAAGCTATCAATATAGGCAAGACTTATGATGAAAGAAAAACTGATTTCACTTTATGGCTGGAATATTTCTCCAAAGGTTTCAAAGAGGAAATTGACAATGTCAAAAACAAAATAATCTCGCTTTCCGCCATGAAAATTGATGCGGATGTTAATTCGCAAATCTATCTGGACAAGGATCAGATGAAAATTTTGGATTTTTTGGATAAGCTTGGAAAAATAAACGTGAACGATGTGGTTGATATTCTGAATTGTCCCAAGAGGACAGCTCAGTTGCATCTTCAAAAACTCAAAAAAATCGGGTCAATAAAACAAGTAGGCAAAGGTCCCGCCTCCGCCTATGTTTTTAGAAAATAGGCTCAAATCGTATTTAACCGGGGTGGGCTGATGATTAAGGATTATTATTCAAAAAAATAATTAAAGCACAGCCACGTGATAATGAAATTGTTTTACGTGGATTGGGGAAAATAAAAAATGGCATATATATTTTTGGATGAAAGTGGAGACTTAGGATTTGATTCGAACAAGAAATCTTCAAAATTTTTTGTGGTTACTTTTTTATTTGTTAAAAATAAAGGTCCTGTAGAAAAAGTAATTAAAAAAGTTGCTAGAAATTTAAGCAAGAAGGAGCTTAAAAAGCATGTCGGAATTTTGCATGCTTGCAAAGAAAAACCAAAGACAATTATAAAAACATTGGGAATGCTAAATGAAAAAGATATTTCAGTTCTTTCCATACATCTAAATAAGGCGAAAGTATATACCAAACTCAGAGATGAAAAACACGTCCTTTATAATTATGTTTCTAATATATTATTGGATAGAATATTCACCAAAAAACTTATTTCACTAGATTCGCCAATAATTTTAATAGCTTCTAGGCGTGAAACAAACAGATTTCTTAATGATAATTTTAAAAATTATTTAGAAAATCAGGTTAAGAATAATCATAAACTTGATATTTGTGTAAAAATAAAAACACCTGAAGCTGAAAAGTGCTTGCAGGCGGTTGATTTTATTTGCTGGGCGATATATAAGAAAAAAGAATTAGGAGATGAGAGCTATTATAATTTAATAAGGCAGAAAATCGTTGAAGAAAGTCCATTATTCCCATAAAAACAAAACCTTATGCGCTATTTAAGAGGAACCATCCGGAACCCCACGCATAAGGAATTTACTTGTCTATGTATAGATACTACCATATTCTTATAATTATTTCAAGCCCCTGTGGATAATTTTCAAAAATCAAGAAAAATTGCTTTATTTAAAGGAAAATTAGTTTTTATAAAATTATGGAAAATAAATCGTCGAATAAAAACTTGCACAAGGCAAACAAGGCCAAAAAAGATGAGTTTTACACTCAGCTGGTTGATATTGAAAAGGAACTCATGCATTATAAAGACCAGTTTCGTGGGAAAGTGGTTTATTGTAATTGCGACGATCCGTTTGAAAGTAATTTTTTCAAATATTTTGCATCAAATTTCAATGCTTTGGGTTTGAAAAAACTTATGGCTACCAGCTATAAGCCATCGCCGATTGCCAACACTCAACTTAGCCTATTTGGCGATGACAAAACACTTACAGTAAAAAAGGGCCGCCCAAAAACAACTGCTAACAAATTTATTATTAATGAAGTTGGTGATCTTGATAATAACGGAGCTTTTGATTTGAATGATATTGCCCAGCAACTCAAAGACAATAAAAATAATGAATGGGCGCCGCTCCAGGGAGAAGGGGATTTTAGAAGTCAAGAAAGTATAGAGCTGTTAAAACAAGCGGACATGGTTGTCACTAATCCGCCGTTTTCATTGTTTAGGGAATATGTAGATCAATTAGTAAAACATAATAAAAATTTTTTAATATTAGGTCAGCAAGGCGCAGTGATTTATAAAGAATTTTTTCCTTTGATAAAAGAAAATAAAGTTTGGCTTGGATATGATAATGGTGGAACAAAATGGTTTCAAGTCCCAATGGATTATGATATTCCTACGGAATCGAGGAAGAAAATTGTTAACGGAGTGAAATATTTCAGCATGGGAAGTGTTAATTGGTATACCAATCTTGATGTTGCTAGTCGTCACAAAGATCTCACATTATATAAAAAATATAACCCTAAAGAATATTTAAAATATGATAATTATAATGGGATTAATGTAAATAGATATATTGATATTCCTATGGATTATGATGGAGTAATGGGTGTGCCAATTACTTTTCTTAATTATCATAATCCTAGTCAATTTGAAATAATAGGATTAGATAGATATACAGGAAAAAATGGAGATAAAGACTTTACTATAAATGGAAAAATGTTATTTCGACGTATATTAATTAAAAATAAGAAAGTGAAAAAATAGTTGTCCGATAATTAAAAATATCTATGTCAAAAGATCAACTAAATTGTAAGCATGATTGGAGAATTTTAACTTATGATGGAAGAGATGGGCCAGGGGTTTCCGAATGTAAAAAATGCGGCTTATGGCTAAGCCATTCAAATAGACTGCAATTAGAAATGAATAAGCATATAACTGGTTATCAGAAAAAAATTTCATTAGCATCTTTAATAATCTCAATATTAGCACTTATTTTATCTGTCACAGCGTTCATTTATAAAATTGATTTAGTAGATAATTTTAAATCTCTATTTAAAATTGATTAGATATTTTAATTAAAAATAAAAAAATAATAAGGAATTTTATGAAACTACAAGTTAAGAATAAACATTGTTTAATAAAATGCGATCCTTTAGCTATTTCGATTACTCCTTATATGCTAGCCAAAATTTCAGACGATTTTCATAATTCGGCAGAATCATACAAGCAAAAGCATTTTTCGTTAGCTAAATATTCTATGTATTTATCTTCAATAGAAAGGGGATTGAAAGCAGCAATTTTAAGCAAAGAATGCACTAAGTCTAAAAAACGTTTTTTAGCAATAAGTATCAAGCATAATTTAGAGAAAGTAATTAAAGAATTTGAATTATTATTTATTAATATTTTTTCAAAGAAAGACAAAAAAAATCTTAAAAATGTTAATAAATTATATTTTAAAAAAGGATTTGATTATTTTTCAGATGAAATGTTATTAGAAATGATGTATGGATATAAAAAAATGCCAAAATTAGAAGTTATTGAAAAAATAAGTCAAAAAGTCAACCAATTTATTATTGATAACAATTATTTCAAAAATTAAAATAATATGAAAATTGAACTACAAAGAATTTCGGTGCGGGACGTTATCAATGGCTATAAGGACAGTCACGAAGAAGGCGTGGTGGCTTATGGCGGCAAGTTGGATATTCGTCCGAAATATCAACGGGAGTTTGTATACACCGGCAAACAGCGCGATGCTGTGATTGAAACAATCAAAAACAGTTTTCCACTTAATGTAATGTATTGGGTCAAAACTGATCAGGGAAATTTTGAAGTGCTTGATGGTCAACAAAGAACAATTAGTATTGCGGAATATAAAGAAGGTAATTATTCTGTTGAATTCAACGGTAGACTAGCTGCGTTTCACAATCTAACCAAAGAAGAACAAGAACAGATTCTGAATTATGAACTCATGATCTATTTTTGCGAAGGCAGTGACAAAGAGCGATTAGATTGGTTTAAAATTATTAATATTGCCGGCGAGAAATTGACTGACCAAGAACTTAGAAATGCTGTCTATACTGGTCCGTGGCTTTCTGATGCAAAACTAAAATTCAGTAAATCAAATTGCGCAGCTTATCTTCTGGCCAATGATGGAGGTGGGTTAGTTAGTGGTTCGCCAATTCGGCAAGAATATTTAGAAACTGCAATTTCATGGATAAATGATGGAAAAATTGAAGACTATATGGCCAAACATCAGCACGACAAAAATGCCGAAGAATTGTGGGAATATTTTCAAAATGTTATTGAGTGGGCCAGAAAAACTTTCATAAATTATCGCAAAGAAATGAAAAACGTGCAGTGGGGTGAATTATATAATGAATTTAAAGATAAAAAACTAGATACTAAAAAACTTGAAACCGAAATCAAAGATTTAATGCAGGATGAAGATGTGACGAAAAAATCCGGAATTTATCCGTATGTTTTAACCAGACAGGAAAAATATCTTTCGATTCGGGCGTTTACTGACAAAATGAAGCGTGAAGCTTATGAAAGACAAAATGGAATTTGTCCGAAATGCAGTGAACATTTTAAAATAGGCGAGATGGAAGCTGATCATATCAAACCTTGGCATGAGGGCGGAAAAACAATTGCTGAAAATTGTCAGATGCTTTGCAAACAAGACAATCGAACTAAATCGGGGAAATAATAGGATAAAAAATTTATGGGAAAATGTAGAAAATGTGGTTATCAATCAAAGTATATAAAAAGTATATATTGTAATGACTGCTGGGAAAAAGTGCAAAAAGAAAATAAGGCGAGATATGGAATGAGAAAATGTATTTGTGGTGTTAAGATAACAGGAAATTGGAAATATTGTCCATCTTGTAATAAAAAATATAATAGATAATTACGTAATTAATTACTTGCCAGAACTTATGAACAACCCAGAAGACAAACAATTAAATCAGCCGACTAAAAATTATTTCAAAAGTAAATTCAAATGTAATTTTTCTGTTACGGAATTTAAATTTTCAGCTGGCTTCCTTGATGTTCTGGCCTATAATCAAAACGAAAAATGTTTCTATATTAGTGAAGGGAAAAGATCTGGAAATGTTGCTTCGATCGGCCATGCAGTTGGCCAGCTTATTGCCTATATGTCAGTTATCCAGGAGAAAGGTTATGAATTTCTTGAAAAAATAACTCAACAAGAAAGATTGGAGCTAGAAGATGTTTCAACTTTTCTTGAAAATAAAGCCATCCGTGCTTGTTTTTTTGTAACTTTACCTCTAGAAAAAAAGGACAAATTATTACCTTCGGCTAAATTAATGTTAAAAAATCTAGGTGATTTCGGATCTTCTATAGGAGTTTTTTTTGCGAATAGTAAAAAATGTGAATTAGGTATTCCAGCTAAACCGCTGCTAATTAAGTTGAGAAAAATTTATACCAGAGAGCAAATTTTACAAGAAATTCTAAATAAATTTTTAAATCAGCCAATTGCTGAAGGACTAATGGAAAACAGGACTCAGTTTAGACATATGATTCAAATTAAAGAAAAAATAGGAAATCCATTTTTACATTTTGAAATAACTTCTAAAAAAATAACTAAAGCAAGCGATAAAGCGCAGTTTGAAATAGCTTTTCATGTTGAATTTGCTAAATCCCATTTGATTCATGATTTTACTAAGAAAAGAAGAAATAAATTACTTAAAATAATGAAGAATGTGCAAAAAGATTTATCTAAGAGTGATAAAATTTTTAAGTTAAAAGCTAAGTGGGGCAAAAATTGGTCAAAATTATATAATGTTTATTCTACAACAAATAAAATTGAATTTGATCAAGAAGATGTGAATGAAATTTTGGATAGATTAGATTTATTAGTATCAAGATTAAAACCAGAATTGGATAGAATAAATTGGGGAAGAATTAGAAATAATGAGGAATAAATTTGAATTTACGTAATTAATTACGTACCTCTGAATTTATGCCGAAGGGGGAGGTGAATGCAAAAAAATTTAAAGTATTCTAAGTATACAATAAATTATGATCTATACTCCAAAAATACAAAAGGCGATAAAATTTGCCACTAAAACACACGAAGTGTATCAGAAGCAAAAAAGAAAAGGCAAAGATATCGCATATATAACCCATCCATTAACTGTAGGGATTATCCTCTCACTGATCAAAGCCAAAGAAGACATAGTTGTGGCTGGAATTTTGCACGATACGATTGAGGATTCTATAGATCAGAAAAAAGTAAATGCCAAAATGCTGGAAGAAAGATTCGGTAAAAAAGTTGCAAGAGGAGTTTTGAGTGTAACAGAGATTGAGAAAAAATTACCATGGGAGGAAAGGAAAAAGCAAGCATTGGAACACATAAAGAATTTTTCGCATGATTCTTTACTAATTAAATCGGCTGATATTATTGCTAACGTTTCTGAATTGTTGGATGATTATAATCGTTACAGAGAGGAAGTTTTTGCCAGATTTAATGCGCCAAAAGAAAAAATCTTAAATCATCAGCAAATGGCTATCAAATCAATCCTGAAAAGATGGAAAGGAAATCCATTGTCAAAAGATTTAAATTTTTTGTTAAAAGAGATTGAAAGAATAAATAATTAATTACCCCAGAAGCAAAGCTTCGCTTGCTACGGGGCGAGCGTACCTAGGTATGTACAGGTGGTGATATTTTTAACACTTCTTTAACAACTTATAAAAAGAAAATAACTCTCAAATATTTAATGAAAGGAGGTTCAAATGATACGATTGAAGAGCTTGTTAAAAAAAGAAACAAAAACCCAGGCAATAGGCATTATGACTGAAGAATTTAATGATCTTTTGAATAATAAGCGATTCATTCAGTATGTAGGATTAGAAGAACCATATACGCCTGGCATCAGGGAATGCATGCTGACTGTGAAGCATAAGCATTTCAATCCGCAAAGCCAACAGAGCGCGCTTTTTTTCATGCACACGATCCGTTGGGCTAAAAAAATTTGGACTGTAATGAGCGTCCCTGCTGAATGTAGGGATGCGGTAGAAAAAATTGCAGCAGAATGCGGTCTTGAATCGACGAGAGGAGTCCCGATGCAGATTAAGGGGGATAGATGGGAAACCTTTCTTCCTTTCACTGGGAGAACATTTGTTTTCGATAACACGCCCGATCATCTCATTTTTCGCAGGGATCCTTTTATTGAGGAAATCCTCAAAAACGCTGAGCAAATGGCTATAGACAAGATTATAAGGACGTAAGGAGTTGAAAAAGGAAATTTTTCCAATCTATAAAGGCCGCAAGACAAGTTTAAAAGCGGCCTTTTTAATTTGGTGATATAATAAAATCAGCCAAGAATTGTATAATTAAACATGCTTGGCGGGGTAAGTAATTAATTATTTATTTAATAAAACCATGAACAAAAAAATAATCATTCTGCCGATGTTAATTGTTGGAGCCATTTTTCTTTCCGGTTGTGCAAATAACAATCAAGCTGAAAAAAATAATAATGCGGAAAGTGTAGCGTCAGCCCCAGCAACTGAAGATAATTTAGACGGAGCTTGCGAAAAAGAAAATGTATCAATAGAAGGTTATGGCGAACCAGGAAAGCGTCTTAAAAATTGTTTTGTGGAATATCCAGGAGAACCAAGTCGTCAGGACAAAAGTTATTATATTGTTGAAGATATCTGCGGTCAGTTTACTAAAGAATTTGTGGAAAATGCCTTAGGCCAAAAAGTAGTAAAAATCGAACTGCCAAAATATGCAAGTCTTTATAATTGTTCCTATTATCTTAATGATAAGGAATATTTATTGTTTAATCTGGAATATTTAAAAATTGAAAATCAAAAACTTTTTTATCAACAGACCGGAGATAAGGTAGAAAAAAATCCTAAAATTCCTATGGATAATGTAGTAATTACACAAGGAGATCTTGTCAGTGAAATTTATTTTGTACTTAGTCCGGAAAAATTTATTTCAATCAAGCCAAGTTCAAAAAATACGATTGAGAACGGAAAATTCATTGATTTTGCAATAAAGATAGGCGAAGCGATCAAAAATTACAAATAATCAAAATTACACTATTCCGGTATTCTCAAGAATTCCGGAATAAGTATAAATTAATTATAATTATTAAGAAGGGTATTAAATTTATGACCAAAAAAACAATATATTTAATTGCCAGCATTGTTTTGTTTATTCTGCTTTCGGTGATTGCTCGTGCCGGATTGGAATTGTGGTATATTAAGAGTCTTTTGAAATCAGGTACTGGCCCGTCAATTCTTGGAAACGGGGGATATGTCTGGCCAATGCTAACTTTCATCCTTCTGCTTTTGGGCGTAGCTGCGGGCTATTTCATCGGCCAGAAATGGTGGCAAATTGTCTATGTTGAAAAACGTCGGATAAGTCTCTTTAGCAAAAAATGATTACATCCCCCTGAATTTATGCCGAAGGGGGATGTGAAATCGGCCTTTTTAATTTGGTGATATAATAAAAACAGCCAAGAATTGTATAATTAATCTGATTGGCGGAGTAAGTAATTAATACAGACAGTAAATTTTTTATGGAGAAGTATTTGTTTGAAAAAGCAGAAAATGAGGCACATGTAATAAGAGATAAAGCTCTTGATTTGAAGCTGAAAAGAAATGAAAGCGGAGAGCCTTCCAGAGATGATTATGCTCAATCTGAAATAACGCTGCAAGAAGAAAGAGATAGACAAGAAAATGGTCAACAAGGTCCAAAAGCTAGAAGGAAAATTGAGCTGAGGAAAGTTTTTTGCGAATTTAAAATAACTATTCCTGCCGATAATCAAAAAGAAGAACAAAAAATTGTTTTCACAGATGATGAAGTAAATAAGATTATTTCAAACGAAGCAATTCTTAGATGTCGTCCGGAAACTCTTAAATCAGACAAATACAAATATAATTTCTTGCGAAGTATGCGTAATTTTAATGTGTCAGCAGATGAATGGAAAAAGTGCATATTTAAAACGCCACAACTTTTTTGTCAATCTCCAGAAACTATCGATAGTAATATTAAAAATTCAGCTAAGCTAATAGGAATATCAGAAGAAGAATTTATTAAAGCTGCAATTAAACACCCGTCACTTTTTGGTATGCTCCCAGAAACTATCAATAGTAATATCGAAAATTCAGCTAAATTGTTGGGTATTTCGAGAGAAAAATTTCTCAACGCAGCTCTTAAAAGACCATCGCTCTTAGTTCAATATCCCGAAACTATAAATAATAATGCTGAAAATTCGGCCGAATTATTAGGGATCAAAAAAGAGATGTTTATAAAAAGCTCTCTTAAAGCTCCTCAAATTCTTTATCTTAACCCAAGCACGATAAATAATAATATTGAAAGTACATCAAAGCTTATAAGCATTGATAAACAAGAATTTCTGGAAGTTGCGTTAAAGCATCCACAGCTTTTTTATCAATCTCCCATGACTATTGTTAAAAATATTGAAAATTCAGTCGAGATATTAGGACTTTCCAAAGAAGATTTTATTAAAATTGCATTAAGACAGCCATCGCTTTTCCATCAGTCTTACCAAACTTCTAAAAGAAATTTTCAAACTCTAACCATGATTTTTGACAATGATATTAAAGAAACAAGAAATGCAATTTTAAAAATGCCGGCATCCCTGACCTATTCTTCAGAAAGAAATATTATCCACTGCATTTTAAAAAGAATGACACACAAAAAATATAGTTTAGCGGTAAATCCCGAGGAAGAATTAAAAAAATTTTTTTTAACTAGGAAAAAATTTAAAGATTGGGATAAAATGCAAGTAATAATAAATAAAATTAAACAATCAGAAAGAGCGAAAAAATAGATAAAAAATAAAATCGAGCAAAGGAAAAATAAAGATAATCATTTTCTGATCAGATATAATTGACGGGGTAAGTAATTAATTACGTAATTAATAAAACTATGAACAACGAAAATCAAAAACAAGAATGCTGTCCCGAATTTAGTGTAGAAAAATGGGACAAGCAAACATTGAGCTGGGACAATAAAAAATTCATCAAAGATTCCATGCCGGAGTTTTTCCATATCCCTTTTCCGCCGATGATCGGCAAAAAAATAACCAGAATGTGGACGGCTGTGGAAAAGGTCGGGGCGGGCGCGCCGGACAAAAAAGACACCCTGATATTGTTCCGCGATCCGACGCCTTTTAGGGGCGAGATATATGTAGCGGTGGAAAAAGACGTTCCGGATGAAAACAACGTTGTGATTTCCGGAAATTTTATCTCCAGAGTTTTTGATGGCGGCTATAATGATATTCCTAAATTTATCAAAGTTATGGATGGATATCTGGCCGAGACAGGGAAAAAGGCCAAGGATTATTACATCCACTATGCCTATTGTCCGAAATGCGCCAAGAAATTCGGGCATAATTATATGATATTTTTTGCCGAAATATAAAATTGTAAAAAAAGAAAAACGGATCAGAAATAATTACTTAATTAATTATTTATTTAATAAAATGGATAAATACAAAAATTTTAAAATTTTCTTTTTGCTGGCTTCGCTGGGCGGAGTATTGTTTTCCGGCTATATGAGCGGAGTCAAAATGTTTTCATCTGTCTGCGCTTTCGGGGAAACTTGCCCGCTGTTCCTGGGCTTTCCGGCCTGCTACTACGGCTTTGTCATGTTCTGCCTCCTTTTTATTTTTTCCGTCGTCCTTTTTTTCAAGGAACAGGCGACAAAATGTTTGGCCAATCTTTTATTTTTGTTTTCATTTTTGGGAGTTCTTTTTGCCGGCTATTTTTCTTGGGGAGAATTGTCCTTGTTTTTTGAAAATGGACCGAGCGCATATTTCTTCGGCCTGCCGACATGCGTCATGGGTTCGATCTTTTTCATTTTAATTTTCATTGTTTCAATTTTCTTCAGAAAAAAAATCTAATTTCTGGGCGGAATAATTTAATACTTACTTCGCTACGTATTAAAAATGTGGATATAGTGAGTAAAATCTTCAAATTCCTAGGTTTTCTGAGGGTTGGTTATTGGCTAAGGTAAGACAAAAGTGCCAAATTGGCGGGGGCTTGACCCCGCACTAACTTTAGGCTTGCTGAAAGCAATCCAGTGTTGTACACTTGCCTAAAGTTAGTGCGGGGTTGACAGATTTTATAGGTCGTGTAGAATGAGTCATGTATTGAATTTTCCACAGACGGATTTTTTAAATTTGCCTGAAAAAGGAATTTAGTGTATAGTAAACAGATGCAATAATTTTATAATTAAATTATCTTAATTAATCGCGTGGTGCCAAAGTAAAAAACCTTTGGCCGCGAAAAAAATCAATATGGCAGCAGAAAAATTTGAACGTTCAAAGCCACATGTAAATGTCGGCACAATCGGACATGTTGACCACGGCAAAACAACTTTGACCGCGGCTATTCTTCATTGTCTGAGCCTTAAAGGTTTTGCCAAGGAAAAAGGCGTTAATGAAATCGACAACGCTCCAGAAGAAAAGGAACGCGGAATCACTATCGCAACTTCACACTGCGAATATGAATCCGACACCCGTCATTATGCTCATGTTGACTGTCCTGGCCATGCTGACTACATCAAAAACATGATTACCGGCGCCGCTCAGATGGACGGAGCAATTTTGGTTGTGAGCGCAACTGATGGTCCTATGCCTCAGACTCGCGAACACATCCTTTTGGCTAAACAAGTAGGCGTGCCTGCGATCGTTGTTTTCATCAACAAAGTTGACATGGTTGATGATCCTGAACTTATCGATTTGGTTGAAACAGAAGTTCGCGAACTGCTTTCCAAATATGAATTTGATGGCGACAATGCCGCTGTTATCCGTGGATCAGCTGTCAAAGCTTTGGAAGTTAAGGGAGCTGAAGACGCTGATGCTAAACCTATCTATGATTTGATTGCCGCACTGGACTCAAAAATTCCTGAACCGGTTCGTGACACTGACAAGCCTCTTTTGATGCCGATTGAAGATATTTTCTCAATTGAAGGCCGCGGAACTGTAGTAACCGGAAGAATTGAACGCGGAACCATCAGCATCAATGAAGAAGTTGAAATTGTTGGTCTTAAGCCAACTACCAAGACTGTTGTAACCGGAATCGAAATGTTCAACAAATCTTTGGACAAAGGACAAGCTGGAGACAATGCCGGACTTCTGCTGCGCGGTGTTAAGAAAGAAGATGTTGAGCGCGGACAAGTTTTGGCTAAACCGGGTTCAATCACTCCTCACACTGAATTTGAAGGTGAAATATATATTCTGACCAAAGAAGAAGGCGGCAGACACACTCCTTTCTTCAAAGGATACAAACCACAGTTCTATATCCGCACAACTGATGTTACCGGAGAAGTTATTCTGCCAGAAGGAACTGAAATGGTTATGCCTGGAGACACTGTGCACATCAATATTAAATTGATTGCACCGGTAGCTATGGAAGAAGGAATGCGCTTCGCTATCCGCGAAGGAGGCAAAACAGTCGGAGCCGGAACAGCCACCAAAATCATCAAATAGTTCGAATTTACTAAGCAGACACAAAACAAAATTGTGTCTGCCTGTGTTCTAACGAACAATATTAAATTAAAAGTAATTTGTTACTAAAAAATTAGATGGCAGCGAAAAAAACAGATTCAGAACAATTGTCCACAAGGATCAGGATTAAGATCAAGGCCTATGACAACAAAGTCATTGACCAATCAGCCAAAAAAATTGTGGAAACTGCGGAAAGATCAGGATCGCAAATCACAGGTCCGGTTCCTCTTCCAACAGAAATACACAAGGTAACTGTCAATAAGTCGACCTTTGTATATAAGAATTCCAGAGACCAGTATGAAATGAGAATTCATAAGAGGCTTATTGATATTTGGAATCCGAATTCAAAAACGATTGAGAATCTCACCAGTTTAGACCTACCGGCCGGAGTCGATGTTGAAATCAAAATGTAGTTATCCGCTTTTGGCGGAGCCCCGCTGCAAATGGGGCACATGTGAATATTACTAGTTAAAGTCCTCGGCAGTTCGGGGATACTCAACTAGCTAAATTCCGATAGATCGGAATGATGCTGGCTGAGGCCAGTATTTTTATTGCCAGAATTATCCCAATCTACAAATATCATTCCAATCAACGAATTGTTTGTAGATTAGAATTAATTAGCCAGCCTCGCGTCGATGAACGATCGTCTCCGTGAGTCGAGGCGGGCAGATTTGAATAATATTTTATGAAATTTATACTCGGAAAAAAATTAGGAATGACAACACTGTACGACAAAGAACGTGGCGCTTTGAACGTGACTCTGATTGAATGCGAACCCAATGTTGTTTCTGATATCAGAACTGAAGAAAAAAATGGCTACAATGCTTTGCAGCTTAAGGTTGCTAAGACAAAAAAAGTTTCCCACAAGAAAGAATTTTCTTTGGATGAAGCAGCAAAGGTGGCGGTGGGAGATAAAATTACAGTTGAAAATTTCCAAATAGGGGATATTGTAAAAGTCAGCGGAATCGGAAAAGCCAAGGGATATCAGGGTGTGGTCAAACGCCATGGTTTCAAGGGATCTCCAAAAAGCCATGGACACAAACATGATCTTCGGGCGCCGGGATCAATTGGCGCACAGCAACCGCAGCACGTCATTAAGGGCAAGAAAATGGCTGGACGCATGGGAGGCAAAAGAGTAACTGTGAAAAATATGAAAGTTGTTTATATAGATTCAGCCAAGAATATTCTGGCAGTGCAAGGCGGAGTGCCGGGAGTTGTCGGCAGAATCGTGGAAGTTCAGACAGTAAAATAGTTAAAAGTGAAAAGTTAAAAGTTTAGGAATTCGCTTCGCTCATATTTTTAAAAAATATTTTGCGAAGCAAAACTCTATAATTTTGAATTTTAAATTTTGCATTTTGAATTAATATTATGGCGGTAATTGCAATACATAATCAAGAAGGAAAAAAGATTGAAGATCTGAAAGTTTCAGATGCTGTTTTTGGTGCAGCTGCTAATGATGAATTGGTGAAACAAGTTTTCATGGTTATGGCTGGCAATCAGCGAAATCCGATTGCGCATGTGAAAGGCAAAGGTGAAGTGGCTGGCAGCGGCAAAAAACCATTCAGGCAAAAAGGAACCGGCAGCGCCAGACAAGGCCAGAAAAGAAATCCAGTCATGAAAGGCGGAGGTGTTTCTTTTGGACCTAAAAGCGATCGCAATTTCAAAAGAGATTTGAACAAGAAAATGAAGCAAAAAGCAGTCTGCATTGCTCTTAGCGGAAAACTGAAAAACGGACAGCTTATCGCTGTTGATTCACTGCTGCTGAAAGAAACTAAGACCAAATCATTTGTGAAAGTTTTGAATAATTTGAAAATAGAAGGCAAGACATTGGCGGCATTTTCTCAGGAGGAAAAAAAGATGAATCTGGCCAGCCGCAATGTCAAAAATGTGACCAACACGGAAGTTAAGGATTTGAATGTGATGGATATTCTGAATAATAAATATTTGATTCTCTCCAAGCAGTCGATAGCATTTTTGGAAGAAAAATTTAAGAAATAATCTGAAATATGACTGAAGAAAAATCTACAAAAAAAGTTACCAAAAAAACTGCGGCCAAGAAGGCGGAAGTTATTGTAGCGGCTGATAATGTTGAAATAGCTTGCAATGTTTTGGTTGCGCCTTGGATTACGGAAAAAACGCATCGAGATTCGGCTGATAATAAATACACTTTCAGAATTACGCACAGTGCAAACAAAAAAGAAGTGAAAAAAGCAGTTGAGGGAATTTATAAAGTAAAAGTGGAAAAAGTTTCAATAGTGAATTTGCAGCCAAAGAAAAAGGCTTACGGACGGCATCTGAGTTTAAAGCCAGCCGTTAGAAAAGCAACTGTGACGGTTAAGAAAGGAGATAAGATAGAATTTTTTAAGACAGCGTAATGCGATTCAAAACTACGAATCAGAAAATTTATGGCAATTAAAGTTTATAAAAAGAATAATGCCGGAAGGCGAAACATGTCGATTGTAAAACCGGATGATTTGACGGACAAAAAACCGGAAAAATCTTTGTTGGCCCCTCTTAAAAATAAGGCGGGAAGATCCAATGGAAAAATTTCCGTGAGACATCAGGGTGGCGGACACAAAAGGCGCTATAGACTTGTTGATTTCAAGCAACAGAAATTTGATATTCCGGGAAAAATTGTGGCGATTGAAAAAGATCCCAACAGAAGCGCTTTGATTGCTTTGGTTCAATACAAAGACGGAGATAAGAAATATATTTTGGCTTCGGAAGGAATGAAGGCGGGAGTTGAAATCATGGCTTCCCCGAAAGCTCCTATCAAAGAAGGCAACCGAACGCTGCTTAAAAATATTCCTTACGGAACCATTATTTGCAATGTTGAATTATTTCCAGGCAAGGGCGGACAGATTATCAGAAGCGCCGGCAGCGGAGCTGCTCTTATGGCAATTGACAACAAGATGGCTCAGCTGAAAATGTCTTCTGGCGAAATCAGATTGGCCAGTGAAGAATGTTATGCTACAATCGGACGAGTCAGCAATTTTGAACATAGTGCGGAAAGAATTGGCAAAGCTGGCAGAAACAGATGGAAAAACAAGAGACCGGCAGTGCGTGGAACGGTTATGAACCCGATTGACCATCCGCATGGAGGCGGCGAAGGCTGTCAAGGAATCGGTCTTAAATATCCGAAAACCCCATGGGGCAAGCCGGCATTAGGAAAGAAAACCAGAAAGAAGAAAAGATATAGTAATAAATTTATAGTTAAAAGAAGAATTAAGAAATAGATTATTAATCCCAGCACCAATTCCGAAGACAGATTTTTTCAAAAGAAAGCTTGGTGCACGGAAACGCCTAACGGCTCAGTAATAATATAATTTAAAGAATAATTAAAGAATTGGTGCGGGATGCTCATTTGTAGCTACTCGCTCCACTCGCAGACAAATGAGCAGAAGTTTAAAGAAAGGACCATATGTAGACCCGCGCGTGCTCAAGAAAGTCATTGACGCCAAGCCGGGAGCAGGAGTGATCAAAACCTGGTCAAGAGCCTGCACAATTTCACCAGAAATGATCGGTTTTACTTTTGGCGTGCATAATGGAAAAGGATTTTTGAATGTTTATGTAACTGAAGAAATGGTGGGTCACAGGCTGGGAGAATTTTCGCCAACTCGCAAATTTACAAGACACGGAGGCAAGATGCAGAAAGAAATCGAGATAGCGGAAAAACAGAAGGCTTTGGATGCAGCCAAGGCGGCTAAAGCTGAAGATAGTAATAAGAAAAATGGAGGTAAATAATAAGTTGTAGTTTGATTATAATTTTATGCAAGTTACTGCTAATCTCAAAAATTTAAGAATGTCTCCCCGCAAGGTGCGTCTAGTTACGGACAGTATTGTCGGCATGGATGTTAATGATGCTTTTATCCAACTCGAACATTTGGTGAAAAAAACCAGCGGAATTTTGGAAAAATTGCTGAAAAGCGCTTTGGCCAATGCAGAAAATAATTTCGGTTTGGACCGGGACAATCTGTATATAAGCAGCATCCTAGTCGGCGAAGGAGCCAGGCTGAAAAGATGGTTGCCGCGGGCCCAGGGCAGGGCGACTCAGATTTTGAAACGCACATCCCACATTAAATTGGAACTCGCAGAAAGAGTGGAAGGCAAAAACAGAAAATCAAAGCAGGAACTGGAAAAAGAAAAAGCCAAACGCCAGGCAGAAAAAGAAAAGATGATGAAAGAAGCAATGGCAGAAATGGAAAAAGAGGAAAAGGAAAAAGAAGATACAGCGGCTGAAAAAACGCCGGTTAAAAAAGTTTCCGTTCAGAAAGAAACAGCTAAAAAAGGACAAGACAGTGGATTTTTGAAAAAAGTTTTTCAAAGAAAGTCAGCGTAATAAGAAGTTATCCCGCACCAAATTCCGAATAAAGTTTTTAATAAAAGATTGAAAACTTTTCACGGAATTCGCCTGCGGCTTAACCGGAAATAATAGAAAGTTAATATTGCGAATTGGTGCGGGATGCTAATTTTTGTAGCTACTCGCCTTGCTCGCAGACAAAAATTGCATGGGACATAAAGTAAACCCAACAGGACTCCGAATCGGAATTACCACCAATTGGAAATCAAGATGGTTTGGAGGCAAAAATTATTCCAAAAAGCTCAAAGAGGATGTTCAAATCCGTGATTTTGTAATGAAAAAATGGAAGGCGGCAGCCATTGCTGATGTGGATATTGAGGGCAACGCCAATACGCTGAAATTGATTGTTAAAACATCACGCCCGGGAGTTTTGATCGGCAGAGGAGGCACTGGAATCACTGACATGTTGGAAATTATCAAGAAAAAGTTTTTTGCCGGCAAGAAGATTGATCTGAAAATCGAAGCTCAGGAAATAAAACAGTTTGAAGAAAATGCTTGTTTGGTGGCCCAGAATGTGGCAGAACAGCTGGAAAAAAGAATGCCATTCAGGAGAATTTTGAAATCAACCTTAGACCAGGCAGCGAAGAATAAAAATATTAAAGGAATTAAAGTTGAGGTTTCTGGAAGATTGGGTGGCGCTGAAATGTCACGTCGCGAATGGTTGTCCAAAGGAACAGTACCGCTTCACACCCTCCGAGCTGATATTGATTTTGCCAGAGCTAAGGCATACACCACTTACGGAGTTATTGGAGTAAAGGTTTGGATTTATAAAGGGGAAGTATTTAACGAAGTTAAAAGTTAAAAGTTAAAAGTGAAAAGTTAAAAGTTTAGGAATTCGCTTCGCTCATGTTTATAAAAAATGTCGCGTAGCGACCCGCTTCGACTCGATGACATACCTTGTCGAATCGAGGCGAGCTCCATAATTTTGAACTTTGAATTTTAAATTTTGAATTTAGTGAAACGCATATGTTGATGCCAAAGAAAGTAAAACATAGAAAGATCCATCGCGGAGGACCAATCCGTGGAGTGGCGACAAAAGGAAACACTGTCAGTTTCGGCAGTTTTGGTTTGAAGGCGACAACTTCCGGACTTATTTCTGCCCGCCAGATTGAAGCTGCTCGTCGAGCGATGACCAGATATGTGAAACGTGGCGGAAAAATTTGGATCAGGATTTTCCCGGACAAACCAATGACCAAAAAGGGTGACGAAACTCCGATGGGTAAAGGAAAAGGAAGCGTGGATCATTTTGTAGCTAAAATAAAACAAGGCAGAGTTTTGTTTGAAATGGATGGAATCGCCGAATCAGTAGCCAGAGAAGCTATGCGTTTGGCTTCACACAAGCTTTGTGTTAAGAGTAAATTTGTAGTTAAGGAAAAATAGATATGGCAAATATTCAAGAATTAAGAAATATGAACATAGAACAGCTGAAAAAGCTGGCAGACGAAAAGAGAACACAGGTTGTCAGGTTTAAGTTTGATATTGCCAACAAACAGCTCAAGAATCATCGGCAATATCGGGCACTCAAAAAAGACATAGCGCAAATTTTAACAATTATAAAAGAAATGCAGAAATAATTAGATTAAAAATAAATTGTTGTCCCGCACCAAATTCCGAATAAAGTTTTTAATAAAAGATTGAAAACTTTTCACGGAATTCGCCTGCGGCTTTAATAAGATATAAGATTAAGTTTAAATAAAGAATTGGTGCGGGATGCTCATAATTGTAGCTACTCGCTCCGCTCGTAGACAATTATGGCAAAAAAGTTAGCCAAAAAGAAGGGAATAGTTATCAGTGATAAAATGGACAAGACAATTGTAGTGGCTGTCCAAACTTTTAAGACGCATCCGAAATATCTGAAAAAGTATCTGTCTACCAAGAAATATAAAGTACATGACGCTGAAAACAAGTTCAAAAAAGGAGATGCGGTTGAGTTTGTGCAGTGCAAGCCGATAAGCAAGGGAAAGAGCCATAAAATAGCATAAACAGATTTAACACAGAAGAAAACAGAATAAACACAGATACACAGAATTTTTCTGTGTCATTCCGTAAGCTTCTGTGTAATTCTGTGATAGCAATATGATTCAAGCAGAAACAAGATTAAGAGCAGCTGACAACACTGGAGCAAAAACCATTGAATGCTTCAAGGTTCTTGGAGGCAGCCGCAGACGCTATGCTTCCATCGGGGATATTATTGTTTGCAGTGTTAAATCGGCAGAACCCAGAGGCATGATCAAAAAAGGAGATAAGGTCAGAGCAGTGATTGTCCGACAGAAAAAATCTTTCCGGAGAAAAGATGGGTCATACATCCGATTCGATGAGAATGCAGCCGTGATCTTGGATGGCAAAGAACCAAAAGGAACCAGAATTTTCGGACCAGTTACCAGAGAGCTTAGAGAGAAAGGATATACTAAAATAATTTCATTAGCACCAGAAGTATTGTAATAAACAAAATTAACACAGAAGAAAACAGAATAACACAGATACACAGAATTTTTCTGTGTCGTTCCGTAAGTTTCTGTGTAATTCCGTGATAGTTATATGAGGATTAAAAAAGGAGATACAATTAAAAAAATTACCGGCAAAGACAAAGGAAAGGAAGGCAAAGTCATCCGGACTATTCCAAGTGAAGGAAAAATTGTTGTCGAGAAGATGAATATAGTAAAAAGGCACAAAAAACCCCGCCGGGAAGGAGAGAAAGGACAGCGTGTTGAAGTTCCGGCTGCGTTTAGCGTTTCCAATGCCATGGTTATCTGTCCTGGCTGCGGAAAGCCTACGCGGGTTGGATATGCATTTGCCAATGGCAAAAAAGTTCGCGTGTGCAAGAAGTGCAAGAAAGAATTTTAATAAACACGATTCAAATCTACGAATGAATTCAGTAAAAACAAATTTGTAGGTCAGGATTAATTAGCCAGCCTCGCGTCGATGAACGATTGTCTCCGTGAGTCTAGGCGGGCAGATTAGAATAATATTATTATGAATATAATTTCAACAAAAGAAAAATATACCAAAATAGCTACTCCAGAAATGAAGAAGAAATTTGGATATAAAAGCACAATGGCGATGCCTCGAATCAAAAAGGCTGTTGTTAATGTTGGAATTGGAAAAATTACCAAGGAGAATGACAAGGTTGAAGAAGTCATAAATTCAATTGCTGCGATTACAGGACAAAAACCGTTAAAAACCAAAGCTCGCAAAGCCATTTCCGGTTTCAAAGTTAGGGAAGGAATGGAAGTCGGAGTCAAGGTGACACTCAGAGGAAAAAGAATGTGGCAATTTATTGATCGTCTGATAAACGCGACATTGCCAAGAACCAGAGACTTTCAGGGAATTAACAGAAAATCAATAGACAAAGGAGGAAACATGAATATCGGCATTAAAGAACATTTGATTTTTCCCGAAATTTCTCCAGAAAAAACAAGACACGTGTTCGGTCTGCAAATAACAGTTTCGACTGACGCGAAATCACAGGAAGAAGGTTTTGAATTATTTAAATTATTAGGATTCCCAATTAAAACAGATTAAACACGGAATAAAACAGAATAAACACAGATACACAGAATTTTTCTGTGTCATTCCGTAAGTTTCTGTGTTATTCTGTGACAACAAAAATGGCAAAGACATCTACAAAAGCTAGAGCAGAAAAGAAACCTAAATTTTCAACCCGTATTGTGCGCCGCTGTTGGCGTTGCGGAAGAAAGCATGGGTATCTTCGTGCTTTCGATATTTGCAGAATCTGTTTTAGGGAATTAGCCAGCAAAGGAGAGTTGCCGGGAGTGAAGAAGAGCAGTTGGTAGCAATAAATTAAAGAATCAGAAACAACACTATAATTTTGAATTTTGAATTTTAAATTTTGAATTAAAAAAAGATATGTTAGATCCAATAGCAGACATGCTTACAAGAATTAGAAACGCGCAAAGAGCCGGACACAAGGAAGTGCTGGTGCCGTTTTCGCGTCTCAAAATGGCTATTGCCAAAATTTTAGAACAAAGGAATTTTATTGAATCAGTCAGCGAAGAAACTGAAGGAAATATATCTTTAATAAAAATAGTTTTAAAATATGATGTCGTTTCCAATACTGAAAAGAATCCGGCCATCAGAGAAATCAAAAGAATCAGCCGCCAAGGACAGCGCATATATGCAAAGAAAACTGATCTGAAGAGAGTTAAGAATGGATATGGAATTTCCATAGTTTCAACTTCAAAAGGCATTATGCCGGCAGATGAAGCCAGAAAAATGGGAATCGGAGGGGAAATAATTTGCGAAGTTTGGTAGAGTAAAATTAAAAAATCAAAAATAAAAAATCAAAATTTAGGAATTCGCTCCGCTCATGTTTATAAAAATGTCGCGTAGCGACTCCGTAAGTTTATATTTTGAGATTTAAATTTTGAATTAATTATTATGTCTAGGATAGGAAAAAAACCAATAAGCATTCCGCAAGGAGTAACTGTTACAACGGATAAAAATGTAGTAACAATAAAAGGCGCCAAAGGAACGATGACTTTTGAGCATCATTTTGATGTGGTTGTTAAAATTCAAGATAATGAAGTTTTGGTTGAAAAAACGGGCAAAAGCAAGAATGCTCCAGCTGTTTGGGGAACGACAACTCGCATTATCAATAATATGATTGAAGGAGTAGCTAAGGGTTTTCAAAAACAATTAGAGCTTAATGGCGTTGGTTTTCGCATGTCAGTGGCCGGAAAGAAAATAAATCTAGCTCTGGGTTTTTCTCATCCAGTTGTTGTCGATGTGCCGGAAGACTTGCAAGTTACTATTGAAAATAACGTCATGACAATTTCCGGGGTTGATAAATGCAAGGTGGGGCAATTTGCCGCCAATGTCAGAGCCCTAAAACCAGTTGAACCGTATAAAGGCAAAGGATTTAAATATGTCGGCGAGCATGTCCGCAGAAAAGAAGGAAAGAAGGCAGCTAAATAGCCTTGGCGAATCAAAGAGTAATTTTATTAGAAACTATTATGTCAAAAGTAAATAACAATAAAACAAGATTACGACGCAAGAAAAGAATCCGCGCTAAAGTTTCGGGTGATGCAAATTGTCCGCGCTTGGCTGTGCACAAAAGTTTGCGTGGAATTTATGCGCAAATTATTGATGACGTGAAAGGTGAAACTTTGGCTTCAGTTAAACTTTCTGAAATAAAGAAAGCTAAAAATACCGTAGAAGGCGCTAAAGATATGGGAAAATTGCTGGCCAAAAAATGTCTGGAAGCCAAAATCAAGACTGTGAAATTTGATCGATCGGGTTATAAATATCACGGAAAAGTAAAAGCTTTGGCTGAAGGCGCCAGAGAAGGCGGATTAAAATTTTAAACAGATAAAACACGGAAGAAAACAGAATAAACACAGATACACAGAATTTTTCTGTGTCATTCCGTAGATTTCTGTGTCATTCTGTGATAGCAATATGAATAAACGACCAAACAGAAAAAATATGCATCGCGAGAAACCGGAGTTTGACCAAAAACTTTTGGATTTGGCTCGCGTTACCCGCGTGGTCAAAGGCGGAAGACGTTTTCGTTTTCGTGCCACTTTGGTAATCGGCGACCGCAAAGGCAGAGTCGGAGTTGGCGTAGCTAAAGGATCAGATGTTTCCGATGCAATCCAAAAAGCCTTCAATGATGCCAAGAAATCAATGATTACAGTAAAGCTTTCTGATAACACTATCTCTCATGATGTTCAAATGAAGTTAGGCAGCGCCAAAGTTATTCTTAAGCCGGCGCAGGAAGGACGCGGAGTGATTGCCGGCGGAGCCGTGCGGGCCGTGGTTGATTTGGCTGGGATTAAAGATATTGTTTCAAAATCTTTGGGAACTTCAAATAAACTGAATGTGGCCAGAGCAACAGTAGCCGCTTTAAAGAGCTTGAAAGCCCCAAGAGTAAAGAAAGCTAAAGAAGAATAAAATTATATGCAAATACACGAACTTAAAACTAAAAAACGTGAGAAAAGAAAGACGATTGGCCGAGGTGGCAAACGCGGAACATATTCCGGCAAAGGCAACAAAGGCCAAAAAGCCAGATCGGGAGCTAAAATCGATCCGTTGTTTGAAGGCGGCCGTTCTTCTTTGATTATGCGTCTTAAAAAAGTACGTGGCTTCAAATCGGTTAATGCCAAAAAGAACGTGGTGAAATTGGAAACGCTGGAAAAGAAATTCAAAGACGGTGAAACTATTTCAATCGAAACTTTGGTCAAGGCCAATTTAATGAAAAAAACCGAAGCCAAAAATGGCGTGAAAATTTTGGCAACCGGAAAAATATCCAAAAAATTCAACGTGGACAAAAAAATTCTTCTTTCAAAATCAGCCAAAGATGCTATCATTAAGGCAGGCGGAACCATAAACTAGCTTATAGTTTTCAGCTTTGTTAGCTTTATATGTTAGAAAAACTCACACAAATCTTTAAAGTACGCGAACTACGCAACAAGATTCTTTTCATATTAGGAATCTTGGTTGTTTTTAGGATTGCTGCCAATGTTCCGGTTCCGGGAGTGGACGTGGAACAGCTTAAAAGGCTTTTTGAAGGCAATCAGTTTCTGGGAATGCTCAACGTTTTTTCCGGCGGCGGACTTTCCAACATTTCAATCGTGATGCTCGGAGTCGGACCATACATCACATCATCCATTATCATGCAGCTGATGACCATGATTATTCCGCGGGTCGAGCAGCTCTACAAGGAAGAAGGCGAAGCTGGACGGCAGAAATTTAATATGATAACCAGATGGCTGACTGTGCCATTGGCTGCTCTTCAGACTTTCAGCATGATTGCTCTTTTGCGCTCACAAAATGTTTTGCAAACGTCCTCAATTTTTGACATATCAGTTATTGTCATAGTTGCAACAGCCGGCACTATTTTCTTGATGTGGCTGGGCGAACTTATTACCGAAAAAGGAATAGGCAACGGAGTTTCGCTCATTATCTTCGCGGGTATTGTCAGCGGTCTTCCATCAGGCATTTCGCAACTCATGGCTACTTTTGATTCAGCTCAAATTTTTACGTACATCTCGCTTCTTGTTTTGGCACTGGTGACAATAGCTGGCGTGGTTTTGGTTTCCGAAGGACAAAGAAAAATAGCCGTTTCATATGCCAAGAAAATCCGCGGCAACATGACCTATGGCGGAGCGCAATCAATCTTGCCGCTCAAAGTCAACCAGGCTGGAGTTATTCCGATTATCTTTGCCATGTCCATCATGCTTTTTCCGGGAATGATTGCCAGTTTTCTGATGGGTGTCAGCAATCAAACAGTTGCCCATATGGCCACAGTAGTTAACAATCTTTTTCAGAACCAATGGTTCTACGGCAGTTTGTATTTCATCTTAGTTGTTCTGTTCACCTATTTCTATACCGCTGTGGTTTTTGATCCCAACAAGATCGCGGAAAATTTACAAAAACAAGGCGGTTATATTCCGGGAATCCGTCCTGGCAAAACCACTGCAGATTTTCTTTATAAAATAATGAACCGCATTACTCTTTCCGGAGCTCTTTTTCTTGGAGTGATTGCCGTTTTGCCTTTTATTGTCCAGGGTTTGACCAATATCCAATCTCTGACAATCGGAGGCACCAGCATCTTGATCGTTGTTTCAGTTGTTATTGAAACAATCAAGCAAATCGAAAGCCAGCTAGTGATGAGGGATTACGAAGGATTCTAAAAAATTTAAAATTTAAAAATCAAAAATCAAAAATCAGAATTAAAGAGTGACTTTGCCGCGGCTATTTAAATTAGTTATCGCAAAGCGACTCGTTAATTTTTCATTTTGATATTTGCATTTTTAACTATAAAAAATGAACCTAATTATTTTTGGTCCGCAAGGCTGTGGCAAGGGAACTCAGGCCAAGAAACTGGCTGAAAAACACGGTCTCGAACACATTGAAACCGGACAGATTTTTCGGGAAATGGCTAAAGAGGAAACTCCACTAGGCAGGAAAATCAGCGAGTTAAATGAAAAAAAGGAAATGATTCCTGATGATGTTATGGCCGAAGTCCTAGAAAAAAAACTGAAAAAAATTCCGATTGAAAAAGGCTTGATAATCGACAGCGCACCGAGGCTTGTAAGCCAGATCGCACTGATTGAAAAAATATTTGAAAAATTCAAGAGATCGATAGACAAGGCAATATCCATAACTCTGCCGCGGGAAGAATCCATTGCCCGCATCAGCAAGCGCTATGTTTGTTCCTCATGCGGCAAGCAATTCATATTAGGAGAGGATATTAAAGATGAAAATGATTTGTGTCCGCAATGCGGAACAAAAGTAAGCCAGCGTGTTGATGATACCCCCGAAGGAGTCATAAAAAGGCTCAACACCTTTCAGGCAGTCACCGTTCCGGTTATCGAATATTACCGCCAAAAAGGAATGCTTGTCGAAGTTGATGGCAGAAAGGGAGTAGAAGAGGTTTTTGCAGATATAACCAACAAATTGGAATAACCAAAAAAGCAACTTTAAATAACCAAGAAACACGGCCAAGAAACAAGTCCCAAGAAACAAGAAACAAACAATATTCAATAATCAAATTCAAAAATTACAAATTTTGGTTATTAATAACTTGTTATTTGAAGTTTGTTTGGGATTTGTATCTTGTATCTTGTGTCTTTAGACTTTATCTTGGTTATTGTATCTTCAACATTTTGTATTTTGTTTATTATAATTTTTTATGTAGTAGTTATTGTAAAAATTATGTTTGTTTCCATTAAAACTGAAAAAGAAATAGAAAAGATGCGCCGGGCTGGCAAGATTTTGGTTGAGATTATGAATGAAATCGGAAAAGAAGTGCGGCCCGGAATCGACACTTTGCAACTCGACAAGCTCGCTCAGGAGCTTGTTTTTGCCCGTGGCGGCAAACCTTTGTTCAAGGGATATGGCGGTGGCAAGAATCCTTTTCCGGCCACGATTTGCGCTTCCATTAATGATGAAGTGGTGCATGGTATTCCCGATTCCAATAGAATTTTAAACGAAGGCGATATTTTGAAAATTGACATTGGCGTGGAAATTGACAGCTATTGTTCCGACATGGCGCGGACTTTTCCGGTCGGGAAAATTTCCGATGAAGCCAAAAAGCTTATGGAAGTGACAGAAAAAAGTTTTTGGAATGGAATTAAAAAAATGAAAGAAGGGGCAATGCTCAGTGAATATTCAAAAGTGGTGCAAAAAACTGCCGAGGACGCCGGATTTTCAGTAGTCAAAAATTTAGTCGGGCATGGAATTGGAAAAAAACTTCACGAAGATCCGCAAATCTTGAATTATTATGATAGAAGCTTTCCGGATTTGAGACTGCAAGCAGGCATGACGCTGGCGCTTGAGCCGATGATAAATCAGGGAGATTTCAGAACTTTTATCGGCAAAGACGGTTGGGTTTTCAAAACTACCGATGGTTCTCTCTCAGCGCATTATGAAAATACGATTGTGGTTACGAAAAAGGGAGTGGAGGTTCTAACGGTGTAACTTTTTATTTGTCATTCCCGCGGAAGCGGGAATCCAGGAAAGTTTTTTGAAATTATTATTTCCACTTTCTTTTTCCGCAAAAGAAAGTGGAGAAAGAAAACTCTCCGCCCAGTTGCAGCCACCGACAAATTCAAGATTTGCTCACTAAAAAATATAACTCGTCCCGCCAAGGCGTGACTCAAACAGAAATTTTTTAGACGCTCGCAAATCAGAATTTGTAGCGGCGTCTTCCATCGGGCGGAATTGAAATACAAAATGCATTTTTAAATTCTGTATTTTTGCATTTTCCGCACCCTATGAATTTCGTCAGCAAATTCAAGCGAGTGAGCGTTAAGAAAAATCTCTGTCTGAGTGAAGCGAGTTAGATTTTTTAGCGAATGAGCTTAGAATTTGCCCCAGAAATTCATCGGGGTGCAAGTTTCTTTTCTGTCCGCTTTTCTTTTGAAAGAAAAGCGGGCGAATGTTGTGTTATAAATACAAAATTGTTTTTTGAAATAAAAAAATCCCCGGACGTAGCATTACGCTAGCCGGGGGGGGGGGTAAAACGGGGGGATCAAGGTTTACTGTTGGTAAACCTTATAAAAAGAATATTTTCAATTTTGGATCCTCCAATTGAAATCATTACATCTCCTTTTTCACAAGGAGGTTCTTTCTCCGATTTTTCGACGAACATTCTTACCTCTCCCAATTTTTGCCTCAACTCGGGAGTAATTTTTACTGATGAGAGAAGATTGTCTTTCTCAAGATATTCTCCTACCGTCAGCTTCTCTTTATTAGATTCAACTTTGTGATAGAATATATCAGTTGAATCATAAAATAAAGTATAGCCCGCTCCGACAATTACCAATACTAACATAATAATAGTCGCTGAAGCTTTAAGAAAATTTTTCATTACATATCTCCTTTTTTGAACAGTTTTTTATTTTTAACACTAACTTGTAATTATATATCAAATTCATGAAAAAGTCAATACCCAGCCGAAATGAAGCTGAAATAAGCCACTATTTAGGCCTAGATTTTGGCAAAGCCAAAATCGGGCTGGCCATTGCCGACAATGAAACGCGGATGGCCTTTGCTTTTAGTACACTCAAAAATGACAAAAATTTTTTGCAAAAACTCAAGGAAATCGTTGAAAATGAAAATATAAAAGCCATAGTTATCGGCATAACCCGACACGAAAAAGACCAACAAAGTGCGGAGGAGAAAATGGAATTTGCAGAAAGGGTCAAAAAAGAAACCGGGTTGATTCCTTTCTTTCAGGAAGAAATGTTTACCACTAAAATGGCAACGGAAAATCTTAAACAATCCGGGCAAAAGAATATTGCAGCTAAAGATGATCAGGAAGCGGCCAGAATTATCTTGCAATCATGGCTGGACAAAAACAGCTTATAAATTTTAGCTTATTTAGCTTCATTAGAAAAAATAATAAATAAGCTTTTTTGCAGTCTCTAGCCATTTGTCGCGTCTTTGTGCTATAATATAGTTAGCCTAATAGTGGGCAGTTTAAGTAAAAAATTAATCAATAATAATAAAAAAAATGGAAAATCAGCCTTATCTCTCAATTGTTATTCCCGCATATAAAGAAGGGGAACGCATTGGACAAAATCTTTTGGAAATCTCCAGGTTTTTATCAGACAAAAATTATACTCATGAGATAATCGTGGTAGTTGACGGATCTCCTGACAATACTGCCGAAGTGGCTCAGAATTATGGAACCCAAATTGATAATTTGCGTGTTATTAACAACAAGGAAAATCATGGCAAAGGCTATGTGGTGAGACAGGGACTTTTGGAATCCAAAGGAAAATATGTGGTTTTCTTGGATGCCGACGGTTCGACTTCCATCACTCATGTGGAAAAATTTTTGCCGGAATTGGAAAAAGGCAATGAAGTGATTGTGGGCTCCCGAAAAATTGAAGGATCTTTCATTCAAATCCACCAGCCTAAATATCGTGAAGTTATGGGCGAAGGAGGAAACTGGCTGATCAGGATTGTTTTAGGACTTTGGAGCTATCCGGACACCCAATGCGGATTCAAGATGCTAACTGGTCAAGCTGCTCATGAAGTTGCTAAGAGAATGGTGGTGGATCGTTTCGGTTTTGATTTTGAACTTATTATTCTGGCTCACAAGCTTGGTTTTAAAGTCAAACAAATGCCGGTGCGCTGGATGAATGAGGAAGGATCAACCGTCAGCCTGACTGGACCAAATGGATTCATTCAAGTCTTGATTGATCTGTTCAAAACCAAATGGCGTCTAATGACCGGACAATATAAAATAAAAGAATTTAAAAAATAAATAAAAAGATTCGAATCAACGAATAAAAAAGAAGTGGAAGAAAATAAAAATAAAAAAGAAGAAAAAAGTATTCCAGCTTCGGAACTTAGGCAAGATCTAATCTCCGGAGACTGGGTTGTGATTGCAACCGGTCGTGCCAAGCGTCCAGATGCTTTTGCTGATTTTCAGCGTGCCCCGGATGATAAGGGAATAGAAGGCTGTCTTTTCGAAGATCCTGTGGCTTCCGGGCAAGAAAAAGATGTTTTGATTTATCATAGAGCTGACGGTGAATGGACCCTTAGGGTTTTTCCCAACAAATATCCCGCTTATTCGCAAAATGGATCAGGAAAAAAATTGTCGGAAGGACCCTATTTTGCTATGCCGGGCTTGGGATATCATGAGCTTATTGTCACGCGCGATCATTATCGCCAGTTGGCAGTTATGGAAACAATGGAAATCGCGGAAGTTTTCGATGCCTTTCAGGATCGGTATCTTGATCTCATGAAAAAAAGGGGCGTGAAATATATTACGGTTTTTCATAATCACGGAAAAGAATGCGGAGCTTCCATTGCGCACCCGCATTCACAACTCATTGCAATTCCTGTCGTTTCTCCTTATGTGCAGCTGGAACTTGATGGAACTGAAAAATATCACAAAAGTCACAGACACTGCGCGTTTTGCGTGATGATTGAACATGAACTTCAAGAAAAGAAGAGGGTGGTTTTTGAGAATGATGAATTTATTGCTTTCTGTCCGTTTGCCTCCAGAGCTGCCTTTGAAGTCTGGGTAGCGCCAAAGAAGCATAGCCCCTATTTTGAAAGAATTACTAATGAACAAAAAATAAAATTGGCTGAAGTTTTTGGCAAGGGCTTGAATGCGATTTATAAAGCGCTTAATGATCCGCCGTATAATTTTTATATCCACAGTTCTCCTTGCGATGGGAAGGATTATCCGCACTATCATTGGCATATTGAAATTTTGCCGCGCACAACAATTTGGGCGGGAGCTGAATTAGACACAGGAATTGAAGTTTCAATGGTTCAACCGGAAGCAGCCGCAGAATTCCTAAGAAAACAAATAGAAGAATAACCAATAATCAAGAAACAAGATACAAAAAAATACAAATTAGAATAATTAATAATCAAAAAGTTTTGAATTTAAAAATTGGTTATTGTTTCTTGTATCTTGATAATTAGCATGATTATGAACGAAATGATAGCTAACTTTTTTAGTGATTTTCCTAGGGAATTGGCGACATTTTTGATTGCTTTCATCCCAGTCACGGAACTGCGGGCTTCGATTCCTCTGGCAATCAAGGCTTATGGGCTGACGCCGGCAGCCGCCTGGTTCTATTCGGTAGCCGGCACTTATTTCGTGATGGTTCTGATCGTTTTGCTGCTGGATCCAATTTCAAAATTCCTTTCAAAAATTATTCCGCTTTTCGGCAAATTCTTTGCCTGGCTTTTCGAACATACGCGCAAGAAAGCTGACAAGAAAATGGAAAAATACGGATCCTGGGCAATTTTTGTTTTAGCTGCAACGCCAATCCCGCTTTTGGGCGGGATGACCGGAGCTTTAGCCGCTTTTGTTTTCGGCGTGCCGCTCAAAAAATCCTTGCCGCTCATGCTTTTTGGTACGATGGTTTCAGGGGCGATTGTGGTGGCGATAACATTGTATTTCTGATTAAATATTTAGAATAACTCATTGTCAATTGAAAGCCCAACTAATGTACAAATTTAGTACGAATATATGAATGCGAGCGCAGTTTAATATTGGTATATTAGTAAATGATTAGTAAATTAGCTGGGAAAAATAAAATTATAAATATGCAAAAACTAATCATAGCCAATTTAAAAATGAATCTCTTGACGCTTTCTGAACGTGAGCGGTATCTTGAATCTTTCAAAAAAGAATTAAAAAACAAAAATATTTCTGATACAGAAATAGTTTTATGCCCGCCGGCGGTGCACATTGAAAACTTTGTCAAAAACAATAAATCAAAGGCAATAGCCGTCGGAGCGCAAAATATTTTTTGGGAAGAAAGAGGATCTTTTACCGGTGAAATTTCCGCCGCGATGGTAAAAAACATCGGAGCCAAATACGTGATTATCGGTCATAGTGAGCGTAAAAAATATTTTTCCGAAGACAATAGAATTGCGAATGCGAAAATTAGAATAGCTCTCAAGAATGGATTGGTGCCGGTTTATTGCATCGGCGAAACAAAAGAAGAAAGATTGTCTGGCAATACTGTGGATGTGATTATGAAACAAATGGTTGAAGGACTGGATGAAATTTCTTCGACAAAAATACAATCAATAGTCCTTGTTTATGAACCGGTCTGGGCTGTTGGCAGTGATGAAATTCCAACTGGCAATGAAATTTTAGAAGCCAAAATATTGATCAAAAAACTGCTTTCGCATGCTTACGGTCCGGAAATTGCCAATAAGATAAAAATTTTATACGGAGGCAGCGTCAAAGCTAAAACCGCAGAGCAGGTTTGCTTGGAACCAGGCATGGACGGAGTTTTGGTTGGAAGAGAAAGTTTGGTTCCATCTGAATTTTTGAAAATTGCAGAAACAATTAATGAACAGAAAAAAACAGAATAAAACAGAATAAACACGGAATTTTCTGTGTCGTTCTGTAAATTTCTGCGTAATTTTGTGAAATATTATGATTACTCCCGTTATCGACATTTTGAAAAAAGCGCAAGAAGAAGGCTATGCCGTTGGCGCTTTCAATACGACTAATTTGGAAACAACGCGGGCCATTATTGACGCCGCCAAGGAAATGCAGAGTCCAGTGATTGTCCAGATTACGGAAAAAACCATGGAATATGCCGGAGGCCGTGCCATTTTCAATCTGGTCAAAAATTGCGCTGAGTTTTATGCGCCGGAAATTCCCATTGGCATCCATTTGGATCATGGAAAAAGCTTGGAAATAATCGAACGTTGCGCTGAAATCGGATTGCCATCGGTTATGTATGACGGCTCCAGACATATCTATGAAGATAATGTTGTAATAACACGCAAAGTTGTTGAGTTTTGCCACGCAAAAGGCATTAGCGTCCAGGGAGAACTAGGTAGTGTTCCGTATATCGGTGAAACCAATATGATGGGAGAAATCGACTGGGATAAATATATGACTGATCCTGACCAAGCCGAAGATTTTGTATGCAAAACCGGCATTGACAGTCTGGCGGTGGCTATTGGCAATGCGCATGGATTTTTCAAGGAAAGAACAGAACCTGACTATGCCCGTTTGGAAGCTATCCGAAAAAAAATTTCTATCCCGCTTGTTTTGCATGGCGCATCTGATTGGGAAAATGGACGGGTCAAAGAAGTTATTGCCCGCGGCATTTCTTGTTTCAATGTGGATACGGCCATTCGCCTGGCTTTTGTCAATGACTTAATAAAATCCGTGCGCGAACAGAACGACGTATATTTTGATATTCGCAAATTATTAGGAGACGCAAGGGAAGCAGTTAAAAAAACTGTTAAGGATAAAATGCACTATTTTGGCAGCGAAGGTAAGGTAAAGATTGAAAAAACGGAATGCGTTTTTAATCCGATCAAGAAAAAAGAAAAAAAGGAGGATAAAACCGCAGAATAATATTTTTTTAAGTATTTGCATATTTGTTTCAATAAAAAATGTCTTTGTCTCAAAAACCAATAAAAAAACCAAAAATTGCGATTATAAGCCTGACATCCTGCGAAGGATGTCAATTAACTTTGCTTGATTTAGGAGAAAAATTTCTTAATTTTGCCAACAATGTCGAATTGGTTGATCCGGAATTCTTGAAAGAGGAAAAAAATAGCGGAGAAAAAATCGATATGGTTTTTGTCGAAGGCAGTCCGATGTCAAAAAATGATGAGCAAATTCTTTTGAAACTG
The DNA here is from genome assembly GCA_036845785.1 of Candidatus Moraniibacteriota bacterium. GTDB lineage: Bacteria > Patescibacteriota > Minisyncoccia > Moranbacterales > GWC2-37-73 > JAKLIP01. Next base: position 32,255 of record DAIUDF010000001.1, on the reverse strand, counting down.
CGTGAAAAAAGCAAACTACTGATTGTGCTGGGCAATTGCGCGGCTATGGGAGGAGTGCCTGAAATTGCCAATTATCGTGAAGAAAAACAGACAGCCAAACATTTATATAAATATATCCATGGAGTCAAAAGCGAACCCGTCAAAGAAGTGGATAATTTTGTGAAAGTAGATTTTGTTTTTCCAGGTTGTCCGATTTCAGCGGAAGAATTTATACAATATTTTCCACTGCTTTGGGAAAGCATTGAATATGGCAAAGAATTGCCGAAAATTTCGGACAAGTCAGTTTGCGCCGAATGCAAAGAAAAGGGAATAAGATGTTTTCTGTTGGACGGAAAGCCGTGTTTTGGCTCGATGATTTTGGGCGGTTGTGGCGCGACTTGCCCAAGTTCTGGCATAATGTGCCAAGGTTGTCGGGGACTGTGTTCGGGCGCCAATGTTGAAAATATTTCACGGGGACTCAAAAACATGATGACTGAGGAAGAATTTGAAAATACGACGGAAATTTACGGACTCAGAGACGATATTGAGGCCAAAGAAAAAATTATGCCGTTATGAGTAACATAAACATAAATCACTTGAGAAAAATTGAGGGTAGCGCCGGTTTTTTAGCCAGTGTGATTAATGGTGACGTGAGGTCTGCTAAAATGGCTATGCGGGGAAGAAGCAAGATTATCGAAGGTGTTTTGATAGGCAGATATTATAAAGATATGCCGGTAATTGCGGAAAGAATTTGCGGCAATTGCAGTGTGGCGCACAATATTGTTTCTATTAGAGCGGTTGAAGAAGCGATGAACATCAAAGTCAGCGAAGAAGCGGAAAAGTTAAGGAAAATAATGATGGCAGGGCATTTTATTAATTCGCATTCTACACATTTGTTTTTTTTGTCTTTGGCTGATCTTTTGAATATAGAAAATGATCTGAAATTGAAAGATGATTATCCTGAAGAAATAAAAATGGCTCTTGAAGTCAAGGAATATGGAATGGAAATCCTGAAAATTGTCGGCGGTCGGACCATTCATCCTTTGACGAACGAAATCGGAGGCTTCAAAAAAATTCCTTCAAAAGAGGAAATAAAAAGTTTGATCGTCAAGGGAGAAAAAATTTTGCCTGAAGTTTTAAAATTGTCGGAGTTTTTCAGAAAATTAAAACTGCCGGATTTCAGCCGGCCGACGGAATACATTTGTCTCGAGAAAAAAGGGGAATATCTGGCTCAGGACGGAGATGTGGTTTCTAATAAAGGTTTACATATCAGCGCGGATAATTTAAAAAATAAGTTCCATGAATTTCAGCGCCCGAAAGAAATGATAAAAAGAACCAAGGGGGACGGAAAAAGCAGCTATATGCTGGGAGCAATTGCCAGAATAAACAATCAAAGCGGCAAGCTGTCTATGTGCGCCCGCAAATATTTGGAATCATTGAATTTCAGGCTGCCTGATTATAATCCTTTTCATAATATTTCATACCAAATGGTAGAGCTGATTCATTGTGTCGAGGTATCCGTAAAATTGATGAAGGAATTGGCAAATTCTGAAATTGGCAATGCCCTGACAAAAGAATATGCCATCCAGGAAGGTTCGGCTTGCGCTGCAGTTGAAACTCCGCGCGGAACATTGTATTATTGGGTTGATATCGATAGGCGGGGTTTCATCAAAAATGTCAACATTATAACTCCAACTGCCCAGTTTTTGACTCACATGGAAGATGATATTGAGGCATTTGTTTCCAAAATTGAAAAAAAAGAAAAGATGGAAAATAAAATGCGGGCTTTTATCCGCGCGTATGACGTATGCGCCAATTGCGCAATTAATTAGTTATAATTCATAATCAATAAATTATATGATCAAAGTAGCAATCAATGGATTTGGAAGAATCGGCAGGCCTTCGTTTAAAATCGCTTTCGAAAAAGACAATATAGAAATTGTGGCCATTAATGATCTCACGGACATTGAAACGGCGGCGCATCTTCTCAAATATGATTCATCTTATGGAATATATAACAGAGAAGTTGTTGCTGATAAAGAAAACAGCGAACTCATTGTTGATGGAACAAGAATAAAATATTTGTCCGAAAAAGATCCGCTAAACCTGCCCTGGAAAAAAATGGGTGTGGATGTGGTTTTGGAATGCACGGGAATTTTCTTGGATCAGGAATCAGCACAGAAACATATCGATGCCGGCGCAAAAAAAGTGCTCATGTCTGCACCGCCGAAAGATGACACGCCGGTTTATCTTTTGGGAGTCAATGAAAAAGATTATCAGGGTGAAGCGATTGTTTCCAACGGTTCTTGCACGACCAATTGTCTGGCGCCGATGATCAAGGTTTTGGACGATCTTTGCGAAGTGGAACAAGGGTTTATGACCACGACGCATTCCTATACTAATGACCAGAATCTTTTGGATCTGCCGCATCGCGACTTGCGACGAGCGAGAGCTGCCGCACTTTCCATTATTCCAACCACGACCGGCGCGGCCAAAACCGTCGGTAAGGTCATAACTCATCTCAAAGGCAAACTGGACGGAATTGCTCTGCGCGTGCCAACGCCGGTGGTTTCGATTGTGGATTTCATCTGCACGGTCAAAAATCCGAAAAATGCTGAAGAAATAAACAAAGCTTTTCTGGAAGAATCTCAAGAAAGTCTTCGCGGAATATTGGCAGCGACAAACGAGGAACTGGTTTCCATGGATTATAAAATGAATCCGCACAGCGCGATTGTCGATTTGCCGCTAACAATGGCCCAAGGGAATATGGTCAAAATTGTCGGCTGGTATGACAATGAATGGGGCTATTCCAATAGATTAGTAGAACTGGCGGAATATATATCAAAATAAATTTTCAATTTACAATAAATTTTAAATTTTATAATTTAAAAATTCATCAAATTCTATCCTAATTTTTCCCTTATTTAAGCCAAAACTTTACGTTTTGGCTTTTTAGGCTTGACAAAATCAACCAGTGGTGCTATAATTGACATTCATAGTAAATTAAAAATTTATCAAGCAGGGATTGTGCATGAGAGGTAGAAATAGAATTATTGTTTCAGTTATTCTATTTATGCCTCCCAGCTATTCTGGTGGCATAAATAAAACTTTAGGAGGATTTTTATGGAAGCACGAAGCAGTCCCATTTTTTTAAGTTCTCGTAGAAAATCGAATGAAACCCTGGCCGCCACCGGCATCGCCCGCGCCCACAAAATGTAACTCGGCGCCGGCCGTTAAAAGATGTCGCCCGACAATGTGTCACGGCGACGGAAAGATCGACTAGGTATGTCCCTAAATCGGGTGCACGCTAGCCGGTCAATCTCCTTAAAAAACCGGAAAAAAGAAAGGAGGAAGACGATGGCTGCAGAGTTTGTTTATACCTGCGGATTTATCTAATTCAGCCCTCTGTTAATTAAAAAAATAACTTAAAAATAATCCGTTTAAAAAAGGCAGGAGCGAAAGTTTACCTTTCACTTTCAAATGCGAATATAAAACCTCTTCGCTCCTGCTAAATTTTTCAAAAGCATCTATTATTTTGTAGATGTTTTTTTATTTTGATTTGACAGAAAAAGGGGGTTTGATAGAATATAAATAAGAAACGGCTAAGTTTAAAACGCGTAGACAGGTCCTCTCCTATTATTTCAAAAAAGAAGTCAAAAGGTGGGATAGGGTAGATTCATTACTCTTTCCTGTAACAAAAATTGAAAGTAGGGCCGTTTCAAAAAATGCAGGAGCGAAAGTTTCTCTTTTCGCTCCACAACGACGAATATTCAAACCTCTTCGCTCCTGCATCCAATTTCCAAAGACATCTCAACGTAGATGTTCTTTTTCTTTTTCTTTTTCTGGGGGTTTTAAAATAACGGAAAGTATGATAGAATATAAGCAAGTCATTAAGTATTTTTTAAAAAGATGCCACGAAGTGGCTCCTTAATTTTGCGTTTTGATTTTTAAATTTTGAATTAAATTTGTGTATTTAAAGAAAGTTGAAATATCAGGATTTAAATCTTTTGCTAATAAAACTACGCTAGAGTTCCTGCCCGCCTACGCCAAGGCTTCGGAGGGTAAACCGGCGAGTGGCTTTGGCAGTGACAAGGAATACAGAGGCATCACGGCGATTGTTGGTCCGAATGGTTCCGGCAAATCCAATGTTTCCGATGCGATCAAATGGGCAATGGGCGAGCAGTCCATGAAAACCCTCCGCGGTAAAAAAACTGAGGACATTATTTTTGCTGGTTCCGGAACCAAATCACGTTTGTCCAGCGCGCATGTTTCACTCTATTTTGACAATTCTGATAAAAGAATTCCGGTTGAATTTTCCGAAGTGGAAATAACTCGAAAAGTTTTTCGCAGTGGTGAATCGGAATATCTTATCAATGGAAGCCGGGTTCGCCTTTTAGACATTACTGATCTTCTGGCCAGGGCTGGCATTGGACGAGAAAGCTATTGTGTCATCAATCAGGGCATGTCTGATGCGTTTTTAAATTCTACGCCAACGGAAAGAAGAATTGTTTTGGAAGATGCGGCAGGCGTGAAACAATATCAAATCAAAAAAGAAAGAGCGCTTCGAAAATTGGATTCAACGCGGGAAAATATGGAACGAGTTAGTGGACTTATCAAAGAAATCGAACCGCATCTCAGAATGCTCAAACGCCAGGCAGAAAAAGCCCAGCAAGGGAAAGAAATTGCAGAAAAGCTGAAAAACAAGCAAACAAAATTATTTTCATTTTTATGGCACGAATTCCAGTCTGAGCGCGGACAGTTTTCCAAGGAAAAAGAAGTTTTGGGAGCCAGCATGATGAATATGCAGCGAGAAGTTGACAGAATGGACGATGAGCTCAATCAGGAATCTGGCAAGGCCCAAGATTCAACTTTTCAGCAGGAATTGGAAAGAAAAAAAGATAAAATCAGGCAGGAACTGAACGAAATCGAACGGGAAATCATAGTTTCTGAAGGCCGATCGGCCATAGAAAAAGAAAAGCTGGAAAATCAGAAAATCATGGAAATAATCCCGGTTGACCTTAAATATGTCCAGGAAAAAATCAAAAATATCCGGGAAGCGCAGGATCGCCTGATTAAAAAAGTGGAAGAAGCGGAAAAAATTGAAGATTTGCAGGAAATCAAAGAAACAGCCAGAGCAATCCAGCAACAACTCCACGATCTTTATGAAGAATCCGGCCAAGGCGAAATCTCTGTCAAAAAAGACAATTCAAAAGAGGTTTCTGAAATTAGGAAAAAAATCGAAGACCTTGAAAACAAAAAAAAGAACGCGCTTGCAAAAGAAGAACAGCTTAAGAAAGAACTTGAGAAAATCGAAAAAGAAATCGTTTCCGAAACCCAGAAAATAATGCAATCCAGGAAAAGATTTTTTGAGCTGGAAAAAGAAACGCGCATCAAACAGGAGCAACTCAATGCCATCAAGGATCAGTTCAATGAAGCCAAGATAAGATTGGCGCGTATTGAAGTGCGCGAAGAAGATTTGACCAATGAAATTCTGGATGAGCTAAAATGCAAGCCGGAAGATTTGCCGCAGAAAAATAAAAACGATGAAAAAATAGACCAGGAACAGCTAAGAAAAGAAATAGCCAGGCTCAAAATGCAGTTGGAACAAATTGGCGGCATCGATCCGATGATTGTCGAAGAATATAATGAAACCAACACGCGCTTTGATTTTCTGACACAGGAACTTAAGGATTTGTCTGACGCTTTGATTTCTCTCGAGGCGGTCATCAAGGAAATGGACCAGCGCATCAGTGTTGAATTTGAAAAAGCTTTTGAGGAAATCAACAAGGAATTTATGAAATATTTCCGCATAATTTTTGGCGGAGGCACTGCCCGTCTGACAAAGGTCAAAATTAAAACCAGAAAAAACAAAGAAGTTGAAGAAGAAGGTGCGGAAACCGAACCGGAAAACCAGGAAGAAGAATCAGAGAAAAGGGAAGAAATCGGCATTGAAATATTTGCTTGTCCTCCTGGCAAGAAAATCACTAACCTTTCCATGCTTTCCGGTGGTGAAAGATCGCTGACGGCTTTGGCCCTTCTATTTTCCATAATTTCACACAATCCGCCGCCATTTGCGATTTTAGACGAAGTGGAATCAGCTTTGGATGAAGCCAACTCCAGAAGATTTAGCAAGATACTTCAAGATTTGTCAGACACGACGCAGTTTGTCGCCATCACGCACAACCGTGAAACCATGCGCCAGGCTTCATTGCTCTACGGCGTAACAATGAATGAAGACGGAATTTCAAAACTTTTGTCGGTGCGCCTGGATCAAGTGGGGCAGGGAGGAAAAATTATTGCGAATTAGTAAAATGAAGACGGAGTTTTAACTCCGTTTTTATTAATCAATTTTTTATGATACAATAAACACAAATAGCAAGGGGATATTTATAGAAAATATGAATCAAAGCGTTACTCAGTATTTGCAAGAAAACAAAGATAAATATTTTTATATTTGCCACAATTATTTTTAGTGGTTCTTTTTTATTAATTTTTAATTTATAAAACAAAAATATGCCGGAAGAAAATGCAAACAAAACAGAAGAAAGTCTGAATCTTATCCAACAGGCAATCCTGACACTCGACCAAAAAATTGAAGCACAAAGCAAACGCATCGAACAATTAGAAAAACAGGCGCAGATAGAAGCGCCGGCACAAAATTTTCAACAATCTGATTTTCCAAGACCAGCTCAGCCACCGCCATCACCAGCAGCAACTGTGCAAGAACAGGCTCAAGCAATTTCTCCCAAGGAAAATCCAGCAAAAAGCCAGGATTCTTTGGAAGAGAACATTGGTGGCAAGTGGTTTGCACGCATTGGAATCACGGCTCTTATTTTGGGAGTTTCATTTTTCCTTAAATATGCTTTTGATAATAATTGGATCGGTGAAACCGGACGCATTATAATCGGCATTATCATAGGATTGGCCCTGTTGGGAATCGGGGAAAAAACTATCCGCAAATATTTTGTGTATGGCCAGATAATCAGCGGCGGCGGCATAGCAGTTTTATATCTTTCTATTTTTTTTGCGTTTAATTTCTATCATTTATTTAGTTCGCTGGCGGCCTTTTTTATCATGATAATTATTACTGTTGTAGGCATAGCCCTTAGTTTGCGATATGATGCTTTAGCTCTTATGATAGTCGCTATTGTGGGCGGCTTTGCTACGCCGCTAATGGCTTCAAGCGGCGTGAATAATCAGATCGGGCTGCTTTCCTATTTGGTTTTGCTCGATCTGGCAATTTTGACGGTAGCGGTATTTAAAAAATGGAATTGGCTCAATGTGATAGGATTTTTAGGTACAGCGCTTTTGTTTTTAGTGTGGGGCGCTGAGTATTATACCAGTCAGGATCTGGGGATAACCATGTTTTTCCTGACAGTGTTCTTTATAATTTTTTCCATTTCTTCATTAATATATAATTTAGTTAAAAAAGAAAAATCAACAGGCGCGGAACAAATTCTGACTCTCGCTTCTGCTTTTGTTTATTTCGGCGCAAGTTTCGGACTGCTTGATGAAGATTACCATATTTTTATGGGATTTTTTGCGTTGATTTTGGCTATATATTATTTTCTCTGGGCCTATCTGGTGCGAAGCTTAACGCCGGAAGACGAAAATTTATACGGCTTTCTGGCTTTTTTGACTGTCGGTTTTGTAACCTTGGCGATTCCTCTTCAGTTTGAACAAAATGTTATCACTATAGCCTGGGTAATTGAAGCAGTTTTGCTTATGCTAATCGGCGTTAGGCTCAATAAAAAAACCATAATTTTATTTTCTCTTTTCGTGTCCGGTCTGGCGATTTATAGATATTTTCTGCTGGATATTGCGAAGTACAATAAGGATACCCTATCAGTATTCAACAATGTTTTTTTAACAGCCTGCATAATTATCGCTGGGGCTTATCTTATGGCATTCTTGGTTTATGCGTTTTCAAAAGAGGATAATTTAAACACGGGCCAAGCAAAAATAAGCAAAGGTTCCCTGATCGTATTGTTTGTCATAGTGGCTAATTTTATGACGATATTTTCTGTTAGCCATGAGATTGTTAAATCATATGACCGCGATATAAATGTCATACGCGATCAACAATCGAAAGTCAGAAACGGTTTTAATGCGCCGAAGAAAATGGGTAATTATGACAACAACTATTATTCTTCCAATGAATATAAATTAAGCCAAGAAAAAATAGAAAAATTGGAAAATAAAAGCAGTATAGCCCTCTCAATTTTCTGGCTCGTCTATTCAATTATTTTGTTGGCAGTCGGAATAATTGGCAAATACAAAGGGGTCAGACTAGGCGGATTGGCATTGCTGATTCTGGCAATTTTAAAACTGTTCTTTTATGATTTGTGGAGCCTGGGAACGCTATATCGCATCATCTCCTCCATAAGTTTAGGTGCAGTCTTACTGGCAATTTCATTTGTTTATCAAAAATATAAAAAAAATATCAAAGAAATAATATGATTAAAAAAATAATTTTATTTTCCTGCTTATTCGGCGCTACGGCGTTTGTTGCTCAGGCTGATTTTTCAGCCCAGAATTGGCAATACAAAAAATCGTTGCTTGGCACCAGTAGTGGTTTGGCGGAAGTTTTTTTGGACAATGAAGTTTTTGCTGGCACGACCATAAATCTAGCTGATATTCGAGTAATAGATAATTATAAACAAGAAGTTCCATACAAGCTGATAACAGTCAAAAAAGAGGAAGGCAGAAAAAACTATAATCCTAAAAGGATCAATAATTCAGTTGTGGCAGGCAAGTATTCTTCCGTAATTTTGGATTTAGGTGAACGTGGAATCATTACTAACTCGCTGACAATTCAAACTTCTTCCGAAAACTTTCAGCGCAACGTGACTGTTTTTGGCAGCGACAATCAGACTGACTGGAACATTTTAAAAGCCAATGCTTACATCTATGACTATACCGACAAGAGGGGTGGTATGAAGTCTCAGGATACGTCTGTATCTTTTCCGGACAGCGTGTTTCAATTTTTAAAAATTGAAATTTCCGACAGTGACAATAATCCGGTGGTCATAAGCTCAGTCAATGTCAATCAATATGAGCAAAAAAATGCCGAACAATTTTCCATAGCGTCTGAACTTGAAGTGTTTCAAGACACGTCCAAAAAAACAACAACTTTGATTGCTGACATAGGCCAAAGCGGAATTCCAGCCAATAAAATATACTTGCTTCCTAACGGTGAAAATTTTAACAGGGGAGTGGCTGTCTATTCGTCTAATGACAAGAATTCATCCGATTGGAAATATATTGGCCAAGGTTATATTTTCCGGTATAATACTCCGAAATTTATCGGAGAAAACACTGCTTTGGACATAAATGAAACGACTGATAGATATATAAAAATCATTGTTTATAACAATGACAATGCCCCGCTTAATTTTTCCGGAGCCAAGATTTTTGCGACACAGCGAGAGTTAATATTCCAAGCACAAGCTGATAAAAAATATGAATTATATTATGGCAATGAAAAAGCCGCTTCTCCTAAATATGATTTAGATCAGTATCTCAAGTATTTTGATTTAAGCAGTGCGCAAAAAATTTCGCTCGGACCGCAAACTTCAAATTCTGATTTTGTGCTCCCGCAAGAACCAGAAAAGCCTTTTACCGAAAGAATGCCATATTTTTTGCCGGTAGGACTAACAACGCTGGGACTCATTCTGTTACTGTTGGTATATAGGTTTTTAAAAAAATAGGCAGCCTTACTCTGATAGTTTTTATTCTGCTTGTTTCTTGCGGGGTTGACCCTGCACTAATTTGGCACTTTGTAATAATAATATATTATTAATATACTAGATTTTGTGCTAATACAATAAGTCCCATGTTTATTATCTTTTAGCGCCATGGGGCGCAGTGCCAAAACAGTGCGGGGTTGACAAAATTTTAAAAGGCTCTTCCAAACCTTTTAAAAAGGGTGTATAATCAAGGTGTGCATGAGCCACATGCTAGAGCTCATCTCAAAAATAATTTTCTACTGCAATCGGTTAATTTCGGCTGCAAAATTTTCAAGTCTCGTCGGGTTATTGCAATAGCCCTTCTCAACCTTCAAATTTTTCGCTCGAAATTATCTCGATTTCGTAAACGAAACTATTTTTGAGATGAGCTCAGAATAAATAAATAATAATAAATTAATTTGTTTTCAGCGATCGCTTAAGAATAAAAAATATTTCTCTAGCTCCGCTCGAAAATAAAAAACAACTATGGCAAAAATGACGAAGTCACAGATTGTGACAGCTTTGTCTGAAAAAACAGGCTTGGCAAAGAAAGATGTAAATGGGTTTTTTGATGCGATTGCAGTGCTTGCTTACAAGGAAGTGAAAGGAAAAGGAGAATTTGTATTGCCAGGTTTTGGAAAAATGGTAAAAGCTAAAAGAAAAGCTCGCATGGGTGTTAATCCAGCAACCGGAGAAAAAATTAAAATTGCTGCCAAGACAGTTGTAAAATTCCGCTTGGCTAAAGCTGCTAAAGAAGCAGTTCTCTAAGACTCGAATTTTTTCGATATAACGAAAACCCCTATTTTTAGGGGTTTTTGCTTTTTTATTGATTCTATGATAAGATTTGTAATATCAATAAGCATTAACTTTAATTTTTTTAATATATATTCATTTTGAAATTATATTAACAAAATTTAAAATCAAATGTATAGAAAAATTTTTGCGACATTTAAGAAATCAAAAACACTTATAATTTTGTCGATCCTTATTTTTGGCTTCGGAATTTTATTTTTTGGAAGCACGGCAAAAGCGGCTTCCTGCACCGGAACAGTTCCCGCTCATGCTGAAATGTATTTCGGCGATGATATGGAATTAGCTGTCGATACGCCCTATGTCTATTCTGCAATCAATAATTGGGACAAAGCTTGCGAATTTACCTGCAGTTCAGGCTACAATTGGAACGACTATGCTTGTGCCCCTCTTTCTTATTACTGTACTGGATCGGTTCCCGCTCACGCTGAAATGTATTTCGGAGACGACATGATGCTTACTGTCAACACGCCCTATGTCTATTCAACAGTTAATAACTGGAATAAGGCCTGTGAATTTACCTGCAGTGCCGGATATCTTTGGAATGGTTATGCCTGTGTCCTTCCGGCTCCTCGTTGCACCGGGATAATTCCAAATCACGCTGAAATGTATTTTGGAGATGATATGGAATTAGCTGTCGATACGCCCTATGTCTATTCGGCAGTTAATAACTGGAACAAGGCCTGTGAATTTACTTGTAGTTCCGGATATCTTTGGAACGGTTATGCCTGCGCCGCTCTATCTTATTCCTGCACCGGATCGGTTCCAGCTCATGCAGAAATGTATTTTGGGGACGATATGATGCTGACTGTCAACACACCATACGTCTATTCAACTATGAACAATTGGAACAAGGCCTGCGAATTTACCTGCAATGCCGGATATAACTGGAATGGTTATGCTTGTGTTCTCCCAGCTAAAAAATGCACCGGAACAGTTCCTGCTCATGCCGAAATGTATTTTGGAGATAATATGGAACTGACTGTTGATACGCCCTATGTGTATTCGGCAGTTAATAACTGGAATAAAGCATGCGAATTTACCTGCAGCGCCGGATATGCCTGGAATGACTATGCTTGCGTTATCGTTACCCCCTAACTTCTGCTATAGTAATATACAAAATAGCTATTATTGACCAAAAAACCCCTTTATTTAAAGGGTTTTTTGTAAAATATAAATTTTTTTATAGATTTTATGTAATATTATTTAGATTATATATAACGCAGTTTTTATTAGTTGACATAAACCAAATTTAATTATATACTTCAAAGTTATTGTTTTATTAAAAAATTAATAAGAGGGGGGAAGAGCATGGGCATCAAGACAAGAGGTGGCAATTTGAAAGTGCCATTGGTAAATATTGCCACAATTAAAGTTGGCAAAACTGTTATACCGCCAATTGAAATTGGCGATATAGTTGGAAACAGAAAACCTATTTCAGAACATGCAATTACTGTGGCAGAAAAAACTAAACTTAAGTCAAGACCTGTTGGCAGAAAAAAGCTTGTTGCTCGTCGACCAAGACGTGGAAAAGTAGAAGAGTATGATGAATGTTTGATAGAATCAATTAATTTAATTCGGAGGATAAAAAGAATGAAAAAGTCTGAAACGGAAAAAAACGAAACCGAGGTGCCCAAAACGATTGCCGATAAGGTGCTTCAAGTAATTGTATCTATGGAAAAGACAGAATTCGATACAAATTTTTTAAGGCAAGAGGTATTAAAAAGATATCCAGATCTTCAGAATTCTGTTAAAAACAATCTCATCAATGCTCCACTTAATAGTATTTTTAATCAATTACAAAAAAAAGGGATTTTCTTTGCTTAAAAAAGAAAGAAAAGGCAAGAAATACCTGTATGCTGTAAATGAAAAACTGAAAGAGGAGTTTTCGGGGTTGTCTGTTACTGATTTAAAAGGCAAAAATTTCATCAAGGCCGTCAGTGAAGGCAAAGAAGTCGAAGAAAAAACTGCTCATAAGCCAAAACAATCGGCAGTAACTTTCTCCGGCAAAATCTCCAAGTTAGTAATAGACCTCAACAGAGGACTAATTACTATAGAAGTTAATTAAGAAGGGGCAGACATTGCATCTGTCAAAGACAATAGGTCGCAATAAAAAGCGACCTATTTTTTTATAAATTTATATATGTATTGACAAAATTCAGAGTTCGGGTATACTGAATAAGTACTGAAATTTAGGCTTATAGAGGCTAAAAAAGGGTATGATAAATATCCTTATATTATTTATTTAACTTAAAAGAAATTATGCTAGCTATTAGATTCGCCAGAGTAGGCAGAAAAAACAGAGCTCAATTCAGAGTGGTTTTACAAGAACACAGAATTGCCCCGGGAGGCCGTCATGTGGCTGTTTTAGGCAGTTACGATCCAGCCAGAAAAGTTGCTGTTCTTAAAGCTGACAAAATCAAAGAATGGATTTCCAAAGGTGCACAACCTTCTGACAGTGCTTACAATCTTTTTGTAAAAGAAGGAATTATTGAAGGCAAGAAAAAACCGATTAAAATGAAGAGACCAGTAACTAAAGAAGCTCCAGCTGAAGAGGCGCCAAAAGCTGAAACAGCAGCCGAAACAAAAACTGAAGAAGTCAAAGCTGAAGTAGCAGAAACCAAAGCTGAAGAAGTGAAAGCCGAAGAAGTTAAGGAGGAAGTTAAAACTGAAGAACCGAAAGCTGAGGAAGCTAAGGCAGAATAATAATATTGATATTGGGAAAATTTAATAGTTAAGAACCTATCTGAAAAATCCGTTTTCTGCTGCAATTGTAAAATTTCGGCTGCAAAACTTTCAAGTCTCGTCGGGTTATATCCAATAGCCCTTCTCAACTTTCAAGTTTTTCGCTCGAAATTTTACAATTTCGCTACGAAAGTGATTTTTCAGATAGGTTCTAAGTCCGCAGACAGTGGGTGCCATAAAAAGCTTAATTTCCCACCGAGGAATCTCTCAAGCGCCAAAAGCGTTTGGGGATAAAGGTCGATCTGCGGGGACGCAGATTTTTTAGTACCTACTAAAGTACTAATTGTCCGCCAGCTGGCGGAACGAATATACTAATTTTTTTATTCGTATATTAGTAAAAGATTAGTAAATTAGTGGGGAGTAATTAAACTAAAAAAATAAAAGTATGTTAACTAAGGGACAGAAAAGCGAACTCGTAAAAAATTTAACTGAAAAAATCAAGGCTGCTAAGTCGGCTATTTTTGTCGATTATAAAGGCTTGGATGTTCAAGGCGCTACTGAACTTAAAAGAGCTTTGCGCGCTGAAGGAGTCGAATATAACGTAGTTCGTAAAACGCTTTTGGACATTGCTTTCAAAAATGCAGGCGTTGAAGGTTTGGACGTTAGAAAAATGGAAGGGCAGATTGCTGTTTCACTTTCTAATACTGATGAAGTTGCCGGCGCTAAAATCATCGACACATTTTCCAAGAAAAACGAAAATGTCAAAATGGTTGGTGGTGTTTTGGGCAAAGAAATCATGGACGGAGCGCAAGTTAAGGCTCTGGCGAAAATTCCATCCAAACAAGAACTTTTGGCCAAATTGGTCGGAACTCTCAACGCGCCAGCATCTGGATTTGTCAATGTTTTGGCGGGCAATTTACGTGGGCTAGTGCAAGTTCTGAAAGCAGTTGCAGATAATAAGCAATAAATAATTTAATTTTAACAACCAACTAAAATACTAATCGCATACGAATATACTAATTTTTTTATTCGTATATTAGTAAAAGATTAGTAAATTAGTGGGGAAAATATTATGTCAGAAGAAAAAAAGGAAGTTGTAGTTCCTGCCAAGTTTGAAAAATTGGTGGCAGAAATAGAAAAAATGAGTGTGCTTGATCTTTCTGAACTAGTGAAAGTTCTGGAAGAAAAATTCGGAGTTAGCGCTGCTGCTCCAATGATGATGGGAGCTATGCCGGCTGCCGGTGGAGCTGCTGAAGCCGCTGAAGAAAAATCTGAATTCGATGTAGAAATCACTTCTGCCGGAGCTCAGAAAATCAATGTGATCAAAGCTGTTCGCGAAATCACAGGCCAAGGCCTCAAGGAAGCGAAAGATTTGGTTGATGCTGCTCCAAAAGTAATTAAGGAAAAAGTTGCTAAAGCCCAGGCTGAAGAAATTAAGAAGAAATTGGAAGAAGCCGGAGCAACAGTGACTCTGAAATAATCTATCAGTGTAAAACTGATTTAAACAAGAAAATCCCGATTTTGTCGGGATTTTTTTGCAAATTAAAAAACACCTTTGTCTCCATCTGGAAACAAAGGTGTCTAATCGTTTAAGAGGAAATTTATAAAACTCCCTCTTGTTCATACAATGCCTGCAGAAAGGCTGCTTTCTGCATCTTCACGTCGCCTTTGTAGTTTTTTTCAATAAAAACAAAGGCTGCGTGAATCCAAAAATTCGTCTGTATGAAATCGCTTTCATTTTCAGACACCGGATTGCCGAAAATTTCGGCTAATTCCGGATTTTCCAATAGCCCAGGAATTGCATCTCCCGGTTTTCCTCCGAGAGATTTGGCTTCTTTTTCCATGCGGCAAACTTCTTTTTCTAGCAGGCGCTGATACTTTTCTTTTCCCAGAAGAAGCATCAGCTTGTTTTGAAAAGTATGTGCTGCCACTTCTTCAAGACAGAATTCTTTTTCCTCCCGCTCTTCATAAGGTTCGCGGGCAAAACTAAGCGCATGAAAACCTTCATGAAGTAAAACGATGGCTTTGCCTGTTGGTCCAAAGTTGCCATTTTTGAGAACGATGGTTCTGATTTCGAAAAGAAAATTGGCGGCCGAATTGACATTCAGAATGCCTTTCCAGTGTTCTCCTGTCTCTCCGTCTTTTTCGAGTAGAGACACAACAGCAACCCAATTGCCATCCTTGGACTCTTCCAGAATCCGAATTCCTTTTTCATTCGGTTCTGCCATGATGGCATTATTTTGCAAGAACGCTGCAATTTCCATAGTCTGGGGATCTTTAGTCTCCTCGGCTACAGCTACTAGGTTGTCTAGTTCTGACTTCAAATCCTCAATGCTTCTAAAGCCAGAAAGCAACAGAACAAAAAGCAACAAACAGATAATAACAAAAGCCCTTTCTTTTAACATAATCGCCCCCTCCAGCAATTGTTAAATTAATATAAATTTAAAATAACCATACTATCCATTATAACAACTATAACAACAAAAAATAGCACATAAATGCCGTTTTGTCAACCCTTGCTTTCCGTGCTTTCTTTACGAAAAAAACCTGAGTGCTATACTTAGGCTAATGTTATTTTTCGGACAATTATTGCCGGAATCCACGGAATAAACCACGGGGGACTTTTGAATTTTAAATCAAAAAGGATGATATTTTCCTTGATTAAAAATAAATTTGCGGAGCAGGGCGTGTTTGTGAAACACAGCCTGATTTTGTTTTCCGGCACGATTTTGATAAACTTTTTCAACTACATCTTTCATCTTGTAATCGGAAGAATGGTAGATGTTGAAATATACGGAGAAGCCGAATCCCTAATTTCTTTGGTGGCCATAATTTCAGTTTTTTCAGCGACTCTTACTATGATAGCGACAAAATATTCCGCTGCTTGCAAAGCTGAAAATGACAAAGAAGGCAGCCGCCAAATCCGCAGCTATCTTAACAGAAAAATTTTCAAATATGGCTTGCCGATTTTTGCTTCCTCTATTTTTCTGACATCTATTGTCGGCAATTTTCTCAACATTGAAAATAATTTTGCCCTGGTTTTAATTTGGATCACTATGTTTCTGTCCTTTTTTTCTGCCGTCAATTCCGGAACTTTGAGCGGCTGGCAGAAATTCAGATACATAAGCCTGAATGGAATTTTAGGCGCGGCGATCAAATTGATTTCGGGAATAGTGCTGGTCAAAATCGGTTTTGCCCTGAATGGCATTGTTGGCAGTTTTGTTTTGGGATCATTTGTCACATATTTTGCATCTGTAGCTGTGATTAGGCTTGTGGTTCTCAAGAAAAAAAATACGGACAAAATTGAGGACAATAAACCGGCCTCTTTTGATTTTGGGGAAATTAAAAAATTCATCCTGCCGGTTTTTGTCGGCAACTTGGCCATAACATTAATGTGCAACATGGACATGGTTTTGGCGAAACATAATCTGGATGCCATAGCTGCAGGTCAGTATGGCGCGCTCAATGTGGCTTCTAAAGTAATCTATTTTGTGACCGGAATCGTTGCTAGCGTGCTTTTCTCGATGTCATCTGAAAGCAACCACAAAGGAGATTCCGCAAAACCACTCATGAAAATAGGGCTGGCGCTGGTTTTTTTCGCGGGAACTTTTGCTACCATAATATATTTCCTGTATCCGGAATTGATTCTCAGCATTCTCTACGGAAACAAATATCAGGGAGCAGCGGCTTATCTGGGATGGTTCGCGATCGCAGTATCCCTGTTTTCCATCGTTAATCTCATTTTCCAGTATCTTCTGTCAATCCATAAGACAAAAATAGCCTATTTTCTTATTGCAATTGCCGCGGTATTTTCAGGGCTGATTTTCCTTTACGGGAAGAGCATTTCTGCTATAATCAATATAGTGATTATTATGCAATTTGTTGCCATTCTGATTGGCCTTTTTTTCGTATCTAGAGGCAAATTAAACGAAAAAGTATGAAACTTATATCCATCGTTATCCCGGCTCATAATGAAGAAAAAAATATTCCGCTTCTCTATGAAGAGCTTAGAAAGGTTTTAAACATGCTTCAAAACTATGCTTTTGAAATTATTTTTGTCAACGACGGAAGCCGGGACAAATCGATTGAAGAAATCAGAAAATTGTCCGAAGCGGATCAGGATGTGAAGTATATTGATTTTTCACGCAACTTCGGCAAAGAAATCGCCACCACGGCCGGCATCAACAATTGCCAGGGAGACGCCTGCATTATGCTTGACGCTGATCTTCAGCATCCGCCGGCAACCATTCCCGAATTTCTGGCCAAATGGGAAAAGGGAGCGGAAGTCGTGGTCGGAGTCAGGAAAAAAAATCACCGGAATTCATTAATAAAAAGCGCCGGTTCGTGGTTCTACTACAAAATCATCAACAAAATTTCCGAAACTTCCATTGCTCCCGACGCGACAGATTTCCGGCTGCTCGACAGGATTGTCATTGACGAATTCAATAAATTCAGCGAAAGAAACCGCATGACGCGCGCCCTCATTGCCTGGCTGGGTTTCCGCCGGGAATATATCCTGTTTGATTCTCCGGCCAGAGCGCATGGCAAAGCCGCCTACAGCACAACAAAACTCATCAAACTGGCTCTCAGCAGTTTTGTCGCCATGAGCCTTCTGCCATTGAAACTGGCCGGCTATCTGGGCATTGTGGTCACAGTCGTTTCCGGCTCTCTGGGACTTTTCATTTTTTTCGACAAATATATTTGGAAGGATCCTTTCGGTTTTTCTTTTTCCGGTCCGGCTTCGCTGGCAATTCTCAACATCTTTTTCAGTGGCATAGTTTTGAGCTGTTTGGGTCTCATTGCTCTCTATATCGGCAACATCCATGGGGAAGTTATCGGCAGGCCGATGTATGTAGTGAGGAAGAAAAAATTGTAAAACTTAACTGGAGCAATCTTGACTTGAACTTCAGTCTGAACTATAATTAAACTAGTATTAAATTTTAGTTCAAACAGTCAATTTTTATGTATATTAAGCGGAAATTAGAGGATAAAATTCTTAAATATCTTGAAACCCCGGAAATTATTGCTGTTTTGGGTCCTCGTCAATGCGGGAAAACCACGCTTTTAAAAAAGATTTTTTCGGGTCTTAAAAAAGCGGTTTTTGTCAGTTTTGAGGATAAAAATGTTCTCAATATGTTCAATAGGAATATTGAAGATTTTGTGAAGCTATACGTGAGGGGAAATAGATATTTATTCATAGATGAATTCCAATATTCAAAAAATGGAGGCAAGCGTTTGAAGTATATTTTTGATTCTGAAAAAATAAAAATTTTTATTACAGGTTCATCGGCGATCGATCTTACTATTCAGGCCACGCGGTATTTGGTGGGAAGGATTTTTATTTTCAATCTTTTTCCGCTTGATTTTTCCGAGTTTTTAAGCTACAAGAATGTGGCTTTGAATAGAATTTATTCTGAATTAAATCCGGGATTTCTTTCGAAAAAAAATGTCACAGTGGGGAATGAAATAAAACAGAAACTGGCCAGAGAATTTGAAGAGTATTCGATTTTTGGAGGTTATCCCCGGGTCATTTTAGCTCGCGATGAGGCAGAAAAAAAAGAAGTGCTTAAGAATATTTATAATACTTTTTTTCTTCGCGAAGTCCGGGATGTTTTAGGCCTGATTGATGATTATAAGTTGGGAAAATTAATCAAAGCCTTGGCTTTTCAGGCGGGTAATCTTGTTGAATATAGGGAACTTTCTCAAATATCGGAATTCACCTATCCAACCCTGAAAAAATATTTGAATTTTTTGGAAAAAACTTATATTGTTGGTTTAGTAAAACCTTTTTATAAAAATAAGCGGACGGAAATCGTGAAAAATCCCAAAGTTTATTTTTTTGATTCCGGCTTGAGAAATGCAATAGTGAATGATTTCAGAAAGTTTGAAGACAGAAATGATATGGGGCAGGTTTTGGAGAATGCCGTTTTTTCCCAATTAGTAAAAGCGGGGTATGATTTAAATTATTGGCGCAATAAAAGAAAAAGCGAAGTTGATTTTATTTTGAATTTAGCTGACGGAAAGAAAACAGCGCTGGAAGTTAAAAATTTACTCAAAAATGATCAATCAAAATCAATAGCTGAATTTGAAAGAACTTATGGTGGTATCGAAGTTATTTTGCTTTTTGCATCAATTTCAAATAATTTTCAAAAAAGTTCCGGGCGTAAGGCTTTTCCCGTCTATTTTATCTAATTTAATGTTCTAGTTTGCATGAATTATGGAAAAGAGGGCAAAAAAATGAATAGGCAAGTATCGGCAATATCCATGGGGAAGTTATCGGCAGGCCGATGTATGTGGTGAGGAAGAAAAAATTGTAAAATTGAAATTTCTAAAATAATCTCTGGTTTTATCAAAACTTTATAACTTTATGAACTTGATAACTTTATGAACTTGTTATGGTTCAGTTGGAAAGATATTAAAAACCCCTATGCCGGCGGGGCGGAAGTTGTGAATGAAGAGCTGGCAAGAAGATTGGTTCAAGATGGACACGAAGTTATTTTTTTGGTGCGCGGTTTTGCCGGGGCAGAAAAAGAAGAAATGGTTGACGGTTTCAAGGTTATAAGAGTTGGAAACTATCGCACAGTCTACTTTGAAGCGTATAAATATTACAAAAAAAATCTGAAAGGCTGGGCGGATTTGGTTATTGAAGAAGTGAACACAATTCCGTTTTTTTGCAATTTATATGTTCACGAGAAAAGCATTTTATTTTTTCATCAGCTTTGCCGGGAAATTTGGTTTTACGAGATGAACATCATCAAAGGTCTGATTGGATATATTGCGGAAACGTTTTATCTGTTCTTGCTTGGCAACAGAGATGTCATTACGGTTTCCGAAAGCACTAAAAAAGATCTGAGCAAATTCGGTTTCAGACGGGATAAAATCAAAATAATCAGTGAAGGAACGCACATTAATCCGGTCAAAGATTTAAATATTGAAAAATTTGAAAAACTCACAATACTCAGTCTTGGGGCACTAAGGTCTATGAAACGGGCCGATCAGATCATTGCAGCTTTTGAAATTGCAAAAAAGAAAATTTCTGATTTGCAGCTGATTATAGCCGGAGATACAACCGGAAAGTTTGCCAAAAAAATTATTGAAATAATAGAAACATCAAAATATAGAGATTCAATCCAATGTCTGGGCAAGATTAGCAGAGAAAAAAAGATTGAACTGATGCAAAAATCACATCTTATTGCCGTCACTTCCGCCAAAGAAGGCTGGGGACTTGTTGTCACGGAAGCCAATTCGCAGGGAACTCCGGCAGTTGTCTATGATGTTGATGGTCTCAGGGATAGCGTCAGAAATGGGGAAACGGGGATAATTTGCGAAAAAAACAATCCGGAGAATCTTAGCCAGAAGATTGTAAAAATTTTGGAAGATAAAGTTGAATATGAAAGATTGGGGCAAAATGCTTGGAATTGGAGCAAAGAAATAACATTTGAAAAAAGCTATGAGGATTTCAAAAAAATTTTAGGCTTGTCCTAAAAATCCTGAAAAGTTTAAGCTAACTTAATTTTTTTAAAAAAATATATGAAAAGAGTAACAGCTTACAGTACATGTAATCTTTTACATATTGGTTGCGTAAGATTATTAAAACAGATTATATAATAAAAAATCAGTTTTCTTTTTCAAAAAATAAAATTATTGAGAAAGAAATATATGACATAAAATAATTTATGAAGGCAATAATTTTAGCTGCAGGAGTTGGTTCACGATTGCGTCCAATGACAGACAAAAAACCTAAGACATTAATCAAGGTAAACGGAAAGCCGATGCTAGGTTATATTATTGACTCATTGACTGAGAATGGAGTCAGGGAAATAGTTATTTGTACTGGATACAAATCGTCTCAAATTGTAAATTTTTGCGAAAATAATTATCCATCAATAAATTTTTCTTTTGTCGAAAATAAAGAATTTGAAGAAACAAATAATATGTATTCCCTATTTCTCGCCAAGAAACATTTAAAAGGCAATGTAATTCTCATGAATGCTGATTTAGTTTTTGATGCGGGCATTATAGGAGGATTAGTCAAACAGAAGAGAACAGTCGTTGCTGTTGATAAGGGCAGATACCTAGAAGAATCGATGAAAGTTATTGTAAAAAATGGAATTATTAAGAGCATTTCAAAAAAAATTATAGAAAAAGAAGCATACGGTTGTTCTATAGATATATATAAAATTGATAAAAAAGATACTAATACGTTGATTCTTGAAATGAATCGAATCATAAATATAAATAGAGATAGGAATCAATGGACAGAGGTAATGTTGGATAATTTATTTTCATCCGGAAAAATTGTTGCTAATCCATTTAATATAGGGAAAAACAGATGGTATGAAATAGATAATTATGAAGACTTAGGGGCTGCTGAGGTTTTGTTTAATGAAAAAATAGAAGAACTTAAGAATAAAAAAATATTTTTTATAGATCGAGATGGAACATTAACTATTGAAAATGAAACTATTTCAGGAGCATTGGATTTTATTAATGTTCTGAAAAAGAAAAATCGAAAATTTTTTGTTGCTACAAATAATTCTTCAAGGACACCAAAAGAGCATCTGGCTAGGTTTAACAAGATTGGACTAGGATTAAAAGAGTGTAATATTTTAGTTTCTTCTGCGTCAGCGGTGGCTTTCTTAAAACAGAAAAAAATTAAAAAAGTTTTTTGGGTTGCAAATAAAAATGTTTCAAAATATTTCAGCGAAGAGGGGCTAAAATATGAAGAAAAAAATCCAGAAGCAATTTTATTAACGTATGATGATGAGATTAATTATCAAAAAATACAAAAACTCACTAATTTTGTTCGAAAAGGAATTCCTTATTATGCGACCCATATGGATGTTGTATGTCCCGCAAAAGATGGGGTAATCCCTGACATTGGCACATTTATAAAGATAGTAGAAATGACTACGGGCATATTACCAAATAAATTTTTCGGAAAGCCAGACAAATCATTTATAGATCCGATTCTCAAAAAATACGGATTTACATACAGGGATGCGGTTATAATAGGGGATAGGCTTTATACGGACATGAAGTTAGCGGAAAATTCTCCAATAACATCCGTACTGGTTTTGACAGGCGAAACAAAAAGAGAAGACTGCGAATTTGCTGAAAATAAAATAGATATAATTATATCCAATTTAATTTGCCTTAGAAAATTTATATGATTAAAGATGGTATAAAAAAACATGAAAGTATTATTTAAAATTATTTTAAATTTGTTCTTCATTCCCCTTTTTTGGTTTTTTTCATATGTTATCCCCAAAAAAAATAACCTTTTACTATTTGGTTCATATTTTGGTTACAGATTTATAGGAAATCCAAAATATTTTTATTTATATTTGCTTAATAGAAAAAATAGTGAGTTTATTCCTTTTTGGATCACAAGAAATAAGAATATATATAAAATGCTAAAATCAGAAAATAAGCCTGTAGTGTATCTTTATTCCTTTGCTGGCATTTGGAGTATATTGAGAGCTAATTATTTAATAATTGAGGCTGCTTCCCAGGATATTACAGGAAGAACTTTTATTTTAGGCAATTTTAATATTATAAATTTATGGCATGGCACACCATTAAAAGATATCTCTCTGGATAGCAGAAAAGACCAATTGCTTTTTCATAGAATATTTTGTTACTTTATAAAAAAAGAAATGAAGCTGTATAAATTTATTATTTCTTGTTCAGAAAGTTCTGCAGACAATATGAAGACAGCATTATTAAATAACAATATTAAGGTAATTGGATATCCGAGAAACGATATATTTTTTAATAAAAATTTAATTTACAATGATTATAAACAAAAGCTTAATTTATCTATCTATAATAAAATTTTGTTATATGCTCCAACTTTTAGAGATAACGTGAACGAAATAATACCTTTTACGGAAAAGAATTTGCTTAATTTAAATGAACTTTTGAAGAAAAAAAATTATATATTTTTAGTAAAAAATCACCCTTTATCTTTATTCGGAAAAAAAATTGATATATTAAGTTTAAGTAATATAAAAGAAATATCAAACGAAGTAGACGATATTCAAGAATTGTTACTTCATATTGATATTTTAATTTCAGATTATTCGAGCATTCCATTTGAATTTTGTTTAACGAATCGCCCTATAATTTTGTATTGCTATGATTTCGATTATTATTTAAAAAATTGCAGGAAGATGTATTATAACTATTTTGAAGAAATGCCCCAAGCGTTTGCGAAAAATGAAGAAGAACTTTTTGATTTGATTGATGATTTTGATTGGTCTACGAGTTCAAACTATAAGGATAAATATAAATTTTTTACAGAAAAATTTAATAAATATCAAGACGGGATGGCCTGCGATCGACTTTACGAATTAATTTTAAAATATATTTATAAATAAATGAAAATTGGTATAAATTCGAGAATTTATCAGCAATCAAGTACTGGCATACCATATTATATAAAGTGCCTTTATAATAAGTTATCTGAAAATCAAGATAAATTTTCTTTTATTTTTTTTCAAACATCTTTGAATAAAAAGATTGGAGATACAAAAATTATAAAAGGACCAAATAATGGATTATTTGGTGCCTTATTTGATCTTTTTTTTATAAATTGTCTTATAAAAAAAGAAAGAGTTGATATCTTTCACGGTCCCTCAAACATTCTTCCATTTTTTAAAATCAAGGGAATTAAATATATAGTTACTATACACGATCTATCTTTTTTAGTTTTTCCAAAAAATCATTCACTCTTTTTTAATCTTTATTATAAATATGGCATTAAAAGATCTTTAAAAAATGCTGATGTTGTTATTGCTCAATCTGAAAATACAAAAAAAGATATTCTGAATTTTTATAAAGTTTCTGAAGAAAAAATCAGAGTTATTTATTCTGGTATCAACAAATTATTTTTAGAAGAAACTAAAAAGGAAAGGATTATTAAGGAAAAATATTTTTTTTCTCTTACGACTCACCCCAAAAGAAAAAACATCCTCAGCGTATTAGAAGTAATGTCTAGAGATAAAGAATTGATAAAACATAAGTATCTTATTGCCGGTCTGATCGGTGAGAATCAAACAGCTGAATTAAAAGATGCAATTAGAAAACTAGAGCTGACGGATAATGTTATATTGTGGGGATATGCAAGTGAAGATCAATTAGTAAACTTTTATCAAAATGCTGTTTTTTTTATTTACCCATCTTTTTATGAGGGGTTTGGATTTCCCGCTTTAGAAGCAATGGCGTGCAAATGTCCTGTCATAACTTCAAAAAATAGCTCATTGATAGAAATTACACCCAATAAAAATTGGCTTATCAATCCGTATGATTTAAAAGATATTTATAATAAAATGGTTGAAATAAGCAATCTTGAAGAGAAAGAAAGAGAAAAATTAATAAATGATAATTATAATTTTTCAAAACAATTTAGCTGGGATAAAGCGGCAAAAGAGTATGCTAAATTATTTGATTGTCTAAAATGAAAATTAATTATAAAAAAGAATATTTCAATAAATTATCTGAAAAAAATTCCAGTACGCTGGATCATTATAAGGATTTTTTAAAACAAAAAAATATCTTACTGAAGGATAAAAAAATTGCTGATTTTGGTTGCGCAAGAGGCCTTTTTTTTGAAGATATTATGGAAGATAATGAATGTATGGGATATGATATATCATCTTTTGCAATTGATTTTTGTAAGGAGAAATTTAAGAAGGGCAGTTTCGAATTATTTGATTTAAACAAAGATCAATTAAACAAGGAAAATACTTTTGATCTGATAATTTTATTAGATACAATAGAGCACTTAGACAATCTTTCAAATTTAAAAAATGTAATTAGATATAATTTAAAAAATAATGGATTTTTAGTGCTAACTACGCCTAATGCAAATAGTTTTTTGAGATTTTTATTAGGTAAAAAAAATTATACTGGAGAAATGGATAAAACACATACAATTCTTTTTACTCCCTATACTTTGGACTTTTTCTTAAGAAGATGCGGTCTGCAAAAAATAACATTAAGCACTCCTTACAGTTTTTATTTTAATGACAATCTTATAACTAGAACAATATTATATGGTGGGCAAATTTTTGCAATTTATAAGAAATATTAGATGTTTTAAGTTTAACGAATTCGAAGTAACAAAAAATAATATTTTATTTATTATTCTATTTTTAATTATTGTTGTTATTTTATTAAATTTTTATTCAAACTCTTTTATTTTAGATAGTCGCCACGAAACACTTTTTAGTCCCTTAAAACAATTATCATTCATTTTTAATACATGGGAGGGATCGACAAACTTTGGGGAAAGCAATCTTTTAAGTTCTGCCTATATTCTACCATATTTCTTACCAAGAATTTTTTTTACAACCCTTTTTGGATTTAATTTAGGTTTTTTTATTTTCATTTCGCTCTCTTTTATTACATCATTGTTTTTCTTTGTAAAAACAATAAAAAAATTCTTTAACTATGGCAATACAAAAAACGAGATTTATGTTCTGACATTATTAGGCATTGTTTATTTAACATCCATATATTTTTCTACAAGTATAACGGCTAAATATATAGCCGTTGTTTATCCCCAATGGTTATTGCCAGTTCCTCTTTATTTTTTCCTAAACTTGTTGAAAGAATCTAATATTAAAAATGTTATAAAATTTTCTATTAGTACTTTATTTCTTAGCGCAGTAAATTTGACCGCTGCTCTTATTGCAATATTTTGTATAGGAGTTGTTGGCCTGTATTATGTAATTTTTTTTCTAAAACAAAAAATTGATATTAAAAAAATTTTAATAGCTTTTTCTATATCAATTATATTGAATTTTTTTTGGCTAATTTCATATTGCATACATTTTATAACAATCAATGCAAATAAATTATCAGATATCATGGTTGAGACGCCCGATATGACAAATAGAATATCAACCTATCTGAACTCATTCAAGGGGATTGGCCCTTGGAGTTTTGGAATTGTTTGGGGACCAGATTGGCTAAGTTATGCCTATCAAAATTTTTATTTAAACGAAATTATTGGATCTATACTTTTGCTACCGATGATGATTTTACTTGTATCCATGTTTTTTAAAAAAAGAATGAATTCATTTTTCTTCGCTGGGTTTATAATAATTCTGATTCCATTAATGGTTGGAACCAGGGAAGGTATCTTTGCCAAAATATACGAAAACCTTTTCTATTCGAATAGTTTTTTCGCAATTTTTAGAAATTCTTTTAAATGGTATCCGATGTATCATTTCTTACTTATATTTGCCATAATAAATTTTTTAATTCTAATCAAAAAGAATTTTTTATGTGTTAGAATTATTCATTTTTTATTAATGTTACTTTTAATTGTTAATATTTATCCCTATATAAGTTTTAAAGTTATTGATGAAAAATCTAAGATTTCAATACCTAGAGAATATCTCAATGTAAATTGGGAAAATGAATTAGGGTCAGATATTAATAAAGTATTTGTTTTGCCAAAACAATATTTTGAAATTTTCACCTGGGGTAAGACTAATGGCAATTTCTCTTCTATAATAAACAAAGAAGTGGTAATTTCAACCCCAGGGCCAGAGAATGTTTCAAAAAATAAAATTTATAACAAATATTATAATCTTTTAGTAAAAAAAGATATAGAAAGTTTTGTTAAATTAACCAGGGACAATAATATCAAATTTATTTTGTTAAGAAAAGATTTTGATTTCGTTTCTTATCAAGATACAAGTAATAGCTTAAAGTTCAATGAGGAGTTAGTCTCTCCATTTAAAAAACAAATGGAACTTAGGGATTGGATAATTTATAAAATTTCTGATGAAGTAAGTCCTATTATAAAAACCAACAACAGCATTTTTCAATATAATAATTCTGAAAAATACATAATATCAATTAATTTACAAAATAAACAAAGTCTTATATTTTTGCAGAATTTTCATCAAGAGTGGAATATTTATTTAGAAAAAAATAATAGTAATGGTTGGTGTTTTGAGTCAGACAAAAAAATAAAATATAACAATAACATTACAGAATGTCAGGGATTTGATAAAAAATTTTTCGAAATAAAAAATTTATATTATCTTTGGAAAAAACCGATTTTTAACGATACGCATAAGATCATTAATGAATATGCCAACAAGTGGACAATAGATCCGGAATACATAAAACAGAATTTTTCTAAGGAGTATTATAGGGAGAATCCTGACGGTTCGATTGATGTGGAAATGGTGCTATATTTCAAACCCCAATCCTATTTCTATCTTGGATTGATAATTTCCGGTACAACTCTTTTTGGTTGCCTGGGCTATTTGCTTTACGATTGGCGCAAAAGAAAAAAATTAATCAAAAAAGATGGAAATTGAACAGTAGTTTTTAAGCAATGCAATGCTTGCTTTTTTCTGCGAGTTGGTGTATAATGATACTGTAAGTAAGTTTTAAGCTAACTTCAGGTAATAATATGAATAGTAAGCCCAAAAAAGGTGAATATATTGAAATTTTGTTAAGATCTCCTAAAACCGTCTTTTCTACCAAAGACATTGCTTTGTTGTGGGGAGAAACGGTGAACGTGGCTGTCCGGGTCAGATTGAGCCAATATGTAAAAAACAATAAATTGATCAGGATTCGTCGCGGAATTTATGCCAAAGACAAAAATTACAATCGTTTTGAGTTGGCCACTCGGATTTATACTCCTGCTTATATCAGTTTTGAAACTGTTTTGACTCGTTCCGGGATAAATTTTCAATACTATGGGAATATTTTTACAGCTTCTTATGTTACTCGAGAAATCGAAGCAAATGGGCAGAAAATATCTTTTATCAAAATGAAAGATTATGTTTTAAGCAATACTGTCGGAATTGAAAACATAGATAATGTTGCCACTGCCACCAAGGAGCGGGCTTTTTTGGATAGGATCTATGCAAGCAAGGATTATCACTTTGATCATTTGGATGTGTTGGACTGGAGAAAAGTATTCGAAATTTTGCCGATATACCGCAACGAGAGAATGAATAAAAAAGTTGCAGAATATTTTAAATATTATAAAAATACTAATTAAAAAATATGACCTTGGATTTTGCAAAGCATAAAAGCATCTTGCTTCAAATCTTGAAAGATATCTTTTCTGACACTTCGCTTTCTCCATATCTGGGATTTAAGGGAGGCACAGCAGCTTTGATGTTTTATAATCTGAATCGCAATTCAGTGGATATTGACCTTGACCTTCTGGATGAAAGCAGGGAGCAGGAAGTGTTCGATAAAATTGAAAAAATAGCCTCTGATTATGGAAAAATCGTTGATTCGCGGATCAAAAGATTTAATCTGATCACGATTATTTCATATGACGATAAATCTCAAAATATTAAGATCGAAGTAAATCGTCGAGATTTTGGTTCCAAGTATGAGTTGAAAACATTGCTTGGCATTCCAATGGCAGTAATGGTGAAAGAAGATATGTTTGCCAATAAGCTGATGGCGATGTATGAACGAATCGGCAAAACGAGCCGTGATGTTTATGATGTTTACTTTTTTGCAAAAAATAATTGGCCGATAAATAAAAAATTGGTTGAAAATCGATCCGGAAGGGCTTTTGATGAAATTGTGGCTGAATGCATCAGGCTCTTGGAAAAAATGGATAATAGCCACATTTTGGATGGTCTTGGCGAAATGCTCGTCGAGTCGCAAAAAGATTGGGCCAGGGCGAAACTCAGAACTGAAACAATTTTTTTATTAAAAGCAATGCTTGAAAGCGAAAAGTAAACCTCATGCTCACGGGCTTACCCCTTGATATTGGGGTATGAGTTTGTGTACATCAATCTCTGTGCTTGCTCGTTAGGCATTCTGTAGATGCTGGGATAAATTCCCAAAACCAAACTTCAATAAACAGATATGGAAAAAGTTTTGAAAAAATATTATAAATTTATTTTTTTTGCCATAGCAGTTTTTTTGCTATATCCGACTTTTCAAAGTGGGTATATTTTTCTTTTGGACTGGTCGGTCAGGCCGGAAATTTCTTTGGCTGACGTAGATTGGAAAATTGATTCCATAGTAAGGATTATAAATTACGGTCTGGCCTCAATTGTTTCTTTCGGAGTTTTTCAACGGATATATCTTTTTGCTATCATCTTTTTTCTGGGACTGGCGGGATTCCGCTTGGCGAAAAATACGGGGAATGTTTTTGCGCAATATTTCGCCGGAATTTTTCTGATTTTCAATCCTTTCATCTATGCGCGTCTGGTTGAACAGCCCGGCATTGCTCTTGGCAGCTTGTTTTTCTTCTGGTTCTTGATCTATTTTTTGGAATATCTGGCAGAAAAAGAAAAAAACCGGAAAATATGGGCAGCTGCGATTTTGGCAGGGCTGACAATCGCGAGTTTTCCTCACAGCGCTTTTTTTGTCGCAACTTCCATGGTTGCTCTTTTGACTTTCCATTTTTTTCGGAATAGGAATTGGGAGTTTATTTTGAAAACAATGCTCATTGTCGGAATGGGTATAATAATTTTAAACGGCAATTGGCTTTTTTCTTTTGCGAGCGGAACAGATGGCGGTGTGGGCGGAATGAGAAGTTTTTCACTGGATGATGCCAAGGCGTTTGAGACAAAAAGATCCGGCGATCATTCGGTTTATTATACTGTGCTGGCATTGCAGGGATATTGGGGGGAAGATCAGGACCGGTTCGTTTCAATTCAGGAAAATCCAATCTGGATGATTGCTTTTTGGGCCATATTTCTTTTAGCTATGTTTGGGCTAGCCAAGCAGTTTTTGAATAAAGATATTTTTGCAAAACCTTTGACGCTGACGGCGGTCATTGCCTATGTGCTGGCCATCGGAATTGCCTCGCCGATTTTCGCGCCTTTGGCAAATTTTTTGTATGATCATTTTCCTTTTTATATCGGCCTTCGCGAATCCCAGAAGTGGGCGGTGGTTCTGGTTTTTTTCTATGCCTATTTCGGGAGTTGGGGGATAAAATTTCTCTGGGAAACAAAAAAGCTGAAAGGGTATCGATTGGAAATAGGGCTGCTGGCCATTCTTCTGCCGGTCATTTTTTCATTTTCAATGATCAGGGGAATGCATGAGCATTTGGCTCCGCATGAATTTCCATCTGAATGGCAGGCAGCTAAAAAATATCTGCAGGAAAATCCAACTGATGGAAAAATTCTGTTTCTGCCCTGGCACCTGTATATGGAATTTGATTTTGCGGGAAAAAACGTGGCGACGCCCGCCAAAGGTTTTTTCGGCAAAAATATTATTCAGGGCAATAATACCGAAACCGGCAAGGTGTATTCGCATTCTCTGGATGAACAGACACTGGCAATTGAAAAATATATTGCCCACAAAGGCAATCCTGCCGAAAAGATAGATTATGCTGATTTTTCCAAAGATATGGAAAAACTGGGAATTCAAAAAATTATGCTGACCAAAACTGAAGACTGGCAAGAATATTCCTGGCTTGATAGAATGAATTTGAAGAAGGTTTTGGAAAATGACAAATTAATTATTTATAATTTACGAAGTGAGCCCCGCACTAAATTTTGACTTAGGAAGGCGCGATTTGTTTTAGTCAGAAAGCGGGCGGGAATTAATTTTTTTAAATTTTTTCACATTGTTTTTTGCAAAGCAATGTTGAAAATTAGTGTTGGGTGAACCCCGCACTAAATTTCG
Organism: Candidatus Moraniibacteriota bacterium; assembly: GCA_036845785.1. Lineage (GTDB taxonomy): Bacteria > Patescibacteriota > Minisyncoccia > Moranbacterales > GWC2-37-73 > JAKLIP01. The sequence goes on along the minus strand of DAIUDF010000001.1, from coordinate 1,413 downwards.
ACTTAGGGAAGCGCGATTTGTTTTAGACAGAAAGCAGGCGGGGATTAATTTTTTAAATTTTTTCACATTGTTTTTTGCAAAGCAATGTCGAAAATTAGTGCGGGGTGAAAGACATTAGTTTTGAAATCAAAATTCCGAAGTTCGATTTTGGATTTTCGGACCAGAAAAAATTCCGTCTCAAAGTCGGATTGTCTTTAGCAATCATTGTTGCTGCTTTTGTGGCCAAATATAGTTTTGACTTCACGTTTTTTGGCACCCTGATTTTGATCTATTTTGGAATTGCAATCGTTTGGAAAATTTCAAGCCGCATTTCAGCCGCGCTGGCTTTGTTTTTTCTGGCCAGCTGTCCGGTTCTGTTGGTTTTTAAAAATGAAAATTTAGCGGAAACATTTGCAATTTATGCCTATTATTTCCTGGTTATTACGGTCGTTGGTGAGATTATTTCTCTGAAAAGGGGAGAAAATGTAGATTCTGGTGAAAGTTCGGAATAATCCAGCACTAACTTTTCACAAGAGCTAAGCCCTAATTTAGAAACTAAGTTCAAGAAAGATGGGGCGTGCCCCGCACTAACTTTTCACAAGAGCTAAGCCCTAATTTAGAAACTGGTGAAAGAAAGATGGGGCGTGCCCCGCACTAACTTTTCACAAGAGCGAAGCTCTAATTTAGAAACTAAGTTCAAGAAAGATGGGGCGTGCCCCGCACTAACTTTTCACAAGAGCTAAGCTCTAATTTAGAAACTGGTGAAAGAAAGATGGGGCGTGCCCCGCACTAACTTTGCACAAGAGCAAAGCTCTAATTCGGAAACTAGTGAAAAGTTAGTGCGGGGTGTGGATAACTTCCATTGACAATCTTGCTTGACATTTGAAAATTTGTTATAATATATGTGAAATGTTGGCCGGTACATTTCACAACTAGCTAGTTGTTTTTTTTAATTCGTTTTAAAGAAAAAAGCAAAATGAATAAAAAAAGAATTGTTTCTTTGCTTTTGGCTGTTGGATTTTTAGGTCTCACTTGTTCAACAGCATTGGCAGCCTATGAGGTACAAAAGTATTCTTTTAAAGGTTATGTTAAAGAAAAGACTACTTTAAAACCTTTAGCAGGAGCCAAGGTAAAAATTTATAAGAACGGTAAACTCAAGGATAGTGATAAAGCTTCTAAGAGTGGAGCTTATAAATTTAAAAAGCTAAAAAAAGGAACATACAAGATCAAGGCTTCTTTGACTGGATACAGAAATCCGAGTGATGTAAAGAAAAGCACTGTATCCAAAACGGTCAAAGTCAAATCAGGTGCAAAGAAAAATTTGTATATGGTAGCCTTATAGTATCATCAAATTAAAACCCCGATTCGTCGGGGTTTTAAATTAACCCGGTAAACCACCACGCGAAGCGTGGTGTGTGCCTTTATAGCGTAGCT